>CAZUFU010000098.1:0-6835 GCA_964619875.1 uncultured Oscillospiraceae bacterium
TCCGCAATCACGGTGCCGATGGACATAACCTGGTCTTCCCAGTTGGTTTCTGTGTCGATGACTGCAAAATAGCCCATGGTCTCTCTCCTTGATGATCTTGAGAACAGTATAGCGGAAAAAAGCCCGGAATACAAGGCCTGGGATGCTGTAATCAAAAAAAGCCCCGCAGGCGCTCTTTGTGAACGTCTGCGGGACATCCAGTCAATCAGCGCCTTTCCGGATGATAGAGGATATACTCTATCGAAGTTTCCACAGTACCATACCTGGTCTTATATTGTGTGGTTTTGATATACCGGAAGCCGCACTTTTCGATGACCCGTCTGGACTGGTTATTTCTGTCAAAGTGGCCAACCAAAAGGAAGTCCAAATCGACGGTGTCAAACAGGTAAGCGATCACGGCCTGAACCGCTTCCGGCATCAGGCCCTGTCCCCAATAATCCCTGGAAAGGACATAACCGATTTCCCGGCCCTGTAACGCAGCCAGCTCCGGGTAGTTTTCCTCGTTGTATTTTTCCACCCCCAGAGAGCCAATGACCTTGCCCTGATGCTCAAGAGCAAAAACATGCTTCCCCTGAATGAAATGGGAGAGAATTGTCCGGGACTCTTCCATATTGCGGTGGGGACTCCAGCCTGCCATCTGACCGACGCCGTCCACCCTTGCATACTCGTAGAAATCGTTCAGATCTGATTCCTTCCAGGGCCGCAGGGTAAGACGGTTCGTAGTCAGCACCACACCTGTGATGTCGATTTCCTTGTTCATTTTCTTACCTCCTTACTCATAAAAACAGTGCAGGCCAAACGTAGTGTTACGGCCTGCACTGTATCTTTCCTATAATCTATTGTGAGATTATCCTAAAAAGCGTACGACAGTGTAAGCCCGATGGTATGATTCGACATACCATTACCGGACTCGTGATTCATTGCGTTGAAGCAATAACGGAACATTGCCGTACCTCCTGAATGATTTATGCGATTATACACCCGGAGATATTCATTGTCAACCCAGAAATGAGGTATAAAAATGTCCCCGGGGATCCTTATTCAGCTTGCGCATGGGTGATTTTTTTGAAAGGCAGCAGGCCTCGGTCACATACCCGTTGGGATCGGAAGTCTCATGGGGCCTGACGTGGCAGATGGTAAGGTCAGGACTGTCGAATGCATAGCCCTTGCCCGTCACCAGCGCGTTTTGCAGGAGAATGTGTCTGTTTTATAGCTTCCTGTCAGCGTGTGCAGACCGCTTCTCCTGAAGCCGCAGCCGCTTCTTTTGCTGTAAGCCGCAGCCGCTTCTTTTGCTGTAAGGGGGTTGCAACATTTGGGATATTCTGGTATACTTATACAGTTAATTATGTCGAAAAATGCGGATAATGGGGTCTGTTCCGGGAATGCTGCCAAGGCCGGAACCCGGAGGGCACCCATTCAGGAGGTAATGTACATGAAAACAAACCAAGCTGCTGCCAGAGCCAAGCGGCAGGCAATGATGCTGGAAGACCCCATGCTGCGGGTTATCCCCCGGGTGGCCATCCCTATGATCATCTCCATGGTCATAGACTCCCTGTATAACCTGGCGGATACCTTCTTTGTCAGTGGCCTGGGGGAGGTGGCTACCGCCGCCGTTGCCGTCAATGACTCCCTGATGAATATCCTCCGGGCCGTAGCCATGGGCTTTGCCATGGGCGCTGCCAGCTATATATCCCGGCTCATGGGTGCTGACGAGGATGAAAAGGCCTCCAATGTGGCAACAACCACCCTGGCCATCGGCTGTATCTTCTCCCTGATCTTTGGACTGAGCTGCTTTGCCGTGAAGGATTTCCTTGTGGATCTGCTGGGCAGCACCCGGGAAGCCCACGCCTATTCCGTGGACTATGCCACCTGGATTCTGCTGGCCGCTCCCTTTACCACAGCAAACCTGATTATGAATCAGCTCCTTCGCAGTGAAGGCAGTACAACCTTTGCCATGGTTGGTATGTGCTCCGGCTGTATTCTCAACTGCGCCCTGGATCCCCTGTTTATCAATGTCTTCGGCTGGGGTGTTGCCGGTGCAGCCGGCGCCACGGCCCTATCCAAGATATTCGCCTGTGTGATTCTGGCGCTACCCTATGTGCGCCATACCGCCATGCTGGAGCTCCACCACAAGCATCTGTATATCGACAAGGCCAATATGCTGGAGGTTGCCCGGATGGGCATTCCCGCCTTTTTGCGTATGAGCCTTCTGTCTGTAGGCGGGATTGTCACCAACAACGTGGCCCGGGGCTTCGGCACTGCGGTGCTGGCAGCCATTGCCGTTGCCAACAAGCTGTACCGCTTTATCGGCTCCGTGATTATGGGCTTCTCCCAGGGCTTTGCCCCGGTGGCGGGCTTCTGCTGGGGTGCGCGGAAGTATAAACGGGTCAAATCCTCCTTTTACACCACCCTGGGCATCGGTGTCACCGGGTGTGTCATTCTGGGGACGCTCATGTTCATCTTCGCAAGGCCTATCCTGATGGTCTTTAACTCCAGCGGAAATGAACAGATGCTGTCCATTGGGGTGCTGAAGCTGCGTACCCTCTGCGTCGCCTTCCCGCTGCATATGTTCGTTATGATTACCAGCAATTTCTACCAGTCCCTTGGGAAGCCTCTGGGGAATCTGGTGCTGAGCCTTTCCCGGCAGCTTTTGTTCCTGATTCCGCTGGTACTCACCGTTCCCCGCTTCTTCGGGGCCGAGGGCCTTGCCTGCTGCCAGGCCATCTCCGATGCCCTGGCGGGCATTGTACTGGCATTTCCCCTGGGGGCGCTGATGATCCGCAGGATCAACAAGCTGAAGGATGGCGATCCCCCACCCTTCGGAACAATCCGGGGCCGCGGCGCAAAAGAAACGGTATGAAGCAGGAGAATGCTCTATGAGAATTGCTGTGCTATCTGACATCCACTCCAATTACCATGCATTTGCGGCTTGCTGTGCGGATGCGGTAAGGTGCGGGGCAGACAGCTTTATTTTCCTGGGGGACTATGTATCGGACCTGGCAGAACCCCGGAAAACCATGGATCTTTTGTATCAAATACAGTCAAGCTATCAAACCATCTGCCTGGCAGGCAACCGGGAGAGATATATGCTGGACTGTGAAAGAGGTGCCGCCAGCTTCAGCCGTGGATCGAAGTCGGGCTCCCTCCTGTTTACGTACGAGCGTTTGCGGAAGCAGGATATGGAATTCTTTCAGGGCCTGAAAATCGCGGATACCATTGAAATCGGGGGTGTTCGCATTGAAATTGCCCACGCATCCCGAAATGACGACAGGTACTATTTTGACAGCGAAGATGGCCGCATTGGGGATATCTTCGCCCAGATGAACGGCAGGTATCTCCTCACGGGACACAGCCACAAGCAGTATATCCAAAGAGAAGCCGGGAAAACAATCATCAACCCCGGCTCTGTCGGCATCCCCCATGGCGGAACCCGGTGGCCCAAGTACGCAATGCTGGAGATTGCCGGCGGCGATGTTTCCTGCACGCTCCGGGAGGTGCCCTATCATCTTGAGGACGCCATCCACGCACAGTTTGCAAATGGACTTACAGAGTACGCAAGGTATTGGGCCATCGGTATTCTGTACGATATCATCACAGGCGAAGAGTGGGTGATGAAGCTTCTGAAGCTTGTCCAGGAGGCAGACGGAGCCAACGATGAGGCAATGTGGCATTCTGCGGCTGCCCGATTGGGGATGAAGCTGACGGAACAGGAAATCATGGCGGTGTATCAAGCGGCAAAACCATCTGACGGAAGCGGAGCCTGACAGCCGTATGATGGTACAGCGGCGCTCCTTTGACAAGCTGGTGCGCCGAATCCATGGGCAGAAATTTGACCGGGTGCAGGGTAAGTACCGGAAAGCCGGTGATGCGGCAGCGCTGAACGCATATGCGGCAGAGCGAATCAAGGCCCTGACGGCCTTGGGCTTTGCCCCTGCGGATGCGCCTTTGATTGGAAATGACGGCAGGGCGTATGGGGATTATTATGAGGCGGTAAAAGGGTGAATACGGATATTCTATTTTTCTTTGGGGAGCATATGGAGGCCCTGCCCATCTATGAACGGCTGGAGGATGCGATTCTGACCCGAATTCCCGATGTGAAGATCAAGGTCGCCAAGACCCAGATCACCTTTGCAAACAGGCGGGGCTTTGCCTTTGTTTCCTTCAACCCCTGCCGGAGAGCGAAAGATCGCCCGGCGGTGTGGATGACAATCTCCTTCGGCCTGGGCTGCCGCAGGGAATCCCCCAGAATCGATGTGGCAACGGAGCCCTACCCCGGCAGGTGGATCCATCATGTGATGGTGGGAGCGCCCGATGAAATCGACGGGGAGCTCCTGGGCTGGATTCAGGAAGCGGCGGATTATGCTTTTTCTAAGAGGTGATACCATGCTGTACAGCGCGAAAAACGGGACGATTCCGATTGGCAATACGGAAATGGACTACATCCGCTTTGGTACCGGTGGGAGGGCTCTTGTGATGCTTCCCGGCCTGGGGGATGGTCTGCGCTCTGTGAAAGGCACGGCGCTTCCCATGGCGTTTATGTACCGGGCGTTTGCCAAAGGGTTTACGGTCTATGTATTCAGCCGGAAGAATGGGCTGCCCCAGGACTATACCACCCGGGAAATGGCGGCGGATCAGGCCCAAGCCATGGAAAAGCTCGGCATCCAAAAAGCGGATGTACTGGGTGTCTCCATGGGCGGCATGATAGCCCAGCACCTCGCCATTGACTGCCCGGAAAAGTTGGGGAAGCTGATTTTGGCGGTCACTTCCTCGAGACCGAATCCGATTCTGGCGGATTCTATCGAAGAATGGGCGTCCTGTGCCAGGCGGGGCGACCACACCGCTTTCATGGACAGCAATGTGCGGCGGATCTATTCGGAGGCGTATTACCGCAAGAAGAAATGGCTGGTTCCCATCATGGGCAGGCTGACGAAGCCAAAGTCCTATGACCGGTTTTTCATTCAGGCGGATGCCTGCCTGAAACACGATGCATACGAAAACCTGCACCGGATTCACGCACCCACGTTGGTCATCGGCGGCGAACAGGACAAGGCTCTGGGCGGCGGCGCATCCCGGGAGATTGCGGCCCAAATCCCCGGCGCCGAGCTTCGGATGTATGGGCAGTGGGGCCATGGCCTGTACGAGGAAGCCGGGGATTTTAACCAGACGGTTCTGAACTTTTTGGACGCGTTCTGATAAGGAGACGGAAATGGAAAAAGTATTTGCCATGTCCTTTGCCAAGGTGTACCCCATGCTGATTGCCAAGGCGGAGCGGAAGGGGCGCACCCGGGATGAGGTGTTTGCGGTTACCGCATGGCTGACGGGGTATACCAGGGAGCAGCTGGAAGAGCTGCTGGATTCGGATATCACCTACGGCGACTTCTTCCGCAAGGCGCCAATGCTGAACCCCGGGCGAAAGAGAATCAAAGGCTCTGTCTGCGGCGTGAAGGTGGAGACCATCGAAGACCCGCTGATGCAGGAGATTCGGTATTTGGACAAGCTGGTGGACGAGCTTGCCAGGGGAAAGCCCATGGAGAAGGTATTGAGATAAAAAGCTGCCATAAAATAGCACAGGAATAAACAAAGAAACTTTTTGAAAAAGGCAAGGCCTCCGGTTTTCGTGATGGAAACCGGAGGCTTTGAGCAATGCCGCTTATGCCTTGGGCTCCGGGGAAACAGAGGGAAGGTTCCCCAGATTGTCGTTTTCGCTGCCGTTGGGAATGGCTTTCAGGTATTCGGTATCGCCCCGGTGGGCGATGCCCACATCTGCAATTTGGCCCTGCTTTGCCATGGAAACAGCTTCCGGCTTGGAGACAAAGGTTTCGTCCGACAGCTTGTAGCCCGTGACCTTGCCGTCTTCCTTCACAAGCCCGACGATGCGTTTTGCATTTTTCCCCGCCTGCGGAATCTGATCCAGAGTCTGCTTTACAAGTTCGTGTCCATCCATATTCATCGCTCCTTTGGGCCTAGTGTTTGCGGCAGCTCGAAAAGTATTCACGCAGGAGAAGCGGAACACATGGATGGATTTTTTAAGCCGCATTTGTACATTTGGTATGCGTTCCAATTTCCTGCAGTTATCTGCAATTTGATTCCGCTAAAGCCGTTTTTTCCTTACATTTGTTTGACTTTCCCGGAGCGCGCATGCTATAATAGCTTAAACAATATCTGCGGATATTGCTTCCTGTTTACGGAAAAGAAAAATTGCAAGGAGGCGTGTACCCATGAAAAGGAACCCGGTATCCATCGACCCGAATCTCAAAAACGGCTACATCCCCGCGCCCTATGTTCTGGAGGAGGGGGAGCACATCAACGACTTCTATTTGGAGCCTGTGCTGTTTCACAACGAGAACGGCCCCACCATCGGTGTGACCACCTGCGGCGTCATTGTGAAGGATGGTCTGTACTTCAAGGACATGGACAACGACGGCGTTCTCAGCCCCTACGAGGATTGGCGCAATGACCCCGAGACCCGTGCCGCAGATATGGTCGCCCATCTCCCACTGAACCAGCAGGCGGGCCTGGTGCTGAACACCCTGTGGAACACCCCTCTTTCCATGACCAGGGAGGAAGCCAGGGATGAAAACGGCAGCATCGTTCCCGGAAAAATCTTCAAACGCTACAACCCCGACGAGCCCGCCCCCAAGGGGATTCTTCCGGGCCTTGACAACCGTGTGGACGACGGGCAGGTGCTGGAAAACAAGCTGGCTGCCGGTGTCTACCGGGGGGAGATGCGGGCGGACGCCTCCATGGCTGCATTGTACCACAACCTGGGCACCCAGTATGTGGAATACGAAGCCTGTCAGGGCGGCGTTGCCATTCCCTACTCCCTGCACACCAA
>CAZUFU010000099.1:0-6831 GCA_964619875.1 uncultured Oscillospiraceae bacterium
TCTTTACTTCTGCAACGTCAGTTTTGATGGTTACATCTGCTTCAGTCTTCTCTGCGATTGCTCCCAGAGTTTCTGTAGGAATGGTTACCTGTGCAACTGTAGTTGAATCTGCAGCTGTAGTAGTGTTAGCTGTCGCGTCGATTACAACCTCTGTCGACTTGTTCTCAACTGCCTTGTCCACAATCTTATCTGCTGTAGTCTTGTCCACTTCAGCTGTAGTAGTACCGTTGCTTGTGGAAGTGCTTCCGCTCAGGTCAGCGCTTGTAGTTGCGTTGTCAGCTGCAGTTGAACCGGAGTTGGTTACGTTGTCGGTTGGGGTTGTTGGTACAGTTCCAGGTGATGGCGATGAATATCTAACAACGAACTTACCGCCTTCCTCTGATACGTAGTATCTGGAACCTGCAGGCAGATAATATTTCGGAGTAGTGCTGAATGTACCGCCAGTGATAGTTGTCATTACCTTTCCAACGTATTCTGGATTATTATAACCAGTCTTTGGACTAATTACGCCCAAGTCATCCAGATTAATTATTTGATATGCTTTACGATTCGTCGAACTTGTATCCAAAACTGCACTACCTGAAATATTAACGTTCATTTTCTGTGCAACCTTGCCCAAATCGTAAATTGCGACTGCACTACCTTGCCCGTTGGTACAGTTAAATGTACCGCCGGTGATATTGAGGTTCAACGAGTTTCCATACTGTGAATTATCAAATGTATATGTTCCACCAAACACATATAATGCGTCTGGAAGCCATGCATTACCTGAAAAATTATAATACTGAGCAGGACTATCAATATCAGAAGTTATGGAATTAATCGTTCCTCCACTGATATTTACCTGCCCCATACGTAAAGATACTCCTCCATTCAAAGTACCTCCAGTAATGTCAAGCTTTACTTGCCCAGGCATATAGATTGCCGGACCTTGTGCTGCTGTAAGTGTTCCTCCATTAACAGCAAAATTCATTTCACCGGCAGTATTATTTCCAGATAAAGCTGCATAGCCTGAATTAATGGTGCCACCATTAACTATAGCAGTACCCCCTCCCTGGCAGAATATACCATAATGGTCAGAGCCGCTACCTGAGTTAGATTCAATAATACCGCTTTCAAGTGTTATCTTTGCGTTTGATCCATTCACTAAAATTGGTGTATAACCACACGTTATTTTTCCTTCTCCCGTCAAATCTTTAACAATTAGTTCGCCATTCACCGTTAACCCATATAATTCATTAACTGTTAAGGTTTGTCCATTAAGGTCTAATGTAACTTTCTTTCCTGAAGGAATCTCTATGTCTCCTGTTACGGGAGCATCCAGTTTAAAAGACACATCAGCACTTTGACCAAGATAATTTAATGCACTTAAATCTGAGAAAGTACCGCCAGTAACTGAAACACTTGCATTATCCCAATCTTTCACCGTATTAGAATCCCAAGAATAAACACGTAGTGCCTGCTGACCAGTTGCAGCCTTTATGGTAGGCGTACCGCTAATCGTAGCAGAAGGCGCTCCTCCCGGATAACTACGATTAACCACAGAAACCGCTGCACCGTCAGGGATAGGACCATCACCAGTTTTTGAATCGATTTCATCCAGACCCGTGGCAGTAATGATAGGATTACCAGAAATATTTAAAGTTCCAGAGCACATCTGAATGCCATGTGTTCCTGTGATATTTCCACCGTTTACAGTCAAAGTCCCTGCCTGCGGAAAATAGATTCCTGCACCGTTCGTGCAACTTACTGTAGCACCATCATTGATTGTAATGGAAGCAGGGTTATAAGTTCCGTTGCCGGAGACAGCCGCACCCTCACCGGTAGTGCTGACTGTGCCATTGATAATCAGATTGGCCGTTGCGCCAGGAATGCCAAATATAGAAATACCATAATCAGCCGAGCCGGACACGGTTACATCCTTACCGATAGTAAGGGTTGCCTCCTTTGCACCACTGCCTAACCAAACAACGGACATACCACCTGTAGCACAGTTGGAGACAATCGTGCCAGGACCAGTAACAGAAACATCTGCGTTAACGACCCAAAGTGCTGGTCCATCATCGTTCTGAAGTTTTTTACCGTTCAGGTCAAAAATAATGTTTTTATTAACCTCTACACGATTGGAAACTGTTACATTCTTCAATAACTGAACTGTCTGATTATCAGTGGCAGCACCAATTGCTGCCTGCAATGTGTCGTAATGTGTCGTACCAATTGCTGCCGCATGATCTGTACAATTATCGCCATTCGAACAATTTACAAGTTCAGTTGCAAACGCCACTGTCGGCATGAAACATACCACCATGATGATGCACATCAAAGTAATAAAAAACTTTTTCATAAAACTTTCTCCTTCCATTAGTTTATCTTTCCGCCTGCGCACGCAGGCTGTTTTCGCACAAAAAAGGCAAGCCAAAACCTATCTTTCGACAAGTTTGCCTTTTTTATCTTATATTTCGATTATACCCCCCCCAGCGTATTTTGTCAACTACTAATAGTTTAGAGCTTTCAATGTCTTACTTTAAAATATAATATTTTTTGTATTATAAAAGGAAGCTCCATATCAATGTGGTTGCTTCCTTCGTTGTTTTATTTAAGGATAATATGAAAATTAAACAACATTGCACTGTTTTGGCAGTTGCATCATGCTTCGAAAGTGATGAAAGGTTGTAAAAAACAATCATTACCGTCCGTATTTACAACCTTACTGTTCTAAGCGTTGTAAAATCGGCTTCTCACTAGAATATTCTACAACCTTTGCACTCTGTCATGCCGGTTTCCCGCCCATACAGAGTCGCAATGTTGTAAAATTTTTTAATATTACTGAATTTGTACAACCTACCCCACTATTCCGCCAGCTCGCTTCTCAGCTTAACAAGCTTGCGCACCAGACGGTTCAGGTCATTTATGCGGCGAGCCACCTTATAGGTGTTTTCTTCGCGGTGCATGAATATGGCCATCAGAGTGTCCTTAAGCTCGGTACAGAGTCCATCAACAGCAGCTGCGAAGCTTTCACGAAGGTCGCGGCTTCCGTCATCGGCCACCTTGCCGCCTCTGAAAAAGTCCACCTGACTGATATTGTAGTGATATTCGATTCCGAAAAGTTCTGAAACTCTGGCCGACAGACGGTTTTTGATGTCGTTCATGTGAGCCTCCAGCATTCTGGCATTGCCGGGGAAGCTTTCCGCAAACTCAGCAGCCTCTGCCTTTATCTCCTCGAAGAAGCTTTCCATCTCGGCAAACTTGCCATCGAACTCCGCATGGGTCATGCCCAGAGCGGTCCTGTAAAGAACAATCTGTGAAAGAGCGCTGGCCACTATGTCACGCATCTTCAGCTTCGCCGACTCTTCTATAATCTGCTGCACCGTGGTCTGGCAGTCGCGGGTAATTGCGGATTTAAGTTCCTCCACGCCGATGTTTTTCTTAGCACTGACAGGGAAAAGCTGAACGTCCTCCACTCCCATGAGCTTTGAAAGCAGGTTTCTGCAATAGGCAAGATAGTCCTCAAGATCCGTCTCGTCGATGGAATCGATTTTGTTTACTGCGAAGTAGAACTTGGATGCAAACTCTCTGGCATTTTCCAGAAATTCGATTTCTATCTGATTAATCGGGCTGTCAACAGAAAGCATGAAGATTACAGCATCGCTTTCCTTTACATATGAATATGCCGCATCGGAGTTTTTCTGATGCACGGAGCCTACGCCCGGCGTATCGACGAAGGTCATACCTCCCTTGAGAAAGTCCGAAGGACAGTACAGGCATACCTGAGATACGCCCAGCTTGTTGTCCTGATTTTCCTGCTCGTTTATGTAGGATGACATTTCGTCGAAGCTGATTTCCTTTATGATGCCGTTGTCGAACTGAACTGTGGCTGCCTTTTCACCGTACTCCACTGTAGTCACCACAGCGGTTACAGGCACGATACCTACCGGCAGAATTTTATCCTCCAGGATTGCGTTTACCAGAGTGCTCTTGCCGCGCTTAAACTGGCCTATGACTGAAACAGTAATTTTATGGTTTTCCAGCTTGTCTGCCAGCTCCTGCGCCCTGGCCAGCTCCCCCTTGGTCAGCTCGTATTTGCTGAAAACCTCGCAGGTCTCCTTGACCGTATCTAAAATTGAGTTGCTCATTGAATCGCTCATTTAGTCTGGTTCCTATTCCTTTCCGTAAAATCTGCATTCTCTGCAGCAAGGCTCCTTGGCTCTCTTTTCGTCGTCGCAGTAAAGCGGCTTCAGAATGAGGTTCGGATAAAGTTTGTCTCCGAAAAGGGATTTAAGAGCTGCAATTTCGCAGAGAGTTCCTATGAACTCCACATGCTGTCCTGCTTTGACATTACGCATGGTCTGTCTGTAGATTGCCGGCATATCTCTTTCGCCGTATTCATCACTGTATTCATAGAACTGCTCAAAGTCCGGCAGCTCTACAGGATTGAAAAGCGGGCAGAAAAGTACACAGGCGTTGCATCTGTTGCATCCGTTTTCGTTTACTACAGGCTGTTTTTTCTTACCCTCGCCTTCAGGTCTTTCCTCCATCTTTACGCAAACATATTTACAGCCTACCACACATGCAGCGCAGCCGTTACAATTTTTTACTCTATCTGTTAACTGCATTTTTTGCCTCCTGATTATCTTCTAAATTATCTTCTCTTTTTCTCCCATCATTATATGATACTACACTTGCAGGTCCGTTTCAATACTATTCTCTGCAAAGATAGTCCAACGCAAACTGTGCCGTCAGGGCGCTGCCTCGTTCCAGTGCATCCTCGTCTGCCGTAAACTGCTCGTGATGATTGGAATGCACCAGTTCTTTAGCTTCGTTAAAGGCACCTACGAACCCGAAAAATCCGGGAACTTTCTCCATATACAGAGAAAAATCTTCTCCGCTCATGAGACTTTCCATAGACCTGATGCCCTCTTCACCGTAAAGCTTCATCGCGGCGTTACGGGCGATTTCGTTAAGCTCTCTATGTTCATTTATCACTGCCGGATGCATATGCCTTATTTCAATCTCCGCCGTACAGCCGTAGGCAGCAGCCGTATTGGAAACAATTGCTGTCAGCTCCTCCTGCAGCTTGTTTCTCAGTTCATTGGAAAAGGTCCTTATAGTACCTTCAAGTTCTGTGTCACCGCATATGGTGTTGTACATATTACCGCCGTGGAATTTTCCTACGGTCAGTACCAGAGGATTGAGGGGGTCGTTTTCTCTGCTGACGAAGCTCTGAAGTGCCATCACCACCGCTGAAGCAGCCACTATGGCGTCATGTCCCAGATGAGGTGCTGCACCATGAGCCTTCAGACCCTTTATCTTTATGGTGAAATTATCCGTGGATGCCATTCTTCTGCCTCCGTCAACGCACAGGTACGGAGCCTCCAGCGTTCCCCAGGTGTGCAGGCCGAATACTGCATCAACATCATCTAATATGCCGTGGTCGATATAGTATTTTGAGCCTCTGGCCGTCTCCTCTCCGGACTGGAAAATGAATTTTACCCTGCCGCGGAGGGTTCCAAATACCGAAGGTTCCATAAGTATCTTCGCTGCGCCCAGCAGCATGGCAATGTGGGTATCGTGACCGCAGGCGTGCATAACGCCCGGGTTTTTCGAAGCAAAACTGAGGCCTGTGCATTCCTGGATCGGCAGACCATCTATATCTGCTCTCAGTAAAATAGTTCTTCCCGGTCTTCCTGTATCCAGCAAGGCTGTGAGCCCGGGATAGTCCTCAAAGGTTTGGATTTCAAGGTATGATGAAACACCTATCTCTGATGCGATGGTTTCCATGTCGGATCTGATGGCTTCCGTAGTAGCGTATTCCTTCAGACTGAGTTCCGGATTCTCATGGTAATATCTTCTTCTGTCTATTATGTAATCTCTGTTTTTTTCTGCAAGTTTTCTGATATCCATTGGTGGTCCTCATCTTAATATAAATTGGTTCTTATTTTTTCATTATATCTCTTCCGTGGTTTTTATACAAGATGCACCGTTATCCGGTAAAAGCTGCATAAAATTTTACTAAAAAAACTAAATATTACTTTAAACGTCATTATTTCTGGTATAATCTATCATCAGACTTGGTCTGGTATTTAAGGTTACAAGCTTGTAAAAATAAAAAAGAAATGAGGCATAATCTATAATGAAAAGAGAATTTCTGGGTGAATTTATAGGCACTTTCATGCGGGTGTTCGGCATTTTCTCACTTACTGAAGGCTGCAATGCGGGCAAACCAAGCCTGCTGTGGCGCGCTGCAGAGGTATTAATCGAAGTTAATTGGGGCCTCAGTTAAACAGGGGGGGGTACTCGCTAGGGTAACGAAGGAAAGTAGAACTTCATACATTTTCTGCTTGCGAAAGGTCTATACTGGTTTTTATACATTTTTGTCCCCCGACACGCTCTATGCCACAAAAAAAGGTTAAAATGAGACACAGGTAACTCTCGAATCGCTTCGATTCACATTTTGATGGCTTTATAGCTATAGAATATCGCCCATATATGTCAATATTTTGAATATATTGGATTATTTTGCTAGGAGGCTTTGGGCACTGTGTCTCACCTCGGGCTTATTTTCAATGTTTGCGGGTTTGGTGAGACATTTTTGCATAAAACAATAAATCGTTGGCCAGTAAAATGGCTTAGGGCCGAAACCCCAGCGAGTGACCTGAATAAAAACTGCAAAACTCCAATTAACTTCGGATACCCAGAAAATCCCGTGTGATCATATAACAAACGGGATTTTCTATACAAAAAACGCCTCCGGCATACACCGAAAGCGTCTGGATATTCGTGGTTGCGGGGGCCGGATTTGAACCGACGACCTCCGGGTTATGAGCCCGACGA
>CAZUFU010000100.1:0-6807 GCA_964619875.1 uncultured Oscillospiraceae bacterium
TGCACAGGTGCAGGAGAGCCTGACTGCCGTGATGGGGCAGTGCGATGAATTGCAGAAGCTTCTTCTGGATCAGGTAGAGGCGGACGGCCGGGGCTTTGCCCCGCTGCTCCGGGCCTACACCATAGACCGGGCGGACCCGGGCCGGGAGGCTGCTGTGGAGAAGGCCAGCATGGATGCCTGCGCGGTGCCGCTGGGGATCATGGAGCTGTGCGGCCAGGCCCTGGAATGCATGGCGGTGTTCGCCGCCCAGTGCAGCCGCCTCACCGTCTCCGATGTGGGCTGCGGCGTGGTGCTGTGCAAGAGTGCGCTGCAGGCCGCCTCCCTGAATGTGTTTATCAACACGGTCAGCCTCAAAAACCGGGGTGCTGCCGGAGAGCTGAACCAGAGGGCCAACCGGCTGCTGGAAACCTATTGTCCCCTGGCGGACAAGCTCTACGCAGATGTGGTGGAGCAGCTCACGGGTGTATGACAGGAGGAAGAAATGGCGCAATTACTGCTGGGCAAGGCTGTGGCCGATGCAATCAATACCGACCTGAAAAGGCGGACTGCTGCCCTCCGGGAAAACGGCACGGTTCCCACCCTGGCCATTGTGCGGCTGGGAGCCGATCCGGCGGATGAAAGCTACCTCCGGGGCGCCCGGAGGCGGGCAGAGGAGGTGGGCGTGGAGGTGCGCCTCCACCAGATGCCGGAGGATACGCAGCTTTCACAGCTTCTGGAAATCATTGACGCCCTGAATGCCGATGATGCAGTTCATGGCGTGCTGCTGCTGCTGCGGCCCCTTCCGGCTGCCCTGCGGGAGCATACCAATACCATCTGCAACCGGCTCAGCCCCTGCAAGGATGTGGACGGCATGACTGCCGCCTCCGCCGCCGGGGTGTTCACCGGAGCGGCGGGGATGGGTTATCCTCCCTGCACGGCGGCGGCCTGTATGGAAATCCTGGACTACTACGGCATTGACTGCCGGGGGAAGTCCGCCGTGGTGATCGGGCGGTCCCAGGTGGTGGGAAAGCCCGCGGCCATGCTGCTGCTGGGAAGGGATGCCACCGTGACCCTCTGCCATACGAAAACGCCCGACACTGCCGCCCTCTGCCGTCAGGCGGATATCATCCTCACCGCTGCCGGGGTGCTGAACTCCCTGACCGGCGAGTTCGTCCGCCCCGGGCAGGTGGTCATCGATGTGGCCATCAATTGGGACGCGGATAAGGTTACACCCAGAGGCACCGGGGGCATTGCAGGAGATGCCTGCTTTGAAGAGGTGGAGCCTATCGTGGCGGCCATCACTCCGGTTCCCGGAGGGGTGGGCAGCGTCACCACCAGTGTGCTGATGAAGCATGTGGTGGAAGCCGCCGAAACAGAATAACAAAAGCCGGGAGGAACGGCGGTGGGATCCGCTGTTCCTCCCGGTGTTTTTCATTATTTTGGCTTCCATCCGGCGTACAGGGTCATATCTTCCGTCACGGTATCTGTTTCCGGCAGCCACAGACTGTCGCAGGCGGCATCCCGGTACCAGCCGGTGAAGACATAGCCCTCTCTGGTGGGAGGCTCCGGCATTTGCAGAAGCTGTCCGTACATCTGATTCTGTGAGGCGACATCCGTACCGCCTTTGGAATCAAAGGAGATGGTAAAACCGGGGTTTCGAAGGTCAATGGCCAGCAGTACGACGATCACCAGAATACAGGCAATGATGATGGTATCCAGTGCCCGGACGGAAATCTTCACGTTGCTGTACAGCCCCCGCAGCTGCCGGGGCTGGCGCTGGCCATTTTGTTCCGGAGATTCTGCCATTACTTCTTCACCAGATATTTACGCATATCCAGGGCGCAGGCGCAGAGGATAATGGCGCCCTTGATGATGAACAGGCTGGAGGAGTCCACGCCCAGCATCGTCAGGGCAACGAAGATCAGACGCAGAACCACCACGCCCAGAATAATGCCGCTGATCTTACCGGTGCCGCCGACGAAGGAGACACCGCCGATGACGCAGGCTGCGATGGCGTCACACTCGGCGTTCAGGCCGGTGCTGGCGGCAACGGAGCCGCTGCGGACACCCTCGATGAAGCCGGCATAGCCGTACATGGCACCCGCCAGGGTGTGCACCAGCATGGTGGTCATGAATACGTTGACACCGGAGACCTTGGCTGCCTCGGCGTTGGAGCCGACAGCAAACATGTTTTTGCCGAAGGTGGTCTTGTTCCAGATGAACCACATCAGAGCGGTGAGGATGATGGCATACAGCACATACCAGGGCACGGCCACGCCGCCCAGGCGGAACATGGTGCCGCCCACAAACTCCTTATACTCGCTGCTGAGGCCGGAGATGGGCTGGCCGTTGTTGCCGTTGAGGGAGAAGAACCACAGGATAATACCGTAGGTAATCAGCTGCGTGGAAAGGGTGACAATGAAGGGATGCAGGCTGAACTTGGCCACGAAGAAGCCGTTGACCAGACCGATGACTGCGCCGATGGCTACGACGATCAGCATAGTTCCCAGAATCCACCAGATATTCACGGTGGGCAGATGCTGGAACATCTTATTGGCAAAGTCTGCCTTCTGCAGGAACACACCGGCGATGGCGGCGGTGAGGCCGACCACACGACCGGCAGAAAGGTCGGTGCCCGTCAGGACAATACAGCCGCCGATGCCAAGAGCCAGAGGCAGATAGGCAGCAACCTGGGTGATGAGGTTTGCCAGAGAGCCCCAGCTCAGGAAGTTGGGCCGCTCAATGGCGGTGTAGATGACAAAGATCAGCATCAGGATGTACAGGGCGTTATTGAGAATACCGTCGATGATGGTTCTCTTTTTGTCCTTGGCATCCATTGCCTTAAACTCATCTGCATGAGAGCGGAGCGTCGTTACAGGATTAGTCATTTTCTGTTTCCTCCTTATACATACTTGGCGGCCAGCGTCATGATTTCTTCCTGCGTGGTGTTTCTCGCATTCACCTCGCCGGCCACTCGGCCGCCGGACATGACCACAATCCGGTCACAGACGCCCAGCAGCTCCGGCATTTCGGAAGAAACCATCAACACGGTTTTTCCCTTGTTTGCCAGATCCAGTATCAGCTGGTAAATTTCATATTTGGCACCTACGTCAATGCCTCGGGTGGGCTCGTCCAGCAGCAGAACCTCCGGTTCTGTCAGCAGCCACCGGCCGATGATGACCTTTTGCTGGTTGCCGCCGGACAGACTGCGGATCTTGGTCTCCTGAGAAGGGGTCTTGGTTCGCATGGCGTCGATGTAGTGCTGGGTGTCCTCCCGCTGGGACTTTTCACTCAGATAGATGCCAAAGCGCTTGTGCCGCTTCAGGCTGGAGATGACGGTGTTGTCCCGGATATTCAGTACACCGAAAATACCGGTGGCACGGCGCTCCTCGGTCAGCAGAGCAAAGCCGTTTTTGATGGATTCCTGAGCGCCGCGGTTCAGGCAGGGCTTGCCCTCCAGGGTAATGGTGCCGCTTTTCCGGGTACGGATGCCAAAGATGCTCTCCAGGGTCTCGGTACGTCCGGAGCTGTCCAGTCCTGCAAGACCGACAACCTCGCCCTTCCGGGCCTCAAAGGATACATCCCGGAGCTGATTGTACATGCCTGTAACGCCCTCGACCTTCAGGTAGACCTCACCGGGGGTATTGGTTTTGGGCGGGAACTGATTGGTAAGCTCACGGCCCACCATCAGCCGAATGATGTCGTTCATTTCCAGATTCTTGGCAGGCTCCGTAGCGACCCACTGACCATCCCGCATAATGGTGATGTAATCGGAAATCCGCTTGATCTCTGCCATCTTGTGGGAGATGTAGATAATGCCCACGCCCCGGTTCCGCAGCATGTTGATGATGCGGAACAGATGCTCCACTTCCTCCTCGGTGAGGGAGGAGGTGGGCTCGTCGAAGACAATGACTTTGGAGTTGTAGGAAACAGCCTTGGCGATTTCCACCATCTGCCGCTGAGAGACGGGCATGGTACTCATGATCCGGTGAGGATCTACGTTGATGTCCAGCTCCTTGAAGACGGCCATGGTGTCCTTATACATTTTGCGCTCATTGACGGCAATGCCGCCGATGGTGGGGTAGCGGCCCAGCCAGATGTTGTCCATAACACTGCGCTTCAGAGCCTGATTCAGCTCCTGATGCACCATGGCCACGCCATTTTCCAGTGCTTCTTTGGAGCTTTTGAAGTTAACTTCTTTCCCATCCAGATAAATATGTCCGTCGTCCTTGTTGTAAATTCCGAACAGACACTTCATCAGGGTAGACTTACCGGCGCCGTTCTCGCCCATCAGTGCGTGAACAGTACCGCGCTGAAGCTCCAGACTGACATGATCCAGAGCCTTGACGCCTGGGAAGGTTTTGGTGATATTCTCCATTTTCAGCAGAACATCCTGCTGCATACTGCGTTCCTCCCTTACTTGTTTTTCCGGGGTGTCACACGCCGTGCGATAGGGAACGGCAGACCTCGTTCCTGCATCGGGGAGCGAAATCTGCCGCTCCCTACCAGATTACGGTGATCGTTTTGGGGAAAGCTGTGAAATCATCGGCCTGGGACCGGGGAGGGAAAGCCGCCCACAGCGCCTGACGATGATTCAGAGGATATTTAGAAAGGGGCAGCTGCCGCCGGAACGACAGCTGCCCGGAAATGGTTTGACGATCCGATATTAGCCGGTATAGGGAGCGTAAGCAACGAACAGCTTGCCGGTGCAGTCGGAAGCGATGGTGAACCGATCGTCGGACAGGGAGGCCAGAGCGTCAACGGGGGTCTTGCCCTCGGACACAGCCTTGACGGTCTGAGCAATAGCGGCAGCCATGCCCTCGGCGTCCTGCTTGACAGTACCGGTCATAGCGCCTTCGGCGATCAGAGCCTTGGCGTTGTCGGTAGCGTCAACACCGAACACGGGAACAACGTGAGCGCCGGCGGTGTTGTAGCCCTTCTCCTGCAGAGAAGCAACCACGCCCTCGGCCATGCCGTCGTTGTTGCAGATGACCAGCTCGATCATGTTGCCGTTGGCCTCGTTATAGGTAACGAAGTTGGTGTCCATGTACTCCTTGGCAGCGGCGGCAGACCATGCACCACCCTGGTCAACCTGGTAGCAGCTGGGGTTGGCTTCGTCGAAGTACTTCAGAGCGGGCTTGCCGGCAGCGGTCAGGACGGCATCGGCATCCTCCACGCCGTACTGGGTGCGGTAGATGGCCTCGATGTTGGCCTCATCGCCCTTCATCATAGCGTAGGAGATCACACCGTCGCCGTTGACGTCGATGTCGTCATAGTTGGCCAGAACGTAGTCGCCAACCATCTTGCCCTGCATGTGGCCGGCCTCGGGGGCGTCGGTGCCGATGAAGCAGGCGGTGGCATGGGCGTTCAGAACAGTGACGTCGGAACCGTCGGTGCCGATGGCGCGGTTAAAGAAGATGACGGGGATGTCACCGGCAGCGGCCAGGATGTCCTCTGCGGTGTCGGGAGCGCCGGAGGTGACAACGTTCACCACCAGCAGGTTGGCGCCGCCGGCGATGGCGGTCTTGATCTGATCGAGCTGCTTGGACTGATCGTTACCGGCATACTGGTTGTCATAGGCAACGCCCAGAGCGTCCAGCTCCTTGTTCAGAGCAGTACGGACGGAGCTGAGATACACGTCACTCTCCTCGTACCAGAACACGGAAACCTTGGTTCCGCCGGAAGTTTTGTCGCTACTGCTGCTGCCGCCGCAGGCAACCAGGCCGACAGCCAGGGCCAGAACCAGCAGCATTGCAATGATCTTCTTCATTTGTGTTCCTCCTAATAATACAGAAAATAATATGCTCAACCGGACAAACCGGATAAAGCCAATCAGAAAAACGCTTCCCCTTTCGGGACGAGACAACTATAGCACCGAACCGGGTAATTGTAAAGGAATTATTAAATTTTCGGCAAAAGAGCAGAAAAAGTCAGAATACATTTGTGCAATATGACAAAGAACAGCAGCGAACGGCCTGTAGGAGGGCGTTCGCTGCTGTGATTGATTTTGTCCAGAATTGGCTCAGGGCTCCGTCTCCTGAGGAACCGTGGGCTCGGTTTCACCGTCCGCAGCCGTTTCCGCCGCGGCTTCCGGCTGAGGAGCGGGTTCCAGCTCCTCCTGGGGTACTACAGTCCACTTGGTTTTTTCCTCGTAGTACCAGCCCACATTGTTGGGACAGTTGGGGTAGATGTCATACATGAACACGTCCCGGATCTGCTGATAGTAGGGCAGGTATTCCGGATCCTTCTCCCCGGTGTACCGCCAGCCGACACCATAGGGCTGGCCCTTGCCGAACTGGGTCCAGCAGTCGGGGTGGGCTTCCTTGAAATGGTCCTTCTGCTCTGACGGCATCCAGTCCCGGGCTTCCCAGGCCAGGGAGACAAAGTGGGTCAGAGGCAGGTTGTCCAGGGGGCTGAGATCTGTGATCTTGGTGTTGCTGATGTTCAGCATCTCCAGGGACTCGCATTCGGCCAGGGGGGACACATCGTCCAGATAGCCGCAGAAGGAGATCTCCAGGAATTTCAGCTCCTTGCACACCCGGAAGGGCTCCAGGGTTTTGATGGAGGAGCCGGAGATGATCAGGTAGCGCAGCTTGGGCATTCCGGCAATAAAGCTGGTGTCGGTGAGCCATTCGTTGTGGCCGAAGTCGATATACACCACGTCCTCACAGTATACAAGGTCGTGGCAGTTGCTGTCGTACAATCCGCCGCACACCCGGATGGCTGTGGCATCCGTAAGGCTGGAAGCGCCCATGTTTTCGCCAAACCACACCCGCCAGACGATCTTGGTTCTGCCCCGGTAGTCGTCCCGGAGCTGGGCCAGAAGCT
>CAZUFU010000101.1:0-6602 GCA_964619875.1 uncultured Oscillospiraceae bacterium
GACCTTGACTGCTCACCTGAAATCTGCGGTATGATCGGTTCATCCGTTGCACTGGCAACATCAGATATTCCGTGGGACGGACCGACAGGTTCCGTAGTAGTAGGCAGAGTTGACGGTCAGCTCATCATAAACCCTACTTTAGAGCAGAGAGAAAAGTCCGACATGCACATGACCGTTTCCGGTACCAAGGATGCCATCATGATGGTTGAAGCCGGAGCCAACGAAGTGCCTGAAATGGAAATGCTGGATGCAATCCTTTTCGCTCACGAGGAAATCAAGAAAATCGTAGAGTTCATCGAAGAGGTTGTAAGAGAAGTAGGCAAGCCTAAGCAGGAAGTGACTCTCTACAAGCCGTCAGAAGAAATCGACGCTGCAGTAAGAGAATATGCATCTCCTAAGATGAGAGAGGCAATCCACACTGCGGACAAGCTGGAAAGACTTGAAAATATGGACGCTGTTGAAGTTGAGACCAAGGAACACTTTGCGGAAATCTATCCGGAAGGCGCCAAGGACATCGACTCCGTTCTTTACAATATTACTAAGGAAACCGTAAGAACTATGATTCTGGACGAAGGAATCCGTCCTGACAACAGAAAGCTTGACGAAATCAGACCTATCTGGTGCGAGACCGGAGTGCTGCCGAGAACTCACGGCACAGGACTCTTTAAGAGAGGACAGACTCAGGTTATGTCAGTCTGCACACTGGCACCTGCCAGCGAGGCTCAGACCATCGACGGAATTACAGAGCAGACCTCAAAGAGATACATGCACCACTATAATTTCCCGGGCTATTCTGTAGGTGAGGCCAAGACATCACGCTCACCTGGCCGCCGCGAAATCGGTCACGGTGCTCTGGCAGAAAGAGCCCTTATCCCGGTACTTCCGTCAGTTGAGGACTTCCCTTATGCCATCAGAGTGGTATCTGAAGTATTGTCATCCAACGGTTCAACATCCATGGGTTCAACCTGCGGTTCATGTCTGGCACTTATGGATGCCGGCGTTCCGCTCAAGAGACCTGTTGCAGGTATCGCTATGGGACTTATCGAGAGAGTAAAGGAGGACGGTTCATCAGAATTCGCAATCCTTTCAGATATTCAGGGTATGGAAGACTTCCTGGGAGACATGGACTTCAAGGTTACAGGTACTGAAGTGGGTGTAACGGCTATCCAGATGGATATCAAGGTTCATGGCCTTTCCAGAGATATTCTTGAAAAGGCCCTCAACCAGGCTAAGGAGGGCAGAATGTATATCATGGGCAAGATGCTCGAGGAGATTCCTGCACCTCGTCCTGAACTGTCAAAATGGGCTCCTAGAGCCATCAGTATGACCATCGACCCTGATAAGATCAGAGTTGTCATCGGCAAGGGCGGCGAAACAATCAACGGCCTTGTTGAAAAGTATGATGTTAAGATTGACATCAACGATGACGGCCTTGTTTCCATCTACGGCACAGATGCTGCCATGACTGAAGCCTGCAAGAAAGAAATTGAAATACTTACTAAGGACGTTGAAGTGGGCGAAGTATATGAAGGCAAGGTTACAAGAATCCTGTCAACAGCAAAGGGATCTGTAGGTGCATTCATCGAAATCCTGCCTGGCAAGGAAGGTCTGCTGCACATCTCCAAGATGGCCAAGGAAAGAGTTGAAAAGGTAGAGGATGTTATGAACGTAGGAGACACCGTAAAGGTTAAGGTTACCGAGATCGACGCACAGAACAGAATCAACCTTTCGAGGAAAGAGCTGCTGTAGTCGCCAGATAAACTATAAACAGATACAACTGGTTCAATTCCCCCAGAAATCGTATCCAAAAGTGCGATTTGCTGGGGGAATTTCTGCGTTTTTGGCCCAATTTCGTCGGATTTTATTCCATGGATTACATATATTACAAAAAATCCCCACGCAAATCGATGTTTTTGTCCAATTTTCGTGGGGTGCATCCTGGACAAATCATTTTAAAGTAAAATATTTACTTTAAAGTATTGACATTAAAATAAGAAAATGGTTTAATTTACTTAGAAAGAGAGGGCAAAAGGATGGGGTTATATGAAATTGTACAGAGAAATATGAAAAAAGAGCAGATGTTTCTATATGAGGCGCAGCAGGAACTGAAAAAGCTGCCACAAGGCACCCTTCAGAGAAGGGATAAATCATATGGCTCGGAATATTACACGAGAAAAGACGGTATAGAGGTGTACATACCCAAGAGCCAGCACAGTCTGGTAAACGACCTCAAGCGCAGACGTGTGCTCGAAACAGCAGAGAGTATAGCTAAAGGAAACATAAAGGCCATGGAGCGCCTGTTGAAGGAATACGAGCCGTTGGACTTTGAGAAAATAGAAAGAAGCCTGCCTCAGTCGTATAGAGGACTTGAGCCGGCCAGACCGGAGTTCGATCCGGGAGAGAAAATATTTTGCGGTGTTGAAGGACAGCATTTCACCCAGTCAGAGAACCCATACATGAGAGAAAAGCTGGTTAACTCCACATATTTCGGACTAAAAACAAGATCAAAAAGTGAGGCAATTCTCGCGGAAACCATTTACCGTTCAGGCTTTTCGGTGTATTATGAGAAGAAGATAATATTGTATGACGAGTTCGGAAATAAAAAGACAGCTTATCTGGATTTCGTAATTCCATTGACTCCGTTTTACGAAATCGGTTTGGAGCATAATGGACTGCTGGACGATGACGCGTATTTTCAGCGGAATATGGAAAAGCTCAGGCTCTACCACCTGAACGGAATTTACCAGCCTAAGAATCTTATAATAACAGCTGACAAGCCGGGAGGCGGATTGGACAACGAATACATAGAGTGCCTTGTGCAGAATTATCTTACTGCACTTGCACAGATGGTATCCGAAGCGAAGACGACTTTTAAGTTCCGTACTGAATGCAAAAATTCAAATATAAAAACAAATATAAATATGCACAAATGGTGACAAAAGATGTTATTGGATAATTTAGTTATTTCTGTAGAAGCTGTCGCACCAATGTTTTTGGTTATGGCGGCGGGAGTGTTTGTAAGAAGAAAAGGATTTATAAATGAGCAGGAGGTGAAAAGGGTAAACCGCCTTATATTCGTGGTACTTTTCCCTTGCCTCATGTTCAGCAATCTTTACGGAAAAGAGCTGTCGGATGCGTTCAATCCGAGACTTGCGGCCTTTGCTGTAGGCATGCTGGCTGCAATATACCTTGCAACTGTGGGTTTTGTGCTTAAGGTGGAAAAAAATCAAAAAAGCCGCGGGGCCATGATACAGGCCATTTACAGGAGCAATTTTGTAATAATGGGAATCCCTATAGTTGCAAATATTTTCGGAAGTGAGAACCTCGCTATGACATCGGTGATGATTACCATCATAGTACCGATTTTCAACGTTCTGGCAGTGGTAACTCTGGAAATTTTCAGAGGAGGAAGACCAAGTCCGATGCACGTAATCACCGGCATACTGAAAAATCCAATGATTATAGGTGCCGTGCTGGGAATGCTGGCGGTTGCGTTCAACATCAAGCTGCCGGATTTCGCCGAGAACACCGTGGGAATGCTGGCCGATGCAGCCACACCTATGGCGCTGCTCATGCTGGGGGCATCATTTGACATAAAAAGCGTGGAAAAAGTAAAGAGAAACCTGATAATCTGTATGACAGGAAGGCTGATAGTGGTGCCGGCAATTGCACTGACCTGTGGAGTCCTGGCAGGTTTCAGAGATGTGGCACTGGTGACTCTGGTAGCTATATTCGCCTCTCCTACGGCGGTGTCATCCTTCACTATGGCGCAGCAGATGGACAGCGACGGAGAACTGGCAGGGGCCTGCGTAATCTTTTCATCCATGTTTTCGTGCCTGACTATGTTCTGCTGGATTTTTGCGCTTAAGAGTCTGGGGCTGTTTTAGGAAAGTCCGTAATAACTTATAAGCAGAGTAGCAGCTGCAGGAATTACAGCCAGAGAAATAAGAGTGGTGATGGCAACCAATTCAGCATTAACCAGAGAATCACGGTTCTGCTCACTTGTAACAGCTACGGTAGCAACTGCCACAGGGAATGAAGCGGCAAAAATCAGGCATATTTTCACTGACGGATCAAATGGAAGCCAGTTTACCATAAGAAAAGTAAGAACAGGAAGCAGGAGCATTTTAAGTATAGAAATGACTATAAGCTTTCTGTTTTTTATTACGCTATTAAAGTCACACTGCCCCAGCTGCATGCCGACTATCAGCATGGAAAGTGGCGTAGTGGCACTGCCTATCATATCAACACAATCAAATATGACTGTCGGCAGCTTCAGCCCTGCAAAGAGCATAACAATGCTGACTGCAGCAGAAATAGCATTGATATTTGTAAAGGATTTGATAAAGCCCTTAAAATCCAGTTTACCTCCTGATGCACCCAGATTTAAAAGTACTATACCGAAAGTATACAGATAAAGATTGAGAACAACATTATGAATTACCATAAGATACAGGATCCCGGAACCGAAGATGGCGAGAGTAATAGGAAAACCGATGAACCCGCTGTTGATGGAACCGAAGGCATAGGTATAGACACCGATGTTTTCACGAGGCTCCACTTTGATTATTTTTGATGAAAGAACATATCCAAGCAGAGCGGATAAAGCGAAGAAAAGCAAAGCTCCTGCAATAGTCTGCAGGCTCAGGCTCAAAGTGTCATTACGAAGCTCATTGGAGGTGATAGAGGCCATGATCATGCAGGGACACGTAACCCTCAGCAAAAGGCCTACCATATACTTATTTGACGAAATAGGCATAACATCCGCCTTATTGGCCACAAAACCGACTCCTATAATTAAGAATATTGATAAGATTTTTCCAAAAACCAGTTCCATATCATTTAAGTCCTTTCTGCCTTTAGGCAATATTTGCATTATACAAGAAAACCCTTGACTTTTCAAGGGTTTAGAGTATAATATTATTTGCACTTAGTTTAGTATTTCTAAACAAAAAGTTTATTATTCCGAAACGGGTGCAGGGAGGCATTGAAATGGACATCGGTTCCAAAATAAGAGAACTAAGAATACTAAACGGGCTGACTCAGGAGGAGCTGGCAGACAGAAGCGAATTGTCAAAAGGCTTTATTTCCCAACTGGAAAACGACGTTACGTCGCCGTCAATATCAACTCTTGAAGATATTCTCCAGTGCCTGGGCATGACCATCAGCGAGTTCTTTTCCAAGGACGATGAGCCGCCTCAGACTGTTTTTGGTGAGGAAGACTATTTTGAAAAGATAGATGAAGAGCTGGGAAACACCACCCACTGGATAATTCCCAACGCACAGAAGAATATAATGGAGCCTATCAGACTTTCACTCAAGGCAGGCGGCAGCACTTATCCCGACAACCCTCACGAGGGTGAAGAGTTCGGCTACGTCCTCAAAGGAGAAATAGTCATAGTATTGGGCAAGGAACGATACAAGGCCAAGGCGGGAGAGTCATTTTACTACACGCCTGACCGCAAACATTACATCACCTCAAAGAAAGGAGCAGAGATTCTCTGGGTAAGTGCACCTCCGAGTTTCTAGACAGCAATAATGGCATTAATAGAATTAATTGACATTTCAAAATCCTTTGATGGCGAGCTGGTTCTCGACGAATTCAATTTAAAAATAAAGGAAAACGAATTTATTACGCTGCTGGGACCGTCCGGCTGCGGCAAGACAACCACACTGAGAATTCTCGGCGGATTTGAGACACCTGATACAGGTCGTGTAATGTTTCAGGGAGAGGACATAACAAATCTGGCACCTAACAAGCGACAGCTGAATACCGTGTTCCAGAAATACGCTCTTTTCCCTCATATGAATATAGCCGAAAACATAGCTTTCGGCCTTAAAATCAGCGGCAAGAGCAAGGATTATATAAATGATAAAATAAAGTATGCACTTAAGCTTGTAAATCTTTCGGGTTATGAAAAGCGCTCTGTCGATTCACTTTCCGGAGGGCAGCAGCAGAGAATTGCCATCGCCAGGGCCATAGTTAACGAGCCCAGAGTGCTGCTTCTGGACGAGCCTCTCGGAGCGCTGGACCTTAAGCTGAGGCAGGAAATGCAGTACGAACTCATCCGTCTCAAGAATGAACTGGGAATCACCTTCCTCTATGTGACCCATGATCAGGAGGAAGCACTGACCATGTCCGACAAGGTAGTGGTAATGAACCAGGGCTATATCCAGCAGATGGGAACACCGGAGGAAATATACAACGAACCGGAAAACGCTTTCGTGGCTGACTTCATCGGCGACAGCAACATCATCGACGGCGTGATGCTGGAGGACAGAGTAGTAAAGATATGCGGAGTTGTTTTCCCGTGCATAGACGAGGGCTTCGGCAGGAACAAGCCTGTGGACGTGGTAATCAGACCTGAAGATATTATAATAGGAAAGCCCGGTCAGGGCATTATGGACGGCGTGGTTACGTCAAACGTGTTCATAGGAGTTCATTATGAGATGTGCATAGAGGCCGGCGGTTTTGAGTGGCTGGCGCAGAACACCACCAGTTACCCTGTGGGCACCAGAGTTTCCATAGGAGTGACTCCGGAAAACATTCAGATTATGCACAAGCCGCAGTCTGAAGACGAGGAGGCGATTTCTCTCGATGA
>CAZUFU010000102.1:0-6489 GCA_964619875.1 uncultured Oscillospiraceae bacterium
CTTGTGACTCCGTTGCTACAGTTGCAGGTGCAGTTCTTGGTACTTCAACATGTACAACTTTCGTTGAATCAGCTTCCGGTATCGCAGCAGGCGGCAGAACAGGTTTAACAAGCCTTGTTGTTTCAATCTGCTTCTTTATCTGCTTATTCTTAAGCCCGCTGGCAAGCATAGTTCCGGGATGCGCTACAGCACCTGCACTTATTTATGTAGGCGTTCTGATGCTTGGAAACTTCAAGCAGGTAGATATGAGCGACATGAGATCTGCAGCTCCTGCTTTCCTCACTCTCATTATGATGCCGCTTACTTATTCCATAGCAAACGGTATCGGTATCGGTTCAATTGCTTACACAGTAATCACTCTGTGCACAGGCAAGTTTGAAAAGAAGGATATCATGGTAGCAGTTATCGGACTGCTATTCTGCCTGAAGTTCATCTTCATCACTATGTAACAGAAGAAAACACAATAAGACGCAATCGTTAAAAGTGCTTTTATGACCCTTCGGGACCGCTGCATTTTCGCCGGCTCCGGAGGGCCTTTTTTTAGGGGGAGGAAGGGCCTGCTTTTATGGGATGCTCTTTAACGTTGTAGAATTTCTAGGATTTGAGTTTATTCTACAACGGTATTATGTTTTGCGTTGTAAAAATTCTATGAATCAAAATAATCCAACAACCTTCATGACTTTACTGACCTGCTTTCACTGCCGTCAAGGGTGAGATGTTGTAGAAAAGGTTGCTTGAACCCAATATGTACAACGCCGGCACTGAGGTACAGCTTATTGATATTGTACACATGCACTTTTTTGTGATATACTTTGCTCGACGAAAAAGACTTACAGAAATGTTAATATGCGTTGCTTGCGGCAACGAACAGGTTTTCATACTATAGTGGTAACGACTGAAAGAAAGGGGTTATCCATATGTTAAACGAAAACATTAAAGCAATCAGAAAATCAAAAGGACTTTCTCAAGAAGAACTTGCTGTCAAATTAAATGTGGTCAGGCAAACAATCTCTAAATGGGAGCAGGGACTGTCGGTGCCTGATTCTGATATGTTAATATCAATATCGGAAGTGCTTGAAACACCGGTAAGCACTTTGCTGGGAGAAACGGTTACTGAGCCGGAAGCGGATGACTTAAAAGCCATTTCCGAAAAGCTGGAGGTTATAAACTTACAGCTTGCACAGAGGAAGACAGCAAGACGGAGAATGCTCCACTGGCTGTTTATATCATTATGCGTTGTCATAGTAATAATTTTTGCAGCCTTAATGGTATTAAACAGTCCTTACCTGGGCTGGGATTACAGTGATCCTGAAACCGCCGTTGTGGGAGTAGTTTTTCACGCCTTTGAATGGCTGTTTGTCAGATTTGCACCGATTATATTTATAGGGGCGGTCGTTGGGATTATTTTGACACGTAAGAAAGTGTAAAACCTTCACAAAATTAATCTAATGTTAATCTTCCTTGCATTTTACATTAATTTTCCTACTGTATGATATAAGTACAAAAGGGAACAGGAGGAAACAAAAATGGAATTATTAGAAAAAGTTGAAAAGATAAGAGAAAAGACAGGTGTAAGCTACGAGGAAGCCAAAGCGGCTCTTGAAGCATGTGGTGAAGATATACTTGATGCACTGGTATACCTGGAGAACCAGGGAAAGATTAAAAAACCTGACGTATCCGTATACACCACAGAGGCTGAACCTTCGGAGGAAGTAAAGGAAGCTGCCCGCCAGTATGAGAAGGCAAGCAGCGAAACCTTCGGAGATCAGGTAAAGAAGCTTATGAACTGGATAGGCAGTTTGATTAAAAAAGGCTGTGAGAACTTTTTCATCGTATCTAAGAAAGACGAAGAAATCATCACTATGCCGGTTATCGTAATAGTACTGTTGCTGCTCTTTGCATTCTGGGTAGTGCTTCCGCTGATGGTGGTAGGACTTTTCTTCGGCTTCCGCTACAGCTTTTCAGGAAGCATCACCAAATCGGTAGATGTGAATATGGCCTGCGATAAGGCGGCAGAGGCTGCGGAAACCATCAAACAGGAATTCACCAAGAAGTAATAAGGGCATAAGAAAGAGAGAATATTATGGCAAAACGGATTCTCCTCATAGAGGACGAGGAAAAGATTGCAAGATTCACTGAGCTGGAGCTGGTCCACGAGGGATATGAAGTGGGCAAGGCTTATGACGGCAGGCAGGGCCTGGAAGAGGCTCTCAGCGGAAAATATGATTTGATGCTTCTCACGAGCTGAGGACGCCTATAGCCGTAATACAGGGCTACGTCAACATGCTTGACCGCTGGGGCAAGGACGATGAACAGGTGCTCAAGGAATCTATAGAAGCGCTGAAAAACGAATCAGAACACATGAAAAACCTGGTGGAGCAGCTGCTTTTCCTGGCGCGGGGGGACAGCGGCAGAAATACTTTACATATTGAAGATGTGAACCTTACTGAGATGGTTTCCGATGTCATGGAGGAATCGTCCATGATAGATTCGAAGCATATATACAAGATGGAGGGCTCCGGTGCGGAGGTGAGGGCTCAAGGGGATTCAGCGATGCTCAAACAGGCTCTTAGAATTTTCGTGCAGAACGCCGCCAAGTACTCAAAGGATGGTGATACCATCACCCTGAGAGTGGGAATGACGGACGGAGTGCCGTTTTATTCGGTTCAGGACGAGGGAGTTGGAATGGCTTCCTCTGAGGTAGTTCATGTTTTTGAAAGGTTCTACCGCTCAGATAGTGCCAGAAACAGCTCGGAAGGGGGAACCGGACTGGGCCTTTCCATAGCCAAATGGATAGTGGACGCTCACGGCGGCGTCATCGAAATACTCAGCCGCCCGGAATTCGGCAGCAGGATAACTGTGAAGCTTCCTGCACAGAATCAATAGAATCCATCCGAACAAAATTGATTTTATATCTTGAAACGTATGGACTGTAAAGGTATAATAAGTGTGTATGGGATAAATCCAATGCAGAAAGGAAGTAAGCATATGTTTTACGAAATGACTATAGCAGGATTAAAGAGACAGCTGCCTCTTTGCAAGGTTGCAGATGATTTGTATATCGGTGCGTTCATTATGTTCAGTGATGTGGAGATTACCAAGGCTTGCGCCACTGCGCTTCTTAAGAAGGCACCTGAATTCGACATAATGATTACAGCAGAGTCCAAGGGGATTCCGCTTCTCTACGAGATGGCCCGCCAGGCAGGAGTCAACGATTACGTTGTAGCCAGAAAAGGTCCGAAGGTTTACATGGATAATATCATAACCACAGAGGTTGACTCAATCACTACAGCGCATATTCAGACACTGTGCATCGGACAGAAGGAAATCGACCTTATGAAGGGAAAGAGGGTTCTTATTGTTGATGATGTTATCAGCACGGGAGAATCCCTTAAGTCCATTGAACTTCTGGTAAACAAGGCAGGAGGAAATATCGTGGGCAGAATGGCTGTTCTGGCAGAAGGCGGTGCGGCTGACAGAGACGATATTATTTTCCTGGAAAAGCTGCCGGTATTCAATCCGGACGGAACGATTAAATAGTAAGTGAAATAGAAACAACGGGCACTTTGCGAAGTTGGACAAACTTGAGCAAAATGCCCTTTTTGGTGTAAGTGTAGTGTAAGGGTATTTGAAATAAAAGGGTGAGGGAAATGAGAACAGGATTAGCAACGAATAAGAACATAGGGAGAATAAAGACGGTGACGGCTTTGCTTCTCCTTTCTTTGTGTCTGATTATGTGCGTTATCCTATTCAAGGCCTATCGTGAGGGAAAGTTTGATTCTGCAGAGACAATGCAGGAGTACATAGCAGGATTCGGAATAATGGGCCCGGTTATGCTTACAGCTATTCAGGCAGCCCAGGTGGTACTTCCGGTACTGCCGGGATTTCTGGGTTGTGCTGTAGGGGCAGTTATGTTCGGATGCTGGGGAGGATTCTGGTGTAACTATATCGGAATCTCAGCGGGCTCGATTATAGCTTTCTGGCTGGCGCGGCAATTTGGCCGTGACCTGGTGGCGGGACTTTTTAAGGGGAAAAGATATGAAAAATGGACCAGATGGGCGGCGAAAAGCAAATCATATACGGCTATGCTCTTCGCAGGCATGGTATTGCCCCTTTTTCCTGATGATTATTTCTGCTATCTTACGGGATTGACGGATATGACACTAAAAAAGTTTTCCGCAATAGTAATAATAGGCAAACCGTGGTGTATTCTGGCATATAGCATCATTTTTTCAGCAGCTGTATCTTAGTAATGTAAAAGGGGAAAGTACAAGATGGAAGAAAGAAAAAAATTCAATGGATACTACAACTATACGGTAGTGCTGACATACCTGGGAATGCTGTCAGGGTTTGCAGGAATTATCCTGACTATGGCAGCGAGGATTAAATTATCTGTAATATGTCTGATGGTGTCCGGCTTATGTGACATGTTTGACGGCACAGTGGCAGCTACGAAACAGAGGGACGAAAGGGAAAAGAAATTCGGAATCCAGATTGATTCTCTCAGTGACCTTGTCTGCTTCGGTGTTTTGCCGGCACTGATTACATATGATCTTTCTGACAATAACATCTGGGCGGCGGTTTGCGGAGGATTATATACACTGTGCGCCCTTATCAGACTGGCATATTTTAATGTCTGCGAGGAAGAGAGACAGAATACAGAATCCCACAGCCGAAAATACTATGCAGGTCTGCCGGTTACATCTGCAGCGCTGATAATTCCAATGGTCTATATTGTTGGTAAATGCATGGTTTTGCAGAGTATACTCTTTCCGATGGCGATACTTATCGCTATGGCAGTGGCCTTTATATCATCATTCAGAGTAAAAAAGCCTCATACTGCGGGTAAGGTGGCTATTGCCGCTGTGGGATTAGCATTATTTGCAGCGTTGTGTTTTATGTAACCGGGAGAAAAAATGCATAAAGAAAAAGAAACCCTTGCGTTGAGATTTTTATATAAAACTCCGCCCGGAAGGTTAATACTCAGAGGGCTGGTGCAGCCGGGATTTTCAAAGCTCGCGGGCAGATTCCTAAGTTCACCGTTTTCGAGGCATATCGTGCCTGTATATAAGAAGCTTAACGATATAGATACTAAAGACTGTGTTTCGCAGAAATACAATTCGTTTAACGAGTTCTTTTACAGAAAGAGAAAAGAAGAACATTTTGATGAAGATCCTGCAGGGTTGATAAGTCCCTGTGACGGACTGCTCAGCGTGTATCCTGTAGACGAGGAAAAGACTTATAGAATAAAGAATGCAGATTATGACCTGGGGCAGCTCCTGAGAGATGAGAAGCTGGCAAAGAGTTACGCGGGTGGGCTTTGTCTGATTTTCAGACTGACACCGAAGCATTACCACAGATATTGTTTTGCTGCGAACGGGAAGATTTCATGCAGCAGGAGAATTGAGGGAGTGCTCCACTGTGTGCGTCCTATAGCCTATACAAGCAGGCCTGTGTTCATAGAGAACAGCAGAGAGTATGTGGTAATCGACACGGAAGCTTTCGGCGAAATAATACAGATGGAGGTAGGAGCCCTTATGGTGGGTAAAATCCACAACCATGAGCCGGCATCTCAGGCCGTAAAGGGTCGGGAAAAGGGCTATTTCGAGTTCGGTGGCTCGACTATAATCGTACTGACGCAGAAAGACAGACTTGATGTAGCTGAAGAATATATTCAAAAAACAAAACTCGGCCTTGAAACAGATGTCCGGAAAGGACAGCTGGCAGGCCGGGCTCGTTAAATTAAAAATATTAAATTAGATCAAATCCGCGCAGCCTGTCAATAAGAACCGTAGCCAGTGCGATTTTAAGACCGTCGCCGATGAGGAAAGGCACTACGCATCCCATGAGACCTTCAATCAAACCTGAACCTGTGAGGTGCATGAACCATGCCATTCCAAGGGCATAACAGCAAAATAGGCCGGCTGCCAGGCTGATTATAACAAGAATAATGCGGCGGGTGCCATCAAGACCCGCCTTATATATTTTTTCCACCAGAATACCCACAACCAGTGCGCATACCAGATAACCTACGATGAAGCCGCCTGTGGCACCGACCAGAACGGAAGGGCCTCCTCTGAAACCTGCAAACACAGGCAGTCCGAAGCCTCCACAGAGTACATAGACGCACTCTGCCATAAGGCCGTATTTAGGACCCAGCAGACCTCCTGCCATGAATACGGCAAGGGTGGCCAGATTGATAGGGACAGGGGTAAAAGGCAGCGGAACGCTTATCCATGAGCATACCGCAGTTACAGCAGCAAAAAGAGCTGCCAGAATAAAGTATCTTAAGTTTGTTCTAGTATTAGTCATTTATCTTTCTTATGGTGATTTCGCCTGTTGTCAGAGTTTCCATTTCGCGGGAGCGTCTGCCTTCCAGGAATTCCACCACTAAACCTCCGTTTTCATCAATATCAATTGCACGGGCTCTGATGCCCTCTTTTTCTTTTTCCGGTGAAAGGCCCATTGACCGGGCAATGGCCGGGTTAA
>CAZUFU010000103.1:0-6105 GCA_964619875.1 uncultured Oscillospiraceae bacterium
CATGGGCCATCAGTGTGGCACACTGGACGTGGGGAATGGCCATCACGGCCTCCACCAGAGCGTCCTCCTGACGGGTCTTCAGCTCCACGATCATGTCAATGCCGGTTTTGGTGATGTTGCGGGATTTGACCTTGTAGGAAATGGTCTTCTCCTTCAGCACCGCATCCAGCGCCATCTGAATATCCGTGTCATCTGCATTCACAAGCAGCAGAAGGGCAGGCTTCACGTTGGGGATAAAGTGCAGGCCCAGCATGACAATGGTAATCAGCAGGGAGGACACAATGGCCAGCTTGTGAAGAGAGGCACCGCAAATGATGCCAATGGAAATGGACCAGAACAGGAAGGCCAGATCCATGGGGTCTTTCACAGCAGTCCGGAACCGGACAATGGACAGGGCACCCACCATACCAAGGGAGATCACCGCATTGGACTGGATGGTGATGATAATGGTGGCGGTAATCATGGAAATGACAGGCAGGGAAATGGCAAAGGACTTGGAGTAAAAGGCCTTGCGGCACACCACCCGGTACACCAGGAAAATGTAGAACGCAACCATGGCTGCAACCATCAGAGAGATTGCCACAGAGGTTGTGGAGATATTGGACTGGTATTGGGACAGGAAGGAATTTTTCAGTACATCTTTTACACTCATTTTCTTTCTCCTATACTGTAAATTTTCTGCATAAGTAGTATTTGGAAAAGGCGGTTTGCTGCAGGGAACCCAGACTCATCAGCTGGTAGAGAAAATCCGGCAGCAGCTCGTCGTATTTCACTTCCAGAATGTGTTTCCCCGTGGGCATCACAGGGCGCAGGGGCAGGTAAGGGTCAAAGAACGCGTCAATATCCGTTGAGCTGCCGATGTTCCGGTCAAAGGTAATGCGGACATTACCGGGGGCATAGACGAAGGGCGTCCGCTCATAGGCGACAATGACCTTTGCCCGCAGATGATTCTGGGCATACAGGGCATAGAATTTCCGCAGCAGATCGCTGTCCAGATCCTTCGATGACAGGGTTCCCTCCAGAATCGCGTCGCACTGACGGCGGCTCAGGCGGCAGCTTACCTTGTTTGTCATGGTATGCTGCTTTTTTTTACACTCCAGACGGATGCGCGCGTCAGAGCCGTTGTAGATGCGGATGCGAAATTTCTCCCGGGGATCGGAGCCGTCCTCGTTTTCGTAGAAGCACCGATCCCTGCTGTCGTCAAAATAGACGCTGCGGATGCTGTAAATCCCACCGGGAGCGGTGTGGGCATCCAGGGGACAGATGGGACTGATCCGCGCCTGGATCAGCTGCAGGAGCCCTTCGGGGCAAACATACTTCAGCTCGTTTCGGAAGGTCTCCGGCGGGTCGTCTGTATGCAGGTAGCTATAAAGACTCATTTTGTTTTAACAAAGACAGGTTCCAATACAATTCCGCCTTCCAGCGGTACTGTAATGGTGGGAACTGTCCCGTTTACATCCCCCTTCCATTCGAGAAATTCGTAGCCATCGGCAGGTATAGCAGTGAGTGTAATGGGATAATCGGTAAAATACTGTCCGGACCAGGAGCCGTTGGACAGATCGATGAGGGTGGTATTCACCTGAACCCTTCCGCCATCGGGATTGCCGGAGGAAACCGTCAGGGTTTCCAAAGAGCCGGTGAGAGAAAACTCCTGGGCAAGGTGCTGGGCGGCGTAGGCGGGACGCTGGGCGAAGAAGCCGGAATTCCAGCTCAAATCCAGACCGAACCGTGCCAGAATGGGTTCTACTCTGGCTGGCGCCATGTTCTGATTCACAATATCCATAAAGGAGAGGACAAACTGACGGTTAAACTCCGGATTCTGCCGCAGAGCGGTGAACAGCACGCTCTTTCCCAGGGGAAGACGGGTTGCGGAGAAGTTGGTGGTGAAGATGTTCACGTCGGCCGGGAAGGGGGTCTTGGGATTATATTGGGAATTGTCCAGTGCATCCATATCATACAGGCACCAGCGCCAGCGTCCGTCGTTGTAGCCCTCGCCGCCCTGATTGGGGCTGCGCCAGAGGATGCAGTTCTTGCCCTCCGATACATCCCAATTGCACAGGTAATAGTTTATGGTGACAAAGTCAATGTAGCTTTGAATGTCCATCTCCCGCTGCAAAGCAGCGTATTCCTCCGGATCGGAAAAATCGGCAGAGGCTGCCCAGTCCATAAAATCGCTGTACAGCCCATCCCGGCCTGCTCCTACGGAATCGTCATCGGTGATGCCGTTTTTGACCAGGATTCGTTCATCCACTCCATAGTGCTGGCGGAAATACTGTCGGTCGTACCGCTCCAGCATGACGGTGTCACACCAGTATTCTCCGTTGAAATACAGGCGAATGGGCTGATTTTCCTGAGTGGCGACGCTCCGGTCTGCAAACAGATCGGAAATCATGGCATCGGCCATGGCGGCCTTGAGCATGACAGAATGGGCTGCTGTGCCGCTGAAGAGCGGTGCGCCGAAGTTTTTGCTGCCGCTGTATTTTGGCCGGGCTGTCAGCTTCAGATTTTTCAGTGGGTAGATCCGGGAAGAGGCGCCCTGGATGCGAAGCCCCACCGCCTGATTCAGCACATCCGCCTGAGGAGGCATCAGCTCCAGATTCGCGGCAATCTCCCGATCCTCATCAAAATTGAAACCAGGCGCAGCTCCGGTGCAGCCGGACAGATACCACTCATCATAGGCTTTTCCGGTGACAAATATGCCGTCCGGTCCGAACATCTCCTCCGGGGAGAAGGTCAGGCAGAGGGCGCTGCGTTCCGGCTGCGAAGTGCCCACAAAATAGGTCTGGGTCAGTACATCGCTGCACGTGCCGTCAGGGAACAGGGCGATGGCGCGAATGACGGTTCCTTTTTCCACCGGCTTGGAGTCGGGGATGTATTCCAGCCAGTCGGGAACAATGTTGCGGATGCTTCGGTACTGATTTGGCTGGTCAGAGCGATTGACAATCTCGATACCGCCGGAATACCGCTGGGACGCAGCGGTGGGCAGACTGCCGTCTGTGGTGTAGTAAATAACCGCCTTTGGGGGAGCGGACAACTCCAGCACAAAGGGCTGGTCATAGAAGCCGCCAAAGACAGATGGGACCGGCGTGGCTGCCTGACTGTCTGACGGCTGCCATGGGAGAAAGTACAGGGCGGCAATCAGCAGCACACAGGACACCATCAGCCAAATGGATCTCTTTTTCATGAAGCCTCCTGTAAGTACCGATGGGATCATCCGGCCTCAAAAACAGCTTCCAGCTGAACACCGCCATCCACGGCAATGGTGATCTGTGCATCGGTGCTGTCGGTACTGCCCCTCCAGCCTGTGAACACATAGCCGGGCTGGGGTATGGCCGTTACGGTGATGGGATAGTCGGTAAAATACTGCCCTGTCCATGTGCCGCTGTCCAGGTCGATGACAGAGGTGTTGACCCGGACGCTGCCCATCTGGGAATCAGCAGTGGTAACGGTGACGGTTTCCAGAGTACCCGTCAGGTTAAATTCCTTTGCAAGGTAGTCGGCAGCATAGGCAAAGCGCTCCGGGAAATAATTGCCCTTCCAGCTCAGATCCAGGCCGTACTGTTCCAATACCGGCGCAACACGCTGCGGTGCAAAATTGTTGTTGCCGATGTCCAGAAAAGAGAGGACAAACTGACGGCAATAGTCGGGGTTTTGTTTCAGCGCCCGAAACAGGGTGCCTTCATTTACCAACTCATGCCTTGTGCGGGAGCCCCAGTTGAAAATGTCAATCTCAGCGGCGGGGCCGTCAGGATAGGCATATTCAACATTCATAAAGGCATCCACATCATAGATGCACCAGCGCCAACGTTGATCGGCCATAGGGCTGACTCCTTTGGTTTCACTGCGCCAGAGAAGTATGTTATGCCATGCAGAAAAATCATGGTTACACAGGAAGAAATTGATGGAGATGTAATCGATAAAGCTTTGCAAATCTGCCTCAGCCAGCATGGCTTCCCATTCTTCAGGAATGCTGAAATCTGTTTGCCCAACCCAGAACATGAATTCGCCGTAGAGATCAATGGGAGAGTTTTTCAGAAACTCTGGATCCATCTGTGCATCCTTGGCTTTTAGGGGATCGGATACATTGTAATGCTGTCGGAAATACTGCTTGTCATAACGCTCCAGAATATAGGCATCCTGCCAGTATTCGCCATTCAGATAGACGCGCACCGGTACGCTGCGCTGTACGCCCACATCCCGGTCGGCAACCAGCTGATACACCATGGCATCCACCGGGGAATCCTTGAGCATGACGGAATGAGAGGAGATGCCGTCAAAAATTGGCGCACCAAACACTTCCTTTCCGCTGTATTCTTTTCGGGCAGTGAGGGTAAGGTGCTTTCGGGGCAGCGCCCGAGAAGAATTTCCCTGAATCCGCAGCCCCACGGCCTGGCTGAGAAAGGGCTGGCCATCCTTCATCAGCTGGGCAGTGACGGGAACCTCGTTCCGCTCCAGGTAGTTCGGAATGGGCGCTTCACCCACGCCCCCGGACAGAAGCCACTGGTCGTATTCCCTGCCGGTGACATAAATGCCCTCCTCCCCGAAAAGGTCATCGAAGTCAAAGACAAGATTCAGGGTGTACCCCTGCTCCGGCTGACCGAGACCAACGAAGTAGGTTTCGGTCAGAATCTCGCTTTGTTCACCCATAGGGCTGACATAGAGGGCGCGGATCACCGTCCCCTTGGGAACCAGGGCTTCCGGTACGGCTTGTTCCGGCCAATCGGGGACAATATTGCGGACAGCATTGTACACATTCGGCTCCCCGGAGCGGTCGGAAATGGGAATACCGCCGCTGTAAACCGGAGAATCGGTGGTGGGGGTACTGCCGTCGGTGGTGTAGTAAAGGGTTCCTGTGGCGGGACAGGAGAGGGTCAGGGTGAAGGGAGCGTCATAATAACCGCCGGAATGGGAGGGAGTCGGTACAGGCGCTTCCAGGTAGTCTCGATTTTCCAGGAAAAAAGCAAGAGATACCGCCAGAAGGACACAGGATACCGCGACCAGCCAAATCCGCTGCTTCATGGGACGCTCCTCACATCTTATCCGGGGCAGAGAAGCCCAGGATGGAGATGCAGGTTTCCAGGAGGTTTCTTGCCAGGGCGATCAGGGCAATATAGCCCGCCTGCTTCTGCTTGTCCTCCTCCGTGAGGATGCGGTTTTCATGGTAGAATTTGTTGACGCATCCGGCGAGGGCGTAGATATAGGCGCAGATCACATTGGGGGAGGAGGTGGCCAGGGCATTTTCCAGGGAGGGCGCAAACCGGGTGACGGCCAGCATCAGATCCCGGGCGCTCTGGTCGGCAGGGGGCTGGATGGGAAGATTCTCCCAGGCGCCAAACCTGCTGAGGATGGACTTGATCCGGACGATGGTGTAGAGAATATAGGGGCCGGTGTTGCCCTCGAAGGCAGCAAACCGCTCCATGTCAAAGTTGTAATCCTTGGTGGGCTGGTTGGAAAGGTCGCCGTACTTGAGAGCGGCCATGGCAATTTTGCCGGTGGTGGCCTCCACCTCGCTGCCCTCCACGATCTGGTTCTCCACCACCTTGGCCCGGACGAAATCGGTCATGTCGGAAATCAGTGTTTCCAGCCGCAGGACGCCGCCGTCACGGGTTTTGAAGGGCTTGCCGTCGCTTCCGTTCATGGTGCCGAAGCCCACGTGCTCCAGCTGGGTACTGTCCTTCACAATGCCGGCCTTCCGGGCGGCACGGAACACCTGTTCAAAGTGCAGATTCTGCCGCTTGTCGGTGACATAGAGCACCTTGTCGGGGTTCCAGTCCTGGGTACGCTGCACCAGGGTGGCAAGGTCGGTGGTGGCGTAGATGGAGGAGCCGTCGGATTTGACCAGAATACAGGGGGGCACTTCCTTCTTGTCCCCTGCCTCGGTTACGGGGATCACCCAGGCACCCTCAGACTGCACGGCGATACCCCGGGCCTTCATGTCCTCCACCATGGCGGGAATGTAGGGGTCGGCATCGCTCTCGCCCAGCCACTTCTCAAAGTGGACATCCAGGTTGTCGTAGTTCTTCTTCAGGTCTGCAACGGACACATTCATAATGTGCTGCCACAGCGCCCGGTAGCCCCGGCGGCCCTGCTGCAGCTCCAGGGTTG
>CAZUFU010000104.1:0-6088 GCA_964619875.1 uncultured Oscillospiraceae bacterium
GTCAGGAAAATATATATCATCAGGAAAGCGATTGCAAAAAGTCCCAGAGTTTCCACCCAGAGCCCTCTGCTGAAGGTCACCGCTGCCACACCCATGATTCCGCTTACACTGTACAGCATCAGCGTGGCACGACGCTGTCCGTATCCCAGCTGCATAAGCCTGTGGTGAAGATGTCCCTTGTCCGCCTCCATAATAGGTCTCTTATTGATCATTCTCCGGAAAATAGCGAAGGCAGTATCGAAAATAGGAACACCAAGCACCAGAACGGGTATAATTACCGCCACGATAGTAGCACTCTTTACCGGTCCCAGAATCGACAGGGTGGAAAGCATAAATCCCAGATACAGTGAGCCCCCGTCGCCCATAAATATCTTTGCCGGATAAAAGTTGAAAGGCAGAAATCCCAGCGCCCCGCCTGCCAGAGCCAGCATAGCCGCACAGGCAAGATACATACCGTGAATATATGCGACATAGGCAATACATAGGGATGCAATGGCCGATGTACCTGCCGCCAGCCCGTCAAGTCCGTCTATGAGATTCACCGTATTGGTTATACCTACTATCCATATTATTGTTACGATAAAACATACCGCTGCACCCAGCTGGCTTTTGCCGTCACCGAAGAAATTGGATATGAACTCGATTCTCACATCGTACATATACATTACGACCGCGATGACCGTCTGCCCCAGGAATTTTACCTTGGCCGGCAGATTCTTAAGATCATCAATTACACCGAGAATGTATATGAGAACACCGCCGATGATTATTCCCGGTACTCTGGGATCACCATGCATAAAGATCAGCATTGATGCGGTGGTACCTATGAAAATGGCCATTCCTCCGAAACGGGGCATGGACTTGGTATGCATTCTGCGCCCATCCTTAGGAACGTCCATAGCTCCTATTTTGGGAGCGATTTTTATTGCAAGGGGTGTTGCCGCCAGTGAAAGTACAAAGGCAACCGCAAATACAGCCCACAAAATATCGTACATTTCTATTCTCCTATTTTTTCGACTTCAAGTCCTGCTTCCCTGAGAATATCAAGGGAAAGTTCATCAGGATAACCCTCCTTGACAACAATGCGCTCAATACCTGCGTTTATAATCATCTTCGCGCAGATTACACAAGGCTGGTGAGTTATGTATATAGTGCCTCCCTCTATGGCATGTCCCATTGCCGCCGCCTGAATTATAGCGTTCTGTTCGGCATGAAGCGCCATGCAGAGCTCATGTCTTTCACCGGAAGGTACGTTGAGCCTCTGCCTCAGACAGCCCCCCCTGTCTTCACAGTGTTTTATGCCTCTCGGCGCACCGTTGTACCCTGTGGCGATTGCGTGCTTGTCCTTTACGATAACCGCACCTACATTTCTCCTCATGCAGGTTGACCTTTTAGCCGTCAGTTCGGCCATTTCCATAAAATACTGATCCCAGCTTGGTCTGTTCATGTCTTTCTCCATTTCTAATAATAAACTTCCACCAGGTACAGGCCTTCCGCAGGTGCAGTGTGTCCCGCCTTCTGTCTGTCTCTGCTTTCAATTATATCCTTGAGCTCATCCGGTTTTTTCTTACCCAGACCTACTTCCGTCAGGGTTCCGACTATTATTCTTACCATATTGTACAGAAAACCGTCACCGGATACTTCTATTATAACATTCCCTGCCTCCCGTCGTATGATGAGACTGTGAATTGTTCTCACCGTGGTTTCCTTTTCCTGGCCCCCTGCTGCCTGAAAGCATTTAAAATCATGAGTGCCTTCAATATAAGCCGCCGCCTGTCTCATAGCCTCCACATCCAGCATCTGACGTACCTGATAGCAGTAATTACGCTTGAAAATATCCACCTCCGGGCAGTTCCTGATTATATAGCGGTACATCTTGCCCCTGCTGTCGAATCTGGCATGAAAGCCGTCAGGAACATCCTCCGCTTTGATGATACGCACGTCTCCTACTCCCTGCTGTGAATTCATTCCTCCAGCCAGCAGATTGTTTGCCGCCAGGGCTATTCTGTCTGTAGGGATTCCGAAATCACCCTTGAATGAAGCTCTCTGCCCAAGAGCGTGGACACCTGCATCTGTTCTGCTTGTCCCGTTTATTGCTACAGGCATTCCGCAAAGATGGGAGAGCACCCTTTCCAGCTCACCTTGCACCGTGCGCACTTCAGGTTGTCTCTGCCATCCGTGAAAACCGCTGCCGTCATATTCGATTGTCAGCAAAATGTTTCTTTCCATGTTTTTTATTTTTTCGGAAGTTCTATCTGTCTGTTTTCCTTTGACTGTCTGTAGAGGGTGAATTTACGTCCGATTGCCTGTACAAACTCAGCTCTAAGCTGCGGTGCCAATTCATTGGCTGTCGCCTTGGCATCAAGCTCTGCGCCCTCCTGAATTTTTACCTTTACCAGTTCCCGTGCCTCAAGGCACTGATCTATTTCCTTGATTACATTGTCTGTCACTCCGGCCTTGCCGATATACACCGTCGGGTCGATGTTATGTGCCAGACTGCGAAGAAAACTTCTCTGTTTGCTAGTTATCATATTTTTCTCTCTTTCGTATTATTCTGAAGCTTATTAATCTAAAGCTGTATTATTATATTGTAACTCATTTTATACAAAATGACCAGATAAATTGTTGCCGCTGCTGCAATATATGGAACCATGGGTCTTTCATCTGTCAGCCTTGCGCCTTTTCTTATCATAAGCCAGATAAAGTGCCCCGCGCTGAGAAATGTTGAAATTACAAAAACCGAGATGATTCCGTCCGTTCCCAGAGCGAGTCCCAGTGCCGCAAAAAGCTTCACGTCGGCACCGCCCACAGCAGGTTTTTTATAGAACAGTCTGCTTATAAGGGCTATTACAAGCAGCACCCCAAATCCGATGGCCGCTCCTCTGAGACAATCCATCACCCCGAAGGCATGATGGGATATAAAGCCCAGACCCGTTATTACAAGCAGCATTATCAGCTGGTCAGGAACAATCATATATTTTATATCGGCAATAGACATTTCAAGCAGCAACCATATAGCCACCAGAGCAGGAATTGAAAAAAGCGGATCCTCAAGACCAAGCTTTATCCCGATAACTATAAAAATCCCGGTGAAAACATACTTCCACGGGGTGCTCTTTATGCGCTGGCAGGTGGGATGAAGAAGTTCTTCAGTAGGTTCCTGCCCATAGTCGCAAAGCCACTTTCCGGGAATCTTGTTAAAAAAGTATACCGCACCGTTTCCCAGCAGTACCCCCAGCACAATAGCCACACCGCAGATTATAAGCGTAACTATCAGCTGTTTTTCCATACATTTCCACCCCTTTCTTAGCCGTCTCCACCCTTTGGCGTAACAGTCGGTTCAGTATATGTATTTTACCATACCATACAAAAAATGTACAATTCTTCTTTTTTCTTTTTGGCTTTTTGGTTGAGGTTTCCTGTTTTATTAGATATAATAGAACCTGTTGAAAACACACAGGAGGAATTATAAGATGCAATTAGTAAAATTCGACATAATCGGACTGATGCTGAACCCCTTCATTCTCATGTTCGTAACCGTCGGCCTAGGCCTTCTGTTCGGAAAGATCAAGTTCGGCAAGTTCAGCTTCGGTTCTTCAGGTGCACTCTTCGTAGGTCTGGCCGTAGGCTGGGCTGTATACGGCTTCGCTCAGAAAATATATAACTCAGGCGATGCTGCTGCGGCAGGCATGAAAGCCGCTACTCAGATTATGGAAGGCAACGGCGGCAAGGTTGTCAACAACTACTTCTTCTCCGCAGCCCTCATTATCTTTGTAGCTACTGTAGGTCTTCTGGCTGCCAAGGACCTGGGTATAGTTCTTAAAAAATACGGCGCCAAATTCGTGGTGCTTGGTATTGTCATCACTATGGTAGGTGCAGGTGCCACATATGCATGTACTGCTTTCGTAAAGGGTACCAACCCTTATGCCGTAATAGGCGTATATACAGGAGCCATGACAAGCTCTCCGGGACTGGCTTCCGCCCTGGAGACATCCGAGAACAGAGCCACGGAGCTTGCGGAAAACTATACAGAGCTTGACGACAAGGAAAAAGAAGTGGTGCTTTCAGTACTTCAGCTTGATGAAAAGTATGACGGCATGACTGTAGAGAACACTGCAGACCTTACAGATGATCAGAAGCAGACTTTCATCAACCAGGCGGCAGGTCAGGTAGGTATCGGTTCTGCTGTTGCCTATCCTTTCGGAGTAATCATAGTAATACTTGCAGTAAACTTCCTCAATGTCATATTCAAATTCGACGTTGAAGAGGAGAAGAAAAAATACAAGCAGGAAATGGATGCTGCCAGAAACATAAGCGGTGTCAGACAGGTTCCGACTACAGACTTTAACCTGATTTCATTCGCTATAGTATGTCTTGTGGGATACCTGCTTGGTTCAATAAAGATATATATGGGACCTCTGGGGTATGTAAGCCTTGAGTCCACAGGCGGAGTTCTTATCGGCTCACTGGTTCTTGGATACATAGGCAAAATCGGTCCTGTATCATTCAGAATGGACCCTAAGGTGCTTTCCATATTAAGGGAGTTCGGACTTTCCTTCTTCCTGGCCATCGTAGGTCTCAACTACGGATACGGAGCAATCGACGCCATAACAAGTTCAGGTCTGGTGCTGGCACTGGAAAGCCTTGCAGTAGGAGCAATCGCAATTATGGTAGGCTTCCTGCTGGGACGTTATGTATTCAAGCTTAACTGGATAATCCTTTCGGGAGCACTCTGCGGAGGAATGACATCCACCCCGGGTCTCGGAGCTGCTACTGACGCTGTGGGAAGCGACGATCCAGGTGCAGGCTATGGAGCTACATATCCCTTTGCACTGTTTGGCATGGTAATATTCACAATCGTTATTCTCAAGCTGCCGCTGCTGTAGTGCCATGGCAGTGCTGCTGTTTAGGCCTTTATGCAAAAATGTCTCACCAAACCCGCAAACGTTGAATTTAAACTCGCGGTGAGACACAAGTCCTGACAGCTTCCAGCCATAGATTGCAACAGCTTCAAAGTAATAACATATATGGGTATTATTCTATAAAAAAACATAGGTATGATGTTATTAAAATGTGACTTTGGTTTTAGCCGTGTCACATTTTAATTTTTTTATGCGGGTTGCAGTGCTTCGTGAGACAAAAATGTATAAAATGCACTGTCGAACTGTCGCAGTCCCATGCCTGCCTACGACTTAACCTGTGAGGCAGGTTTTTTTATATAATTTTTTTAGGCCATATGTTAAAATATCTGTAACGAAACCCCATTCAGGGACACTAATTTACGAAAACGCTTGAGAAAGGAGGAAAAAACATGGATTCAATGGACCGGATGTACCGTAAACATTCAAGGATGATTTATGCTTTCCTCCTGTCGCGGACCGGAGAAGACGCTCTGGCAGAAGAACTGACACAGGAAACCTTTTATCAGGCCGTTAAATCCCTTGACCGTTTTAAAGGTCAAAGCAGCGCATCCACATGGCTCTGCGGCATAGCAAACAACGTGTGGCTTGCATATCTGCGCAAGCAGAAACGCTCCGGTGAAATCTTTTCATCAGATGAAGATGAGGCATGCTTCACATCATCTTCTGCCGAGTCACCGGAAGATAATTTTATCAGGAAATCCGACAATCTGACTCTTATGCAGGCACTGCATGAGGTTAAAGAGCCCATGCGTGAAGTTCTTTATCTGAGACTCATGGGTGAGCTTTCCTTCAGAGAAATCGGTCAGATAATGGGTCAGTCAGAAAACTGGGCCCGAGTAACCTTTTACCGCGGCAAAACGAAACTTATAGAGGGGGTTAAAATAGATGAATAACAATGAAGTAAGAAAAATTCCATGCGAAGTAATACGGGATCTGATTCCGCTCTATGCTGATGATCTCGTATCCGAAAAAACAAGGCAAATAATCGATGAGCATGTGTCCCGATGCCCATCCTGCGCTAAAGCCGTCAAAGATGCCAAGGACAGTTTAGAAAATGATTTTAGCTGTGAGCCTGTCAAATACGAAGGAAAAGAGGTGGACTATCTAAGGAAAGTCCGCACCAGCAGCCGCAAAAAAATAATTGCCGGTGTATGCATAACACTTTG
>CAZUFU010000105.1:0-5938 GCA_964619875.1 uncultured Oscillospiraceae bacterium
AAGGCCTGAAGCTGCAGACCGCAATCCAGGAGACCCTGCAAAACCGCGGCACAGCATATGAAAAGGATAGCTTCGACCGCGTCCTCGCCCTTGCGGAGGATGAGGATATGCAGGTAAAGTGGCGCTACTTCCTCAAAACGCTTGGAAATCCCGACATGGTCTTTGCAGATGTAATGGAAGGCATCAAAACCTTCCTGCTGCCGGTTTGGGAAGCGATTATAGCAGAAAACGAAACCTTAAGTAATTGGGAGTCTAAAACTACAAGTTGGAGATAAGGAAGGTATATTCCATGGCTAAGAAAAAAGTAGAAGAAAAAATCAATTTGGACTCTATCCTGTTCAAATGTAGAGATATCCTGCGTCAGGCGCGCAATTCCGGTTCCTTCTTTGAAAAGCGCGACATGATGCTGACACTGGTGTTTCTGCGCTTCATTGGCGAGAAGTTTGAAGACGGTATTCAGAAGCTGCGTCAAGAGCTTATTGCGCAGGGACTGGATCCTGATGACGAAGAAATTTTTGCGGCATTTTTTGATGATGCCACTTTCACAGACGGAACCTACAATCTGCCGGTGGAGGCTCGTTGGTCTACTATTATCAACACACCCGCTCCGCAGTTGAATGTTGCGCTGGATACTGCGCTGCATAGCCTGGCAACCAGCAGTAAGCAGCTGAAGGGCTGTTTTGTGGAGGGTACTTTTACCACCCGTAATTTGGCTCCCAACGATATCAAGAAGATTGTCGATGAGGTCAATAAGATCAGCCACAAGGCTTTTGGCGAAGAAAAGGACCTGATTGGTCGCGTATACGAATACTTCCTGAAGGAGTTTGCGGTCAATGCAACCAAGGAGGAAGGCGAATTCTATACGCCCCACGACGCTGTTCAGCTAATCGCTGCTATGATCGAGCCTTTTGATGGGACCCTGTACGATCCCTGCTGTGGCTCCGGCGGTATGTTTATTCAGAGCACTGATCTGATCAGAGAAAAGCAGGGTGACATCAGCCGTATCAACATTTACGGTCAGGAGAAGGAACCGGCTACCTATCGTCTGGCAAAGATGAACCTTGCGCTGCGTGGACTCAGCCATCATTTAGGAGAGGAAGCAGACTCCACCTTTACCCATGACCTGCATAAGGGAATTTACTTCGATTATATTATGGCAAACCCGCCCTTCAACCTGAAAGGCTGGTATGACGCCAATCTGAAGAACGATGCTCGTTGGGCAGATTACGTTACTCCGCCGGAGAGCAACGCAAACTATGCATGGATTTTGCACATGCTTTCGCATCTGAGAGCAAACAAGGGTGTTGCCGGCTTCCTGCTGGCCAACGGTGCATTGGGCGACAGCGATACCGTGGAAATTCGCAAGAAGCTGATTCAGAATGATAAGGTGGAAGCCATCATCATTCTGCCCCGTGAGCTGTTTATTACCACGGACATCAGCGTTACCCTTTGGATTCTGAACCAGAACAAAAAAGGCGGCAGTTATCACAGCAGAAATCTGCGCAACCGTGAGGGCGAGATCCTCTTTATGGATCTGCGTACTTGGACGGAGAACCCCGTGAAGAATGAGGGTAAAAAGAAAGTTTGCCTGGATGATGTTCAGATTCAGAGAGCAGCAGATATCTACCATACTTGGCAAACCGAAGGCACAGACGGCATGCACTATGAGGTACCAGAGTTGTATCGCAGCGTCGGCATAGCAGAAATCGAGAAGCAGGGCTGGAGCCTTGTTCCCAGCAAGTATATTGAGTTTATCGATCACGACTTGGATATAGACTTCAGCGCAGAAATGAGCCGTATTCAGGCTGAAATGCGTGCTGTTCTCGTTCAGGAAAAACACTCCCAGAAAATGCTGGAGGATGCGTTCAGGGGGATCGGATATGGCATTGACTAAATATAAGCTTGGAGCATTGATAGAACTTTGCGATGTTCGAAATTATGACGGCATCTATACACTTGACGATATTAGAGGAATTTCTACCGGCAAAGAGTTTATTGAAACCAAGGCAAACATGGACGGCGTCAGCTTGTCTTCCTATAAGGTTGTTGATTGTCAAGAATTTGCATATGTTGCAGATACGTCAAGACGTGGCGATAAGATTGCAATTGCATTCAATACAGGAGAGAAGCCGGTGCTGATTTCTTCGATTTACACTGTTTTTCGTGTAGCTGATAAAGATAAGCTCCTCTCGGATTATCTTTTCATGTTCTTCAACCGTCCGGAGTTTGATCGCTATGCGCGTTTCAATTCCTGGGGCTCTGCGAGAGAAACTTTCGATTGGGACACCATGTGCGATATTGACATCGAACTCCCCGATCTTCCCACGCAGCAGAAATATGTTGATATCTACAACGCCATGGTTGCCAATCAGCAGAGCTACGAACGCGGCCTGGAGGATTTGAAGTTTGTATGCGATGGGTATATCGAGGATTTGCGGCGTAGAGCTCCTTGTGAAAAAATTGGAGCTTATTTGGTTGAGAGCGATCAAAGAAACACTAACGGTCTTCCCGTTGAGGCTGTAAGAGGAATCGCCACCAGCAAAGAACTGATTCCTACCAAAGCTAATATGGATGGCGTGAGCCTTGATAATTACAAGGTGGTGGACCCCGGACAAATTGCGTATGTAGCTGACACGTCCAGACGCGGAGATAAAATCTCTCTCGGATTTAATGATACGCAAGAACAGTTTTTGGTATCATCCATATCCACAGTTTTTGGAACAAAAAAAGAAAAACTCCTTTCGGAATACTTGATGCTGTTTTTCACCAGAGCGGAATTCGATCGTTACGCGCGTTTCAATTCCTGGGGCTCAGCGAGAGAAACCTTTGACTGGAACGAAATGTGTAGTGTAAAAATTCCAATTCCGGATATTAGCGTACAAAAAGCGATTGCAGATATGTATAGCGTATATATTGCTAGGGCAAGGATCAATGAGCAGCTGAAAGTACAGATTAAAGATATTTGCCCAATACTGATTCGGGGATCGTTGGAGGAAGGAAAATAATATGCCCGGATTGCTGTTCCCTGCGTACCAAAAACTATATAGCGCATTGAGTCATTTGGAGCGGTTTGACAAGGAGTCCAACTTTTTTGACAACATTTCCGCAATTGACAATTTCTTTAACGAGTATCGCAACATTACGTTTGTGATGCAGGAATCATTGCGGCATACTGAGTTTTTTTGCGCTTACGAAAAGAACAGGGACCAGTTCCTTACAGATCATTGGTTTGTTGACAAACGGAACGAAACAATCAAGCAAAAACCGTTTGATCTTATCAAAGAGGTAACTGTAACGCTATATCTACCTTTTGGTGGTTTTACAGTTTCTGAAAGGAAATATTCCGTTGCTAACGATGAGCAACTGGAGTCCACTTTTACAGCGCTGAAGGATTTGCTTTGCAAAGTCGACCCGCACGAGGTGTGTTTCTCGGTGTCATTTTCGTTTCATGAAGCGGGCAGCGACATTGATTTATTGAGACGGGTTTTGCAGGGCATTTCCTCCATGAAAAGCTTTATGGAAGCCATGGAGCGTGATGTTGGAGAACAGTGCCCGCTATGCGATCAATTGAAGGAGCGAATCAAAAACATTCACATGGCAGATATACCTTTGGATTTTTTGCTTGTAAACGACTACACATATTATCCCGAAAAGGATTGTTTTGATAAAGCTGAGAGAGCTAGCATGATGCTGTCGCTCGATGGCAAAAAAGTTGCAACCCGCCGTCCGCTTTCGGGATTGACACAGGCAGAACACTTTTATTACGACGGAACCGCGTTTGGAAATTTCACGCTCATGCACGCAATATTAAGGACGATACATCCCGGAATGAATATCATGCCAGCCATAATGGTTGTCTATGAGGATGACACGTATGATTTGGATGCGTTTGATGCAACCATGAAAACCACGATGTACAGAAAGCTGATGGAAACAGCACGGCTGGTTGATGAACAAAACGTAGTTGAAGTCTGCTACATGAGTTTGTATTCAAGTGTTCCTATTACTCCGGATACGCCACGAACTTCACGCGAACGAATCCAGCAATCCACGTCAGATATTTTGGTGTGCGCCAGCATAGATAAGGCACTTCGCGAAAAAGAATATGTTTTTGACGGGAAGCACATGGAAAACATTGAATACGTAGCGTGTGTTATGAAAAATGGATTGAGCGAACAACTGGGCGTCAGTGCAACCAATCTTTTCCCAATCAGATGTGCGTTCGAAAAGAAGCTAAACGGAGCTTCGACCTGATTATATTTATCCCCATGCACTTGGGAGATGGAGGCAAACATGGCTAAATTACAAAATTATAACGGCCACTATTGCGAATCTGAATATGAATACGCATTCCTTTCGTTCCTGGAGAACGAAGGGTGGACTTATCTTGCTGGAAACAGCATTCCACGTGACTCTAAGAGAGATGTCCTGTATATGGACGACATGGAGCAGTTTCTGAGCAAGACCAATCCGGATCTGACAGCAGAAGAAGTGCGTCAGATTATGGACACCGTGCGCCTTGTGGGTGCGGAATCAGATTTTGCTACACTCCATAAAGTCTATGGCTGGATGGTAGATGGTGTTCAGTTTGCTCCTCAGACTGGGCTGCCCAAGATGGTCAAGCTGATCGACTTTGAGAATCCGGAAAATAACCTTTTCCGCGCCGTTAATCAGTTTACTGTGGAGTACACCAATAATGGGCAAAAGGAGACCCGCCGCCCGGATGTGATTCTGTTCGTCAACGGTATGCCCTTGTGCGTCATTGAACTGAAGAATCCTGCTGATGCCAATGCTACCATCTATGATGCATGGGAGCAGATCAACATCCGCTATTGGCGGGATATTCCACACCTGCTGCATTACTGCCCGCTGGCGTGTATTTCGGATGGAGTAAAAACCAGATTGGGTACAGTCCGCACGCCTTATGAGCATTTCTACGCATGGCGTCGCGTGAATGATGGCGACAAGGTTTCCACGTTACCTTTTGACGAGCTGGAGACAATGATAAAGGGTGTTTATACGCCCGCAAGATTCTTAGAGATTTTCCGTGACTATATTTACTTCCAGGATAGCGAATACGACAGTGACGAGCGCGAGATCGTGTGTCGTTATCCGCAGTTCTTTGCTGCTCGCCTTTTGAAGCAAAGTATTATAAAATCCGTCGTTGAAAAGAGCGGCAAGGGCGGTACATATTTCGGCGCTACTGGTTGCGGTAAGACCTATACTATGGCGTTCCTCGCCCGTCAGCTCGCGCTGCGCTGTACGCATGTACCGGAAATCGGCTCTCCCACGATCGTTATGATCGTTGACCGCGAGGAACTGCAGAAACAGGGTGCAAAGCTGTTCACTAAGAGCAAAGAGTTTTTGAATCTTGGCGAAGTGACGGTTGTCCCCAGTCGCAGAGCGCTGAGAGAAGAACTTGGTTCACGTGAAAGTGGCGGATTTTACATTTGTACCATCCAGAAATTCTGCGATAGAGAAGCTGACAAGATCGGCCTGATCAATAGCCGTTCCAACATCATTTGTTTTTCCGACGAAGCACACAGAACACAGCTGGAGCACGCTAAAAGAATTCAGTTCAGCAAGGATACTGACGAGAATATGCGTGCCATGTTGTCCAAGCCCTACGCAAAAGTGCTGAAAGAAGCATTCCCACAGGCAACCTTTGTTGGTTTCAGTGGCACGCCTATTGCAGAAACATACCAGACATTCGGTGAGGAAATTGACCGCTATACAATGGATCAGGCTGTCGCAGACGGTCTGACTGTGCCGATTAAGTATCATCCCCGTATTGCAAAAGTTCTGTTGGATCAGGAAAAGGTTCAACAGATCGAGGCTTATTATAAAAAGTGTGCAGAGGATGGCGCTACCGCTGACGATATTGAAGCCAGCAAGAAGGCTATGAGCTCTATGGAGATTATTCTTGGTGAGCCTTCTC
>CAZUFU010000106.1:0-5933 GCA_964619875.1 uncultured Oscillospiraceae bacterium
AAATACCCCTTTTGAACAAAGTAGACTGCTCCCCTGCAGTCTATTTTGTTTTTACGGAAAGTGTGATATCATATTATTATATCATAAACGATGAAAAAAGGAGGCTCATTATGAAAATAATCGAATACAGACATAATCTGGAACACTTTTCCTCAGGGCTGATGGAACGATACTTCGGAGGAATGAGCTTCTGTGTTTTTGATATTGAAACATTGGGGCTTAACCCTGCATTCTGCCCCGTCGTACTGGCAGGTGTAATGACTGCCGAAGCAGACGGGAGCTTTCTCCTCACTCAGTACTTTGCCGAGACTCCTGACGATGAAAAAGAGCTCCTTGTTATCCTTGAGGACTATCTCAATCGTTTTGACTGCATTCTCACATATAACGGACGCCACTTTGATGTGCCTTTCATAAAAAAGAGAGCTGCCCGCTTGGGACTTGACGATTTTTCTGTAAAGCCGTACAATCTTGACCTTTACCTAATAGTAAACGGCCACAGTCCTTTCCGTCAGACACTAAGAAGTCTGAGCCAGAGTTCAATCGAGGAATATATGGGACTTTCCACAGGTCGTCTTGATGAAATCTCAGGCAAAGAAAGTGTGGAATTGTATTACAGATACCTTGACTGTCCTGATCCGGCGCTCAAGGCTTCTCTTATGGATAAGATTCTTCTGCACAATCACGATGACCTGGTACAGCTTTACCGGATATTGCCGGTAATCAGGCAGACCGATATGCACAGCGCCATGTATTCACTCGGTTTTCCTGTCAAAGGAGAAAACCGCTGGCCCAACATGAACGTAAGCAAAATAAAGCTTACCTCCAGTAGCCTTATCATATCCGGCACAATTCCCGAGAGATGCTGTACCTACACCTGTTTCCCTTCTCCTCTGCAGCCCTATGAAATGAATATAGGCAGCGAGGGAGACTTCGAGCTTTCCATAGCCGTGGAAAAGTATAAGGGCAATCTCTTTGTCAACATCAGAGAGCTTATTGCTGATACATCCTCCCTGGAAATACTGGGCGGCCATGTAAACGGTTTCCTCATTCTCTGCAGTGAAAATAAAAGAAACCCTCTGGAAATCAACATGCTTGCCAGAGAGCTTCTTCTTGAATTCATGGGAGAAACGCCATATATTTAATTTTCCGTTCGAATTACTATTCGAAATGCCATGCCTGCTTTATGAGCTCACGGGTTACCCGCGGAACCGTGCACAGCAGGCTTTTTTTATTGACCCGCTCAGACCACTTATGGTACTCTTTGCCAATTGGACCGTAAATCACCGCAGGAACATTTATTTTTTTAACAGCGTCAAAATCAATTCTATAAGCCTGTCCCCACAAAGGTGCTGCTGCTGCAAAATCACTGTTTCCTCTTTCGTCTCCTGTCACCGCCGTGTAGCTGTTATCTGAGATACCCATAAAGTAGTTCTGATAGGAAACTGCCTGACCGTCTTCAGCCGAAAGTCCCGATACGATATCGTAGGCCTTTTTTGCAAAAAATTCTTTACCGCCCACCATATTGCCGTTAACAGCCGGATAATATGGCGGCGCAAAGGCTATGACAACCACAGGGTCAGTGAATCCGGCGAAATCCAGTACTTTTTCCATGAGCATGATGGTACCGTCAGGGTAATTTGTTCGTCCGGAAGCTATTTCCCCGGCAATCTGCTCATACGCATTGTCATAAAACTCTGTAAAACGATTACCATCCCTTTCGGTAAGTTCATCCCTGAGTTCATTGAAGCTGTACACTCTCGGGTGGATGCCAAGTTCTGATTTGGTCTCAAATTTATTTATTTTTTTATATTGAGCGTATGTCTTCTCCAGCTTCTGAACCTCTTCTCCGGCTGCATTACTACAGATAGCCGTAAGTTTTCTCAAAATTTCTCCTGGACCTGAGGTCAGGCTGAGAACTGTAAAATATCCTGTAGCTCTCAGAGGTATGGAAACGTCATAAACCTCTTTTAAATCGCGCATTTTGAGCCATGTAGGGGGCATAGTAGCCTCGTCCTTATATTTGTCTGCGAACACAAGCGAGCCGTTGGTCTGCTGATAAATTCCTGTCAGCACGCTCAGAGGATTGAAACCGTCAAAGCAATGTCCAATATGGCTGCTTATTCCCTGAACCATTATGACCGGCATGGTTTTTCCGACAGTCCCGAGAAACATAACCTGGCTGTCATCCACCAGATCAGTAGGCTCCGGATTTATCAGCAGTTTATAGTTCAGTCCGTTTTTTTCTTTTATGTCTGCAAGAAGGCCTGCGGCTGCTCTCATTCCACGTGAATATGATTCTTCATCTGGAACTGCCATAAACAGTACGCTGCCCTCAAGTTCTCCTGCAATTGCTTTGCGGGAAAACTCTTCCATCAGAACCATGTGTATGGCCAGGCCGCCTTTCATGTCAGCAGCCCCCTTGGCCCAGATCCATTCTCCGGAATCCATGTCCTCTTTCTGCTCCCGGTTCATAGGGTTTCTTTTAAGTGCTTCCTCAAGTTCTTCTCCTATGGTGAAAGCGAGAGATTTAGCATCTCCATAGTCAAATTCGTCCACCACATCAAAATGTCCGCTGAGAATCACTGTATTGGCGGATCTGCCTCTGATAAGGCCATATGGAATATGCCTGCCCATAGGATCTCCGTCAATAGGAATCAGCCCGCAATCCTCACCATTTTCCCGGAAATATTCAAGATTATTTATGTATCCGTAAATATAGTCTGAGGCCAGGTTTTCATCGGCAGTTCCGCTTCTGCTCTTTAAGGCTGTAAGTTCTGTAAGGATTTTAAGTATCTTCTGTTCTGTATTGTCCATTTTTATTGAAATATCCTTTTTTGATTCATTATCAGATTTCGTAATCCATGCATGATCTTATCTCTACATACGGTCTGATAAAAGTATCTGCAACTGCCACATGGTCAGGATGACTGCTGTAAACTTTAAGGGCTTCTTCCGACTCAAAGGTTGAATCCAGCATGGCATCTGCCGTGGATGTGTCCATTTTATCTGTTATCACGCGTATATCTGTCATTCCAGGAATTTTACCTGCCAGCCCTTCCAGGCCTTCCTTTATTTTACGAGCTCTTTCTGCTTTTTCTGTTTCTGGCATATCCTTCAGTTTCCATAAAATAATGTGCTTAACCATCCTCATCTATTCTCCTTTTTTAGGGTATGAAAAAAGGCAGGTGCACAGACCTGCCTTTTTTCGGTGTGGTGACTCTATCGGGATTCGAACCCGAGTAGCCGCCGTGAGAGGGCGGAGTCTTAACCGCTTGACCATAGAGCCATATTCCTCTCTTATTATACTATACTTTTAAATTTTTTCAAGTGTTTTTTTTAATTTTCCACTCTTTCAGCACATAAACCGTTTTATTTCTCCGCAGGCAATCATTTTTCCTGAATTTCCTGACGGTTGTGTAGTAAAGTCGTCAGGTTTTGCATGTACAATTACAGTTCTTCCTATGATCTCGTCAACACAGTATTTGTTCATGAGAAACATCTGCAGAGAATATCCGTCATTTGCCAGGAGCGGCGGCATATCTCCCGCATGCTCAGGGTGAGGGCAGCAGTCCGGATTAAAATGTCCTCCCGCATTTGCAAAAGGATTCTCGCCATTGCCCGAGCAACAGTGTCCTTCATGAATATGGAATCCGAAAAAAGGAGTGTTGCATCCGGAAGCCTCCTCAGGCAGTCCGTAAACTTCGGCTGCAACGAGCACCCCCATTTCTGTAGTGTAAAACCATACACATCCTCTGATTTCCGGGTACCGGCAGCTGCCGGCAATTCTGGCCACAGCACATGGCCTCTGCTTCATTCTTTCGCAGATTTCCGCTATTCCGCCCGTTCTTTTTTTGTTTTTCATCATAACACATACCTCCTGTCTTATGGTATGCATTATAGCTTTATCAGGTGCGAAATTTGATCTGCCGCCTTTTATATAAGAAAACCATCCACATATTTAACGCGGATGGTTTCCGTCAGCTATGTATTATAATTTATCTTTTCCCAGTCTGTCAAAGTATGACTTGGTTTCCTTGGCAACTATTCCGCTTAATGCGATGAGTGCGATAAGGTTCGGAATAGCCATGAATCCGTTGAAGATATCGGCGATTGTCCAAACAGCTTTTACTGTAAGGAAAGGTCCGATGAGAACAGCGAGTATGTATAACCATCTGAACATCGTCAGAACCATGCTGTTCTTCTTGCCGCCCAATAAGTATTCAAGGCATCTTTCTGCATAATAGTCCCAGCCAAGTATGGTGGTGAATGCGAAAAGTGCCAGGCAGAGCATCAGGAAGAATGAACCTACCTGCTCAGCCCAAGGAAGGCCTACGCCGAAAGCGTGAGCAGTAACTGCTGCGCCTTCAAGTCCTTCAACAGTGTTTGATCCTGTAACGAGGATTGAGAAACCTGTCATCATGCAGACGATGATTGTATCGATGAAAGTGCCTGTCATTGTAACAAGACCCTGTCTTACAGGTTCATTTGTCTTGGCTGCTGCTGCCGCGATAGGAGCAGAACCTAAACCTGCCTCGTTGGAGAATACACCACGAGCAACGCCCTTCTGCATTGCAATAAAGATTGCGCCGAGCACTCCGCCTGCTGCTGCATCGAGACCGAATGCGCCTTTGATTACAGAAACAAATGCTGCCGGGATTTCCTTGATGTTGAAAATAAGGATAGCCGCTGTGATCGCGATATAAATTACAATCATGAAAGGAACTATTGTTTCGGAAACCTTTGATATTCTCTTGATTCCGCCGATTACTACAAGTGCAACTGCAGCTGCTACTACTACTGCAGTAACTGTTGTAGCCCATGTATAATCATTTGCTCCGATTGTAATGGCGATGTGCTGTGCCTGTGGATCAATGAAAGTCTCTACTGCACTTGCAACACCGTTAACCTGAGTAATAGTACCGATACCCATGAGACCGGCCAGACATCCGAAGATTGCAAAGAGCTTTGCCAGCCATGACCATTTCTTACCCATACCTCTTTCGATATAGTAGAAAGGTCCGCCAAGGGCATGTCCGTCTTTATCGATTACTCTGTATTTAATTGAAAGCAAACCTTCTGCATATTTCGTCGCCATTCCTATGCAGGCTGCAACAAACATCCAGAATAAAGCTCCAGGGCCGCCCACTAAGATGGCTGTAGCAACACCTACGATGTTACCTGTGCCGACTGTAGCGGAAAGTGCTGTACACAATGCTCCGAAGCTTGTAACTTCTCCTTCTCCGTCTTCTTCATTCTGAAGCATATACTTAAGAGCAAGTCCGATTTTTTTGAACTGCATTCCCTTAAGTCTGATTGTGAGCAGCAGGCCGCCGCCCATGATGAGACACAGCATAGGGACGCCCCATGCAATGTCATCCAACTTTGTTAAAAAGTCCATGAAAGTCATTTTTTACATCTCCTCCTAGATAATAAAAATAAATAAAACAAAAAGCCGAGGATTTTCCTTCGACTTTCTAGAGAGATGACATAAGCTATTTTAGATTCCACTAACTTTGCTCTGTCCCTTGTGCCTGAGATATCACATCCGGACTGCTCAGATCCGTCTGCTTAAACCTTCGGCGACCGTTTCGGTGCTCTCCAGAGAGTAAGTCATTTCACACTGCTCACACTTGACAATGCGTAAGCAATATGATGTATTACTGATGGTGGTATTTTACTACTTTACAGTAGTGAATGCAAGTTTTTTTTGAATTATTATACAAAAATAATTATTTATTACTTTAAATCTAGTGTAATTAACATAAAAAAACATAAAATTAGAGTAAACGCTGCATTGCCTGTATTCTAAGCCTTACCTTCAATCGATGCCTGAATGCTGCACTGCCAAAATTAATGTGGACCCCGTTTTTCGGACACAGGGAACACAAATGCTGATATATGGTAATTGCTTTAAGCAACTGCCTTCTTTGAAT
>CAZUFU010000107.1:0-5613 GCA_964619875.1 uncultured Oscillospiraceae bacterium
GACTTAAGGTTTTAGAATACAACAAAATAATAGAACTTTTAAGCTCTCAGGCCGGTTCGGAAATGGCAAAGGAAAAGCTTAAGGATCTGACACCGTCGGATAATGCGGCGGAGATAAGAGAAGGCCTGGCTGAAACCAGCGAAGCGGTCAGCGTGATAGTCCGAAAGGGAAGCCTCCCTGTAGGACAGATTTACGGCATAGAGAACGCCATGCATCTTGCCAGGAAAGGCGGAAGCCTGACCATGAGGCAGCTGCTGCAGGTTCTTTACAACCTGAAAGTGGCTTCCAATGTGGTGACTTTCCTCAAGAGCGACCTGCCGCCTCTGCCTATCATAAACGGCATGGCGGAGGTAATCGTCACCTTTCCGCGTCTCGCTGAGAGAATAGACAGATGCATACTTTCAGAGGATGAAATGGCCGACAGCGCCTCACCGGAGCTGAGAAACATCAGGCGTGACATTGTAAGACAGAACGATGCCATCAGAAACAGGCTGAACAACATTCTCAACTCCAGCACCAGCAGGACATATCTGCAGGATGCCATCGTCACCATGAGAGACGGTCGGTATGTGGTTCCCGTCAAGGCGGAAAACAGAGCCAAGGTGCCCGGCATTGTCCACGACCAGTCGGGAAGCGGCGCCACCCTGTTTGTGGAACCGCAGGTCATCGTTGAGCTGAACAACAAGCTGAGGGAGCTGGAGCTGGCTGAAAAGGCCGAGATAGAAAGAATTCTGGCGGAGCTTTCCTCCAATGTGGCAGAGCATTTCCACGATATAATGAATAATCAGAGGCTGCTCATAGATCTGGATGTGATTTTTGCCAAGGGAAAGCTTTCATGCATGATGCAGGGAGAAGAGCCGGCCATAGATGAGTATGGATATCTGGACCTGAGACAGGCAAGACATCCTCTCATAGATTCAAAAAAAGTGGTTCCTATCAACGTATCAATAGGAAAGGAATATAATACACTGGTAATCACGGGGCCAAATACCGGCGGCAAGACTGTAACTCTGAAGACCATCGGCCTGCTGGCCATGATGTGTCAGAGCGGTCTTCATATACCGGCGGCAGGCACCAGCAGGATGCCGGTATATCATGATATTTTCGCCGATATAGGCGATGAGCAGAGCATAGAGCAGAGCCTGAGTACCTTTTCCTCACATATGCGAAACACTGTGGAGCTGGTGGAAAAGGCAGAGGCAGGAACTCTGGTGCTGCTGGATGAACTGGGAGCGGGAACAGACCCGACAGAGGGTGCGGCCCTGGCTATAGCTATTCTGGAGAGATTGGCGGCGCAGGGAGCACAGACAGTAGCCACCACCCATTACAATGAACTTAAAAAATACGCCATATCAACGCCGGGTGTAGAGAATGCCTCCATGGAATTCGATGTGGAGACTTTGAGCCCGACCTACAGGCTTTCTATAGGAGTGCCGGGCAAGTCCAACGCTTTCGAGATTTCAAGAAAGCTGGGGCTGCCGGGAGGTATCATCGACAGAGCAAATGAGCTGCTGGAAAAGGGAGACATCGAGTTCGAAGATGTGCTTTCGGCCATTGAGGCGGATAAGAAGCGTGCCGAGGATGAAAGAGACGAGGCAGAGGCGCTGGCGGCTTCAATGAGGAAGCAGCAGGAGGAACTGGAACGCAGAGAGAGGATTCTGGAAAAGCGTGAGCGGGAAGCTTTGCAGAAGGCCAAAGAAGAGGCCAGGGCCATCATCAGAGAGGCTAAGGAAACGGCTTCAGAGGTGCAGAAGGAACTGAGAGAGCTTTCTAAGGTACAGAGTCTGGGTGAGCGGAACAAGCGCCTTGAACAGGGCAGGCGAAGACTTAAGGAAACTGAAAGCAGGTATCAGGACGGCATTGTCCGGGAGGTCAACGAAAACCCTGTAAGCATAGATGATATCAGAGCAGGAGATAAGGTCAAACTTCTGACCCTGGATCAGACGGGAGAGGTTCTGACCCTGCCGGACGAAAAAGGCGACCTGATGGTGAAGGTCGGAATAATGAAAATCAATGTCAACATCAGCGATCTGATGATGATAAACGAGAAAAAAAGCGGCAAAGGCAGCAAGGGTGCCGGCCGATACGGTAATCTTTACAGAGCCAAGGCCATGGCGGTTTCCACTTCGGTCAACGTGGTTGGAAAAAATCTGGAGGATGCCACCATGGAGGTGGAAAAATATCTGGATGATGCGTATATGGCCGGACTTAAAGAAGTCACCGTGATTCACGGACGTGGCCAGGGAATCCTCAAGGAAGGCCTGAGACAGCTTTTTAAACGTAACAAGCTGGTTGCGTCATTCCGCAAAGGCTCATATAATGAGGGCGGAGAGGGCGTCACCATAGTAAAACTAAAGGAGTAGTCAGATGTATATTGTCAGCGCGTGCCTGCTGGGGCAAAACTGTAAATATAACGGCGGAAACAACCGTAACGAAGATGTGGTGGAGTTCTGCAGAACACACAGATACGTGACGGTATGCCCGGAAAGCGCCGGCAGACTACCGTCACCGAGACCGCCTGCCGAGAAGGTTGGAAGCAGGATACTGGACAAAAACGGAAACGACTTGACGGAGGCATTTATAAGAGGCGCGGATATTTCGCTGAAATCCTGCATGGAAATGGCAAGGCTCTCGGGAGAGGAAATAGAGGGGGCCATACTTAAGGCAAACAGCCCTTCTTGCGGGGTGGGACACATTTATGACGGAACCTTCAGCGGAACCCTGACGGAAGGAAACGGAGTCTTTGCGGGAATGCTGAGAAGACTGGGAATAGAAATAATAACTGAGAAGGAGAAAATAAAATGGTAAATTTTAAAGAGGAAATCGCTAAGCTTATCGCGGCTGAAGTTACTGATTTAGAGATTTCTGAGATTCAGAGCATGATAGAGGTACCGCAGGACTCAAAGATGGGAGACTACGCTTTCCCATGCTTCAAGCTTGCAAAGGTAATGAGAAAAGCTCCGCCTCTGATTGCAAAGAACATCGCGGAGAAGATTGCAGATAATCCGATTTTTGAAAAGGTTGAACAGGTAAATGCATACGTCAACATGTTCATTTCCAAGGAAGAATTCGTAAAGGACGTAGTTGAAGACGTGCTTGAGAAGGGCGACGGCTTCGGCAGAAGTGATATAGGCGGCGGCAAGACCGTAATCGTCGAATACTCATCACCTAACATTGCAAAACCTTTCCACATCGGACATATCAGAAGTACCGTTATAGGAAACTCAATCTATAAAATATACGATGCCCTGGGATACAATGTAATCAGAATCAACCACCTGGGAGACTACGGAACTCAGTTCGGCAAGATGATCTGCGCATACAGACACTGGGGAAACAAGGAAGACGTAATAAACGAACCTATCAAGACACTTCTCGGCTATTATACCAAGTTCCACGAAGAGGCCGAAACCCATCCTGAACTGGACGATGAAGCAAGAGAAATCTTCACCAAGCTGGAGCACGGTGAACCTGAGGAGGTAGAGCTGTGGCAGTGGTTCAGAGATGAGAGCCTTAAGGAATTCAACAGAGTTTATAAAATGCTGGGCATTGAATTCGACTCATACAACGGCGAAAGCTTCTACTCAGACAAGATGCCTCGCTTTGTAAAGGAACTGGAGGAAAAGGGACTTCTGGAGGAATCCAGAGGCGCACACATCGTAGACCTTGAAAAATACGGCCTGGGAGTTGCCCTCATCACCAAGTCCGACGGCTCTACTCTATACATCACCAGAGACATTGCAGCCGCCGTATACAGAAAAGAAACCTATGATTTCTACAAGAATATTTATGTCGTTGCTTCACAGCAGAATCTGCACTTCCAGCAGTGGATACAGATTCTGGAGCTCATGGGCTATGAATGGGCAAGAGACTGCGTGCACGTGCCTTTCGGCCTTGTAAGCCTGGAAGACGGAACAATGTCAACAAGACATGGCAGAGTTGTTTTCCTGGAGGATGTTCTTAACAGAGCTGTAGAGCAGACCAAGGAAATCATCAGAGAAAAGGGCGTAAATACTGATAACATCGATGAGACCGCACGTCAGGTAGGTATCGGTGCAGTTATCTTTAATGAGCTTTCAAATAACAGAATCAAGGATTATGTATTCTCCTGGAGCAAGGTTCTTGACTTTAACGGCGAAACAGGTCCTTATGTTCAGTACACATACGCAAGATGCGCCAGCGTGCTGAGGAACGCAGGCGAGGAAGCAGTTAAGAAGGCTATGGAAAAGGGTCTGGCCGGAGCGGATGCAAAGTATCTGACAGGCGAAAGCTCCTTCGCATTGGCTAAACTTCTTTACAGATTGCCGCAGGTAGTTGCTGAGGCTGGTGAAAAGTTCGAACCGTCTATCGTGACAAGACATATAGTGGACATCGCACAGAGCTTCAACAGATTCTATCACGATGAGCATATTCTGGTAGATGACGAAGAAGAAAGAGCAGCTAAGCTGGCTCTTGTGATTGCGGCCAAGACTGCCATCAAGAACGGTCTGGCACTGCTTGGTATGGAAGCCCCTGAAAGAATGTAGCAAGAAAAAGGAGAAAAATATATGCGATATGTAGGCGATATATACAGACCCCCAAGTGAAGCTTACAGCCTGCTGGTACAGGTGACCATAGGCTGTTCCCACAACAAGTGCACCTTCTGCAACATGTATAAGGCCAAACAGTTCAAGGTGCGCAAGCCTGAAGAGGTGCTGGAGGATCTGGCATGGGCCAGAAGCCATTACAACAGAGTGGAGAGAATCTTCCTTTGTGACGGCGATGCCCTGTGTCTGGCTAACCACAAGCTGCTGGTTATTCTGGACTATATCAAGGAGAATTTCCCTGAATGCGAAAGAGTCACCACTTACGGCAGAGCTACCGATGCTATCAGAAAGACTGACGAAGAACTCAGAGAGCTGCATGAGCACGGTCTGGAAATGGTCTATATCGGAGCAGAATCGGGAAGCCAGAAGATTCTGGAAAGAGTGAAAAAGGGCGAAACAAGAGAGGAACTGATACAGGGTGTTCAGAAGCTGGAAAAGGCAGGGATGAAGACATCCGTAACATTTATCAGCGGACTTGCAGGCCCTGATGACTGGGAGGAGCATGCCATAGAAACCGGCAAGATGATTGCCGAAATGAATGCCTCCTATGTAAGCCTTCTTACTCTTATGCTGCAGCCGCCTGCACCGATGCTGGAGGAATACAGGCAGGGGAAGTTCAAGATGCTTACTCCGGAGGAGGTTCTGGCGGAGACATGTCTCATGCTGCAGTACGCGCGGCCGTCCAAGCCTTGCGTTTTTAGAAGCAATCACGCATCAAACTATGTTTCTCTTCGGGGCAATCTGCCTATGGACAATGAAGCGATGATAAAGTCTCTCAAGAGGTGCATGGAGGACAGAGGGCTGCTTAAGGACGAAAGGTTCAGAATGCTGTGATGAAAATTTTACTCACTACATTGAATTCAAAATATGTGCATTCCAATCTTGCGCTGAAATATCTCTACACTGTGGTGGCAGGAGAAAACAGCCATGTTGATGTGCGCGAATTTACGATAAATAACGACCCGGGATATATTTTCTCGGAACTGGTAAGAGCAAACTATGATATGGTTTGCTTTTCCTGTTACAT
>CAZUFU010000108.1:0-5579 GCA_964619875.1 uncultured Oscillospiraceae bacterium
TTTGCTTCGGGAACCTTGATTCCCTCATAAACTTCCTGTTTCTTGTCTGTTTCTATTACTACAAGTGTGTCCATTCCGCCGGCTGCTGAGCGCTGCTCTTCGATGCCTGTAACGGTACCGGAAACACTCGAGTGGATAGGTGCGCTGACAAAGGCGTCGGTATCACCGATAAGCTGGCCTACTTTAACGTAGTCCCCCTTCTGTACCAACGGCTTACAAGGTGCTCCTATATGCTGAGACATGGAAATTTTTACAACATCAGGTACAGGCATTACTTCGGTAGCACAGCCAGCAGTGTGCTTGTAATGACTCACATGAATGCTATGTAAATGTTTTTGACTCATTTGTGTGAGACCTTCCTTTCTAAATTTTATACAAAATCATACGCAATATATTATACTATAAAATGTTACAAAAATCACTATAAATTTTTTGCTTATATTTCCCCGCTATTTCCCGCGATTGTAATAGCTCCTCATTTCCTCCTCAGGAACCATGCTTCCTCCTGTGGCCCAGAGAATGTGAGAGGCGTTTTCTATCTTGTCCGCAAGGCCTTTTGCTTGCAGCCAGTCTGCTGCAGCGGATGTCAGTGAGGGCCCCGGAAAGCTTGCACATGATGACGGTTCAATGAATATGTTCTCGCTATCCGCAAGTCGCGTCAGGAAAGGATAAAGTCTTTTATCCTCTATTGTATAGCATCCGTCCAGCAGAGTTTCCATAATATCGCTGACAAGTACAGAAGCTCTGCCTACGGCCAGACCGTCAGCTTCAGTCTTGCCGTCAAGACCGATGTCGGAAACAGCGATTTCATTCTTAAGCCCTGTTATCATGCTTAAAGTCATACACGGAGCATGGGTAGGCTCTGCAAAAAAGATATGAACATTTTCACCGTAAATCTCCTTCAGCCCAAAAGCCACTCCGCCCGGTGCTCCGCCCACTCCGCATGGTATATATACGAACAGCGGATGCTGCTCATCAACGATAATTCCCAGCTTTTCAAACTGCGCACCGATTCTTCTGGCAGCCACTGAATATCCCATAAACAGGTCCTGCGAAGCTTCATCATCCACAAAATGGCAATACGGGTCTGATGCTGCCTCTTTTCGGCCCTCTGCTACAGCCTTCTGATAGTCATCAGGGTATTCAACCACAGTGACACCCTTGGACCCGAGAAGGTCTTTTTTCCACTGGCGGGCATCTGCCGACATGTGAACGGTCACCTTAAAGCCCAGCTTGGCGCTGATTATTCCGATGGAAAGTCCCAGATTGCCTGTGGAGCCCACTGCTACGGAATACCTGCCGAAAAGTTCTCTGAAGCGCGGTTCCGTAAGCACAGAGTAATCGTCTTCTTCCGAAAGCATTCCGGCATCCATCGCCACCTTTTCGGCGAACTTCAGGACTTCGTATATCCCGCCTCTGGCCTTAATGGAGCCTGATACAGGAAGATTACTGTCGCATTTCAGATAAAGCCTGCCGCCGAATTGGCCGCACATCTTCTCCAGCTCCTTTTTCATTTTCGGAATCTCCACCAGTTCAGATTCGATTATTCCTCCTGATGCCGCTGTTTCCGGGAAAGCCTTTGCGATGTAAGGTGCAAATCTCTTCAGCCTGGCCTCAGCTTCGCAGATGTCTTCCATATTAAAAGGAAGTTTTTTTTCTTCTCCCGACTTGGGATTGGTCCAGAATATTTCTTTGCACTCCGCCATTTCCGCTACTTCGCGGTGCGCTGTCTTCAGCTTTTTAACGTCCATCTTTATTCTCCTCCCTTGTGAAACGATATATGTTTACACCTGTCTGCCCACGCATACTGTGCCTTCTGCAGTAAGCCCGATGACCTTTTCTCCTGCCTCTCTGCGAGCCTTTACGTACTCTATCACGTCTTCATCTATCACTTCACCCGGGCATACTATAGGAATTCCAGGTGGATAAGGTATTATAGATGAAGCACAGACTCTGCCCGCCGCCTCATCGACAGGCACAAAATCCTTTTCAACGGGAACAGCTCTCTTTTCAAGTACTCTGGTCAGCACTTCAGGCTGTTCAGATGTCTTGCTTTGCTGCCTGCCGTGCCCTTTCTTCTCAAGCTCTGATGCAATTTCCTCCAGCGCCTGAAGCAGCCTTTCGTAATCTCCGCGGATATTGCCTATACCCGTCATACACATAACAATATTACCTGTAACCAACTCGATGAAAATATCTCTTTCCATGAGCATTTCTTCCAACTCATTGCCGTTTATACCGTATGCAGACATATCTATGTTTAACTTGGTTCTATCCAGATTTTGCGGCACAATAACCGTCAGGCCCGGTATTCTGCCCGCTTCTTCATAAAAGTACTCCAGGTTATCAGCCCACTCCTTTATTAGCCTTTCCCCGCTCTTTTCCAGCAGGTCGGCGTTTATATCAAGGGTGGCCATCATAGGGTATGACGGGCTGGAACTTTCTATGGTCTGAAGCTTGTCCTCCAGCACGAAAGGATTCACTCTGTCCGATGTCAGATTAAGCAGAGCGCTCTGGGTGAAGGACGCAAGGGTCTTATGTATGCTGTTTATGACAATATCCGCTCCCTGCGCCTCAGCAGATTCAGGGAAACCACCTGCTGTTCCTGCGTATTTCTCGAAAAATCTGAGGTGAGCTCCGTGAGCCTGATCCACTATGAGGACCTTTCCCCTCTTATGAACCTCCTCCGCTATTTTCCTTATATTGCTGCATATTCCATAGTAATTAGGCGATGGAAGTATAACAGCGTCTGCATCGGGATTATCATCCATGCACCTTACGATTTCTTCTGCAGTTATTTCCCCCAGAATTCCGCAGCCTTCCGCTTCTTCGGGGTACGCATATACCGGCTCAATGGATGCCAGCCCCAGTGCATTGAAGATCGATTTATGGCTGTTTCTTGCCATAATGAGTTTACCGCCTGGTCTGACACAAGCCAGAATTGCAGAAATAAGTCCACCCGAGCTTCCGTTTACCAAAAGGTAAGATTTTTTCACATCGTAAAGATTCTCATATCTTTTCATGGTACCGGCAATTATGCCCTCGGTCTGGAACAGGTTATCCGCTCCCGGTATTTCAGTAATGTCGCAGTCCATGATTTTATCGAGAAAATATCCGTAACCGTTCTCTCTGTATATGCGCGAGCCTTTGTGTCCCGGCATATGGAATGACACAGGATTCCTGTCCGCATGCTCTGTTAAAAATGATGTTATCGTCTTGTTCAATGTCTGCTGCCTTTCCTTGTTATTTCAATGAAGTACTCGTTGTTTTATACCTTTACAGAATACTTTATTATGAGGAAAATATCAAGGCTTTTAGGCCATTGATGCAGGTTTTTATTGTCGCCTGCAATAGATTCATAAAATGCCAGAGACTGATCTATACAAAAAGAGCACTATCGGCTTTAGTGCTCTACAGTTTGTTGTATTCATCTGGAATCGGGCAAACATAACTCCTGCCGCCCATGCTGCTGCGGAATTCCTCCCATGCCCGCGGTAAGATGGTCTCGTCCTCAATAAGTCGAATGGCCGCAAGAGCAATGGCCTTGCCCGCCTGAATGGTGCCCTTATGGGCCGCGGCAGTCTTGCCCTGTGCCACCATCTGCCACGAATGCGCCGGAGTACCTTGAGCGCAGGTGACATATTGAAACCAGCTGACCGGGCAGTTCAAGCTGACATCGCCCACATCGGTGGAACCAGGCACCGTCTGACACATGGTTACCGCCGGAAGACAAATGGTGTTGAACTCCGCATTTAACATCTGCTCGGCAGCCGTTTTCTGCGCTGCGGGGAGCAGCGGCAATAATATCTTTTTCAGAAGTCCGGAGCTCTCCGTTTTGGTGGGCGTAGTGGCGCGTATGGCATTTGCAAAAGCGAAGTCCTCTTCGTCGTATTCGGGGGCACCCACGGTGTTAAGGCACTCGGTTAAGAGCTTGCCCAAAACACTGTTGGGCATATAATGGGAGCATGCCTTCTTAAAGATGATTTCCACCTCTGTCTCAGTCATCAGCGCTGCGCCTCGGGCAATCTTGTCCACACGCTCCTTAACAGCTGCTGCATCTTCGATCTTTGGGCCGCGGATGAGATAGGTGGACTCCGCCTCCGCCTGTACCACGTTGGGCGAAGAGCCGCCTGTGTTCATAATGGCATAATGGAGCATGCATCCCGGGGGGATATGCTCGCGCAGATAGTTGCTGCCCACATTCATCAGTTCCACCGCATCGAGGGCACTTCTGCCCATATACGGGGAAGATGCCGCATGGCTTGCCTTACCGCGGAACCGGTAGTTCACCTGGATATTGGCCATGGTGGAAACGGGAACAACACCGCTGTACTCTCCCGGATGCCAGGAAAGAGCACAATCGAGACTGGCAAATACGCCCTTGCCCGCCATGCGCGTCTTTCCGCTGCCACCCTCTTCCGCAGGGCAGCCGAACACAGTCACCGTGCCGGATTTTCCGGCTTCGGAGAGATAGCGTTTAATCAGAGCACCCGCATGGGCACAGCCGGCACCGATCAGGTTATGTCCGCAGCCGTGTCCGTTGCCGCCGGTGGTAATGGGTTTCTGTTCTGCTACACCTGCCTCCTGAGAAAGGCCGCTCAGCGCATCATACTCGGCCAGCAGTCCGATGTGGGGACGACCGCTGCCGTACGTTGCTGTAAAGGAGGTAGGGATATCGGCAACGCCGGACTCAATTGTAAAATCCTCCGAAGCGAGATACTCCTTCAGGTATGCAGCACTTTTAACCTCATTAAAGGCCGTTTCCGCCGCATCCCAGATATGATCTGACAGAATGCCTGTCTTTTCCTGCAGCTCATCCGAAGCGCAGAAAATGAGTTCTTGTGTATCCATCATGCTTTTACCTCCGCAAAGCGTTTACCGCGCACGATGCCGACAATTACAGCACCTGCTGTGAACACAACAGCCATTGCCAGGGAAACGAGGAGGATGCCGAGGGTATCCATCTTGCCGATGATACCTGGCATCAGTACACCGAGGATGGCAGCCTGTACAATGGACATGACAGCAAAGCCCTTGGTGAAGTTGTTGAGGGTACTGGTCTCATAGTTGGGATCGCAAACCTTCAGCAGCACAAGTCCGGTCATCAGAACGCCGGTGCCGGTTCCCCACGCGATAATGGAGTGCTCAAAGGGAGCTTCTGTTCTGGTGATAAGCTTGGTCAGCTTGAAAATGTAGAAGTAATTTACGACAAAGCCAATGACAGAGCAGATTGCGATAGGTACGATGAAGGTGGCGATGGTCTTCAGGTTCATGGAAGCGATGGCGCAGACTATGGCGAAGTCTGTCATAAATCCGGAAATCTTCTGCACGACCTTCTTATCAAACATCCACTCGAGTCCCAGAGCGGAAATAATCTTGTTAGCAAGCAGCATCATCACCATGGCGATGGACCACACGGGCAGCTGCTTAAGCAGGGGACCAACAGCGGGAACCATGGCAAGCAGTGCGCTGATGCCGTAGGAAACGAGCACAACGCCCAAAATCACGGCCAGATGTACGGACAGGGTTTCAATGGTGAAGTTCTTGGTGGTTTCTCTGCCGAGGGATTCCTGCTTGGA
>CAZUFU010000109.1:0-5469 GCA_964619875.1 uncultured Oscillospiraceae bacterium
GAAAGACAGTTAGCCGGAAAATAACCTATAAGATTGGATAAATTCAAAAAGGCCGCACTCCTTGTGCGGTCTTTTTGCATATCACAGCCTCAGCTGTATCTTTTCTCCAAACATCTTTTTTACCCTTTTTTTAAGCTCAGCGTGTTCAGGCAGTTCCAGCTCCGGATCCCGGTCTATCAGATCACGTGCCACATATTTTACCTTTTCAAGCATATCTGCATTTTTTACAAGGTCTGTAATATTAAGTTCAGGCAGTCCATGCTGCCTGGTGCCGAATATTTCTCCCGGTCCTCTCAGTTTAAGGTCCTCCTCTGCGATTACAAATCCATCCTCAGTGGAACACATTATCTCGTTACGTTTTCTTGCTGTTTCGCTATCGGAGCCACAGATAAGTATGCAGTAGGACTGATGTCCGCTTCTGCCTACTCGTCCTCTAAGCTGATGGAGCTGTGCCAGTCCGAAACGTTCACAGTTCTCTATGACCATAACTGTTGCATTGCCCACATCAATTCCGACTTCTATAACAACAGTGGATACAAGTACATCAATTAATCCTGCCGCAAAAATTTCCATTATGGCATCCTTTTCCTGCTGCTTCATGGCGCCGTGAACCAGCCCTATCCGCAGGTCCGGATAAAGTTTTCTGAGTTCTTCATATATTTCCTCAGCTGATTTACAGTCTATTGCCTCAGATTCTTCTATCAGCGGCGCAACCACATAGGCCTGTCTGCCCTCTTTTACCTGTCCTTCCACGAAATCGTAAATTTTTTTGCGGCTGTCCCCATATCTTAAAAAAGTTCTTATAGGTTTTCTTCCTGCAGGCAATGTATCTATAACTGAAATATCCAGGTCTCCATAGAGAATTACTGCCAGGGTTCTCGGGATAGGCGTCGCCGTCATTACGAGAATATTAGGATTTTCACCTTTCTGTGCAAGCAGTGTTCTCTGATTTACTCCGAAACGGTGCTGCTCGTCTGTAATAACCAGTCCCAGATTGGCAAACTCAACATCAGGTTGTATGACTGCATGAGTTCCTACAAGTATGTCAATCTTCCCTGATTTAAGGTCATCCAGTATTTCTGAGCGTTCCTTTGCTCTGGTGCTTCCTGAAAGAAGTCTTGCGTCAATACCCAGAGGCTCAAAATGCCTTTTTAAAGTGGCAATATGCTGTTTTGCCAGTAATTCAGTAGGCGCCATCATAACGGCCTGAAAACCGCTTTTTACCGTCTTATACATTGCCAGCTCGGCCACGGCCGTCTTTCCTGAACCTACATCACCCTGAACCAGCCGGTTCATGGCTCTGCTGCTCTCAAGATCTCCTTCAATCTGCTTCAGAGTTCTTTGCTGACCCTCTGTAAGTTTAAACGGTAATATATCCAGAAACGGCTGCAGCGTAACTTTTTTGCTTACAGACACTCCTTTTTCGCTTCTTTCCCGTCCGCGTTTGATATAAAACAATCCGCTCTGAAGTGTGAGCAGTTCCTCGAAGATCAGACGGTATCTGCTTTCCAGCACAGGTCTTTCTGCCAGAGGAAAATGTATATTCTCTATGGCATAGGCCGGGTCACAAAGATTATTATCTGTCACTATTTTTTCCGGAAGCCACTCCTTTATTTCTTTTGCCGTTTCTCTCACTGCAAGCTGCATAGAACGCATCTGTCCCTGGTAGAGTCCTTCCGTAAGCGGATAAACAGGAAAAAGCCCTCGCACATCGTCTTTATCGCCTGTAATGTGAAATTCAGGATGGGACATCTGCCGCCTGCCGTTGTTCAGCGTAACCTTCCCGAACAGAGTGAGTGCCTGACCGGGTTTAAAATAATCCGCCAGATATTTTCCGTTAAAGAACAGCAGCTCCAGGCTTCCGGTATTATCCTCAGTAAGTACCCTGAGCAGGCGTTTTTTGCTGTACGGATTTCCGCTCATCTGTTTCGTGACAACACGAACCTCCAGCAGCACATCCTGATTGAAAGGCGCTTCCATTATGGTCACCGCATGACGTCTGTCCTCATACTTTCTCGGGAAAAGATAAAGGAGGTCCTCCACAGTGTGTATATTCATTTTTCCAAGAAGCTCAGCCCGTTTTTTGCCTACCCCTTTTATGGAGGTTACGCTGTCTGCCAGCTTCAGAGTTTTATCTGAGCCCATATTCCCTCACTATTTCTATGTTCCTTGCGGCGATTTTTTTTGATTTTACGCCTACTATCCTCAGTACTATTCTTCCGCCTTTATCCGGCAGCATGGTTTTCATCTGCTTCTCCAGACTGTCGAGAATTGCGGTGCAGTTTTCTTTTATGCTGGCACCGAAAGACATGATTACAAAAAATTCAAGGCGATACCCGTCTTCAGTCTCCTTTATAAAAATATTTGAAGCAAGTTCACCCGTTGAAACCTTCTGATCGATACCTCCCAGAATTTTCCCCTTTTCAGAAGCGCAAAGCACCTTGCCTCCGGTCCCGGCAATTGCCGACAGCACTGCCTTCGCAAATATTGTATCGTTTAATCTTATTTTTCCGTATTGTGTTGTGCGTTCAAGGGACATGTCCGTTCTCCTTTCGCCTTTGTCCGCATGCATTGCATACTTTTATACTGATTTTAATATACCACAATTCTGCACACTTTCCTATGGTTTTTCATAGAATATATGGGGTGTAAGAAATGAACAACAATTTTCGCAAAAAGAAATGTTTTGATATATATAAAGAGACCAAGGATATAGGGTTCGTGCTTCTGGTTTTCGGCGCTGTTACAATATGTGCCTTTTTCCTCCCTCCAAAAGCATGGATCATACTCCTTGGTGTCCTGCTTATCATATGTGGTTTTACTTTGCTTAAACGCTGACGTCTGTGCAGGAGCGCACTAGTCGTCTCCTGCCAGCTCTGTCAAATCATAAGGTGTGGACTGGTATACGAAGTAATTAAGCCAGTTTATATAAAGAAGGCTTCCATGGGCCCTCCAGTTTACCACCGGAGGGTTATCCGGATTGTTATCAACATAATAATTCTCCGGTATAGCCGTCCCCAGACCTGCCGCCTGATCTCTTCTGTATTCGGCGTCAAGTGTCATCGGATCATATTCAGAGTGTCCCATGGCAAAGAACTGCCGGCCTCCGTTTCTTGATACAAGATATACGCCCGCCTCCTCTGATGATGCCAGAATTTTAAGCTCAGGCACAGCCTCTATGTCCTCCCGGTTTACCGTTGTATATCTTGAATGAGGAACATAAAACGTGCTGTCAAAGCCTCTGAGCAGCATAGAATGTGGATAGTCTGCAGTATGAGCATATACGCCGAAAAGCTTTTGCGGCAGCAGATGTTTTTTAATTCCATAATGGTAGTACAGGCCTGCCTGGGCTCCCCAGCAGATATGAAGAGTGCTGTGAACGTTCTTCTTGGACCACTCCATTATTTCAGTAAGCTCCTGCCAGTAGTCCACTTCTTCGAACTCCATAAGTTCCACAGGTGCTCCTGTTATAATCATTCCATCGAATTTCTCATTCTTTACATCATCAAAGGTTTTATAGAATGAGAGCAGGTGATCCTCGGTAACATTGTGTGACTCGTGGGTTTTAACACGTACCAGAGTAAGCTCTATCTGTAAAGGTGTATTCCCCAGAATCCTTGAAATCTGTGTTTCTGTCTCTATTTTTTTAGGCATAAGATTCAGGAGAAGTATTCTTAAGGGTCTTATATCCTGGGTTATAGCCCTGGTTTCCGTCATGACGAAGATATTCTCATCTGCCAGGGTCTGAACCGCCGGCAGATTATTAGGTATTTTAATAGGCATTTATTTTTCCTCCGGTTTTTTTAATTTATACCGCTGCCAGTGCCTGCTCAATATCAGCAATCAGGTCAGCTGCATCCTCAAGTCCCAGTGAAACTCTCACAAGATCAGGACCTACTCCGGCAGCCACAAGTTCTTCATCGTTCATCTGACGATGAGTTGTTGTAGCAGGATGCAGACAGCATGAACGTGCATCTGCAACATGTGTCTCTATAGCAATAATCTTAAGGTTTTCCATGAACTTTCCTGCCGCTTCTCTGCCGCCTTTCACGCCGAAGCTTACTACCCCGCAGGCTCCATCAGGAAGATACTTTTCTGCCAGTTCATAGTCTTTATCTGACTTAAGCTTAGGATATGTCACCCAGGCAACCTTCTCATGAGATGACAGGTATTCTGCTACAGCCATGGCATTTTCACAATGGCGCTTCATTCTCACGTGAAGGCTCTCAAGTCCCAGATTGAGTATGTATGCACTAATAGGAGCCGGCGTAACGCCAAGGTCACGCATAAGCTGGACCGTAGCTTTTGTGATATATGCTCCCGCAAGGCCAAATCTTTCCGTGTAGGTTACACCGTGATAGCTATCATCAGGAGTGCAAAGTCCCGGATACTTTTCAGCATATTGGGTCCAGTCGAATCTGCCGGAATCAACAATAGCTCCGCCTACTGCGCTGCCATGTCCATCCATGTACTTGGTGGTGGAGTGAGTTACGATATCTGCGCCCCACTCAAAAGGCCTGCAGTTTACAGGTGTAGGGAATGTGTTATCTATGATAAGCGGGCATCCGTGAGCATGTGCCGCTTTAGCGAATTTTTCTATGTCCAGAACCCTTAATGCCGGATTCGCAATTGTTTCACCAAAAACAGCCTTGGTGTTGGGGCGAAAAGCCGCGTTCAGCTCATCGCAAGATGCATCAGGAGCCACAAAGGTAACCTCCACACCCATTCTCTTCATGGTTACTGCTAACAGGTTATATGTTCCTCCATAAATGGCCGATGAAGCTACAAGATGATCTCCGCAGCCGCAAATATTGAATACCGCAAGGAAATTTGCCGCCATTCCCGATGATGTAAGCATTGCAGCGGTACCTCCTTCCAGCTGACATATTTTAGCTGCTACAGTATCTGAAGTAGGGTTTTGAAGTCTGGAATAAAAGTATCCGCTGTCCTCCAGATCAAACAATCTTCCCATAGCATCACCTGTATCATATTTAAAAGTAGTGCTCTGTATGATAGGCACCTGCCTCGGTTCACCGTTTCCCGGTCTGTAACCGCCCTGCACACATTTAGTTCCTATTGATGTTCCCTTCATTGTCATGTCCTCCGATGCTGATATTATTGTTATACGAATATATGAAAAAAAAGAACTCACACCAAACTGCGAGTTCTCTTAGTTTCTTTTTTAATTAAATGGCACGGTTTACTTTATTGGATCTGATGCATCTTGTGCATACATTAGCTCTTCTAACTGTTCCGTTTTCATCAACAACTCTTACAGTCTGGATATTAGCGTTCCATTTTCTTCTTGTGTGTCTCATGGAGTGAGAAACGTTGTTTCCTGAAACCTGTCCCTTACCGCAAATTTCACATTTCTTTGACATCTACCGCACCTCCTTTAATATATTTAAGCCGTAGCATTTTTTCTTAACTTATCTGTCCGCACTCGAACACAAGATAGTATAACATAAA
>CAZUFU010000110.1:0-5463 GCA_964619875.1 uncultured Oscillospiraceae bacterium
TCTGCATGCTCTTTCCTGCCTTGATATGGTCTAATACGATACCTGTCTTTACTCCGTCTATATTCATTTTCTTACCTCCTGAAATTTACCTTAAGTTACCCTGAAATCATTAAATTACGCTTCTCTCTTGATTCCCAGAAGGAACAGGATGAGAGCCATTCTGATGTGCTTGCCGCACAGTGCCTGGAAGAAATAGCATGCTCTCGGGTCATCGTCAACCTCTACTGAGATTTCATTTACTCTAGGCAACGGGTGCATGATAGTAAGGTCTTCCTTGGCTGTCTGAAGTTTGTCGAGGTCAAGGATGTAGCTGTCTTTAAGTCTGATATAGTCTTCTTCGTTGAAGAAACGTTCCTTCTGAACTCTTGTCATATAAAGGATATCCAGTTCAGGCATTGCTTCTTCAAGAGTTTCAACCTCTTTCCACTCTGCTCCGGCAGCATTCATCTTTTCCTTTATGTATTCAGGTACTGCCAGTTCCTGCGGTGAAATGAGCACGAATTTGATTCCTTCGTAACGAAGCATTGCCTCGATGAGGGAGTGAACGGTTCTGCCGAATTTAAGGTCGCCGCAGAGACCGATGGTCATATTGTTTAATCTGCCCTTCTTTCTCTTGATGGTGAGAAGGTCTGTCAGTGTCTGAGTCGGGTGGAAATGTCCGCCGTCGCCTGCGTTGATGATAGGCACTGTGGTTCTCTGTGCACCTACAATAGGAGCACCTTCCTTAGGGTGGCGCATTGCGATGATATCAACGTAGCAGCCTACTGTCTGAATGGTGTCGCTTACGCTTTCGCCTTTGGCAGCTGAGCTGGAGTTGGCTGATGAAAATCCCAGTACGCTTCCGCCCAGTTCAAGCATGGCTGCTTCAAAGCTGAGTCTGGTTCTGGTGCTTGGCTCGAAGAAAAGTGTGGCCAGCTTCTTGTGAGCGCAGATGTTTTCGTATGCACTGTGGTTTGCCACGATGTCGTCTGCGGTAGCTATAAGGCTGTCAATTTCTTCAACAGTTAAGTCGGTGATGTTGATTAAGTTTCTGATTTCGCTCATTGATTTGTCCTCCATTGTTTCATCTATTTCATCCAGCTTTCATCTGCCGGGTTTTCTCTGAATTTTAAAATGCGTTCCTTGTCTTCTGCCTTGATGTACCCCGTCTCTGCGGCAACCTCAACCAGGGCGTCCAAATCGCAGAGACTCACATTTTTAACATCTGCTTCTGCCATGCGGTCCAGACCCTTTTTCATTCCGTATGTAAAAATACTTGCAATTCCAAGGACCTCTGCTCCTGCTTCTCTCAGCACCTTTACAGTATCGATGGCTGAACCGCCGGTGGAAATAAGGTCTTCGATGACTACAACTTTCTGTCCCGGAAGGAGTTTTCCTTCTATCTGATTGGTTCTGCCGTGGTCCTTTGCTGAGCTTCTTACATAACCCATAGGAAGGTTCATAAGATGACCAACGATAGCTGCATGGGCGATTCCTGCAGTGCTGGTTCCCATGAGAACTTCGCAGTCAGGGTAGTTTTCTTTTACTGTCTGAACAAGTCCTTCTTCCACCTTTGTTCTGATTTCAGGTGCTGTAAGAGTAAGACGGTTGTCACAGTATATAGGGCTTTTGATTCCGCTGGCCCATGTAAAAGGCTCCTCCGGCCTTAAGAAAACAGCTTCTATGCTGAGCAGTCCTTTTGCAATTTCTTTTTTTAAATTCATTTTGCATCTCCTTTCGCCGGCTGCACGCCGTCAAATCACTTTCATATAATTAATCTACAAATTCTTTAACACATCTTCTGTATGCTGCTACAGGGTCTGTCGCCTGAGTTATAGGACGGCCTACTACGATGTAGTCTGAACCCAGCTGCCTTGCCTTTTCCGGTGTAGTGACACGGACCTGATCGCCCTTGTCTCCGTCAGCAAAACGCACTCCCGGTGTTACGGTGAGGAATCCCTTACCGCATGTTTCGTGCACTGCCGGGCTTTCCAGCGGTGAGCACACTACTCCGTCAAGGCCTGCTGTCTTCGCGTTGGAAGCATAATGCATAACCACCTTTTCCAGGGGCCCATTTATGAGAAGGTCTCGCTCCATCCTTTCCTGGTCGGTAGATGTCAGCTGAGTTACTGCTATGAGCAAAGGTCTGGTGCCGTCAGGGCGTGTCAGTCCTTCAATTGCCGCTTCCATCATGGCGACGGTTCCTGCAGCGTGAAGATTGCACATGTCCACATCAAGGCGTGAGAGCACTGCCATAGCCTTCTTTACAGTGTTAGGAATATCGTGGAGTTTAAGGTCCAGGAAAATCTTATGTCCCCTTCTCTTGATTTCTCTTACAATTTCCGGTCCTTCTGCGTAAAACAGCTCCATGCCGATCTTTACATAAGGTTTTTCCTCAGTAAAAATATCAAGAAATTTAAGTGTTTCCTCTGCTGTGTTAAAATCGCATGCTACAATTACATCCTTGCCCATCAGTGCGCACCTCCTATAATGTCGCTCAGTTTTTTAATATTGTACTTATCCATTACCTCCGGCAGCTTTTCGATTATTTCTTTAGCTGCGAAAGGGTTAATCAGGTTGGCTGCGCCGATTTCAACAGCGGAGGCACCTGCCATCATCATTTCAATTACTTCTTCCGCTGTGGATACACCGCCCATTCCAACTACAGGAATTTTTACTGTATCGTATACCTGGTATACCATCCTCAGGGCCACCGGCAGAATTGCGTGACCGCTGAAGCCGCCCATCTTGTTGGCGATTACCGGCTTGCCGGTCTTAAGGTTTATTCTCATTCCCAGCAAAGTATTTATGAGGCTTATTCCGTCAGCCCCTGCTGCCTCGCAGGCTCTGGCGATTTCAGTTATGTCAGTCACATTAGGTGAAAGCTTGATTAAAAGCGGTTTATCAGTCACCTTTCTCACCGCCGCCGTTACTTCGGCTGCCGCATCCGGGCAGGTTCCGAAGGCCATACCGCCGCCGTGTACATTAGGACAGCTTATGTTCACCTCAAACCACCCGATCTGCGCTCGGGCCGTCTCATCAGCCTCAAACCGTCTTACTGTCTCCACATAGTCAGCCACAGAAAATCCACTCACATTTGCCATCACTGGCTTTTTGAAAACCTGTGCCAGTTTCGGAAGTTCCTCTGCGATTACGGCGTCAACCCCCGGATTCTGAAGTCCCACTGCATTTATCATTCCGTCAGGACATTCTGCAATTCTAGGTGTCGGATTTCCGAAACGTGGCTCCAGAGTGGTACCCTTAAAGGAGAAAGATCCCAGACAGTTTATGTCGTAAAGTTCCGCAAACTCATAGCCGTAACCAAAAGTACCGGAAGCAGGAATCACGGGATTGTCAAGGGTTATGCCGCAAAGGCTTGTCTTAATATCTACCATATGATTTCCTCTCTTTCCAGAACCGGCCCGTCCTTGCAGATTCTCTTGTTTCCGTATTTTGTCTTGCATGAGCATCCCATGCAGGCTCCGAAACCGCAGCCCATTCTTTCCTCGAAGCTGTACTGGCCTGAAGTTTTCGCTATGCTCTCGATGGCCTTAAACATCGGCATAGGTCCGCAGGTGAAGAAGTAGGTGTACTCCAGTTTCTTCATCACATCGGTAACAAAACCTTTAGTTCCCACGCTGCCGTCTGCGGTGGCAATGTGAAGTTCTGCTCCCAGCTTCTCGAATTCATCCTTATAGAACACCTCTTCAGCTGTGTTGAATCCAAGGATTACCTGAGGCTTTACGCCCTTTGCTATGAGTGACTTAGCCAGTCCGTACATAGGCGGTACTCCTGCGCCGCCGCCTATGAGCACCGGCCTTTTGCCTGACTTTGTTATATCGTAGCCGTTTCCCAGTCCTGTGAGAATATCAAGGCTTTCGCCCGGCTTCATTTCAGCCATAGCCTCTGTGCCCTGACCCACAGTCTTGTATATAATAGTAAGGCTCTCTTCATCCCAGTCACAGATGGATATGGGTCTTCTCAGAAAAAAACCTTTCAGCTTTATATTTACAAACTGTCCCGGTGCTGTCACTGCCGATGTATCACCTGCAAGTACCATCTCAAAGGTGTTCTTTGCAATTTCTCTGTTTGATTTTATCTCAAATAAACTCTGTTTCATTTTTTACGTGTGGTTCTCCTACTCCTGTCCGGCTTCCCAGACCTTTTTGCCGCCTACTACATTAATCAGGCATCTGCCGTAAACCTTTTCTCCGGCAAAAGGCGTTGCTCTGCCCTTTGTTTTGAATTCATCCGGATTGATTTCGTATTCCTCGCTGATGTTCCATAGGGCAAAATCTCCGTTTTCTTCTGCTGTCGGAAGTCCAAACCGTTTTCTTGGGTTTTCGCTCATCAGCTTCACTGCCTGCTCCATAGTTATAATGCCCGGTTTGATGAGCTTAGTGTATATAATAGGGAAAGCGGTCTCAAGTCCAACTACTCCCATAGCACTTTTTTCAAGGCCTCTATCCTTCTCAGCTTCGCTGTGAGGCGCATGGTCTGTAGCTATCATATCGATGGTTCCGTCGAGGATTCCTTCTATGAGAGCCTGCCTGTCCTCAGCACTTCTGATGGGCGGATTCATCTTGAAGCGTCCATCCTCCTTAAGGTCCTCATCGCAAAGAACCAGGTAATGAGGGGCTGTTTCGCAGGTGACATCTACTCCTGCCGCCTTGGCAGCCCTGATTACCTCCACGCTTTCCTTGGTTGAAATATGGCACACATGGTATGATGCCCCTGTTTCCGCTGCCAGCTTAATGTCTCTTTCTATAGGCTTCCACTCGCTTTCTGAGCAAATGCCCTTGTGACCATGAGCTGCCGCATATTTTCCGTCGTGGATGTAGCCGCCTGCCCTGAGGTCCATATCCTCACAGTGAGCTACAATTATCTTGCCAAGTTTTTTAGCCCGGATCATGGCTTCACGCATGAGGTCTTCGTCGTTGAGTCCCACCCCGTCATCGCTGAATGCGATTACATCAGGTGCCATAGCTTCAAGTTCAGCAAGATCCTTGCCGCGTTCACCTACAGTGATAGCTCCGTAAGGAATTACATTTATGATTGCGTCCTTTTCTATTATGTCAAGCTGCTCTCCAAGGTGCTCTCTGTTGTCGGGCACAGGGTTAAGGTTTGGCATGGTGCAGACCCAGCCGTAACCGCCTCTTGCTGCCGCCATGGTTCCTGTAGCTATGCTTTCCTTATAAAAAAATCCCGGCTCCCGAAGATGAACGTGTACATCTGCGAAAGAAGGGATAATAATTGCGTTTTTATCAAGTCCGGCAAAAATGGAGTCAAATTCACTCTTTGCCCTTTCGTTTAAGCTGTCAGTGTGTATGAAAATGTTTTTCACGCTGTTCATGCTGTTCCTCCGTACAAAAAAACTTGCCTCACGGCAAGCTAAGTACATAACAACCTCAGGGCACAACCAACCCTGACTTTTCTTATGACCATCTTGCCGATATCTCTGTATCGTCTTAAAGATTTTTTCCA
>CAZUFU010000111.1:0-5151 GCA_964619875.1 uncultured Oscillospiraceae bacterium
GCTTATAATTCCCGCTAGGGAATTTCATCGGTTCTTACCTTGCGGCAACGCCGCAGAGACAATCGAAAGAACCGATACAACGCAAGATAGTTTACATTTTATACATACATTTTATTAAGGAAAAAACAAAGGAGATTTTTTATGAAGCTATCGCCCATGATGCAGCAGTACATGAAAATAAAAGAAGAATATAAAGATTGTATTCTGTTTTTCAGACTGGGTGACTTCTATGAAATGTTCTTTGATGACGCGATTTTAGCGTCAAAGGAATTAGAATTAACATTGACCGGAAAAAGCTGCGGACAGGAGGAAAGGGCTCCCATGTGTGGAGTCCCTTTCCACGCAGCTGACAGTTATATTGCAAAGCTTGTAGAAAAAGGCTATAAAGTAGCCATCTGCGAGCAGACTGAGGATCCGGCTCAGGCAAAGGGCATAGTTAAGAGAGAGGTTATACAGGTTGTAACTCCCGGTACCCTTACCTCTCAATCCATGCTTTCAGAAAAGGAAAATAATTATCTAGCCGCAGTGTGGGCTGATGATGAAGCCATGTCTGTGGCTTATTGTGATGTTTCCACCGGAGAGCTTTGCCTTACAGAGTACAGTGGAGATGACCTGTATTCTGCCATTTTAAATGAACTTGTAAAAATCAAGGCCAGAGAATTAATCTGCAGCGAAGATTTTGCAGCCAGTTATTCTCTGGATGAGATAAAGCATACTACTGAGGCTTATATAAATGTTCTCAGTAATGAATTCTTTTCGCGTAAGGGTGCCGAAGATGCTATCAAAGCTCATTTTGACTGCATTTCTCTTACAGGGCTGGGTCTTGATTTCAGACCCAGAGCTGTGCTTTCTCTCGGCGCACTTCTGAGCTATCTCTTTGAAACTCAGAAGCAGAACCTTTCTCATATTACACATATCAATCATTATCAGATCGGTACACACATGGCTTTGGATAAAGCTACAATAAGAAATCTCGAAATCACAGAGACACTCTATGAAAAAAAGGTTCAGGGTTCTCTTCTTGGGATTCTTGACAAAACTCATACGGCCATGGGAAGCCGCAAAATGCGCCAGTGGCTCAGAGAGCCTCTTAACAATTCTTCAGAAATCAACCTGCGTCTTGATGGGGTGGAGGAACTTTACTCCGACCTGCTCATGCGCAATAACATAAAGGAATATCTCAAGCATATTTATGACTTTGAAAGACTTGCGGGCCGCATCGCCTGCGGAAACGCCAACGGCAAGGATTTAATTGCCCTGAGAAACTCTATTGCTGTGCTGCCGGAAATCAAATCCGAACTTGGTTCTGCCGGCTCAGATATCTTAATTAAAATAAATGATGAAATCGACTGTCTTACAGACGTTTACAATATTATAGACAAAGCAATCTGTGAGGAGCCTCCATTTGTTATCAAAGAAGGGGGTCTCATCAAAGATGGTTATTCAGAAGAACTGGACAACCTTAAATATTCGATAAAGGACGGGAAAAGCTGGATTTCCAACCTTGAAAATTCCGAAAGAGAACGTACAGGAATTAAGAACCTTAAGGTTGGATATAACCGGGTATTCGGCTATTATCTTGAGGTAACGCGCTCATATTTTGATCTTATTCCGGAAAACTACATAAGAAAACAGACTCTTGCCAATGCAGAGCGTTTCATAACCCCTGAGCTTAAGGAAATGGAAAATCTGGTACTCAATGCTGAGGCCAAAATCAATCAGATGGAGTATGAACTTTTCACTGAGGTGAGAAGCTTTATACAGGGATACATTACAGAGATACAGAAAACATCCGCAGCAATTTCAACGCTGGATGTACTGGCTTCATTTGCACATGTAAGCGAGCGTCTCGGCTATGTAAAACCTGTTGTTGATGATTCTATGGAGATTGAAATCGTTAAGGGCCGTCATCCTGTAATAGAACAGACTGTTTCAGACGGATTATTCGTTTCCAACGATACCTATATCAACGATGACGATGCAAGTATGCTGCTGATAACCGGACCTAATATGGCAGGTAAATCTACATATATGCGCCAGACCGCGCTTATAGTTCTCATGGCTCAGGCAGGATGTTTCGTTCCATGCGAGATGGCCAGAATCGGTGTTGTAGACAGAATCTTCACCCGTATAGGTGCATCTGATAATCTGGCACAGGGTCAATCCACATTCTTTGTAGAAATGAGCGAGCTGGCATACATTTTAAACAATGCACGCAGCCGCAGCCTTATTATTCTTGATGAGATAGGCAGAGGTACCAGCACCTACGACGGGCTTTCAATTGCGTGGGCCGCAGTAGAGCATCTTTGCAATAAAAAAACCCATATAAGAACTCTTTTTGCCACTCATTACCATGAGCTTACCGTGCTGGAAGAGCAGATAAGCGGAGTGAAAAACCTTAACGTTGATGTTGCTGAACAGAATGGCAACATAGTCTTTCTCCATAAAATTGTGGAAGGATCAGCCAGCAGAAGTTACGGGATTCATGTGGCAAAACTTGCAGGAATACCGCGAAGCCTCCTGGAGAGAGCCCAGGAAAAGCTTTCGGAACTGGAAAACGGAGGCAGTATACCTGCAAGCTGTTCGATAGCTGCAAGATTTAAAGAGCCTACTCAGCTTTCATTCTTCGCACCTGATCCGCTGGCCGAGAAGATAAGAGCGATCAACCTTATGGAAATAACGCCTTCACAGGCCATTAAAATACTTGAGGAATTAAAGGAAGATATCCATGATTAAAGTTCTCGAAAAAAATGTGGCTGATAAAATTGCCGCAGGAGAAGTTATAGAGCGTCCCATTTCCATAGTCAAGGAACTTGTAGAAAACGCTCTTGACGCAGGCGCCGACAACCTCGTAGTAGAGATAAAAAACGGCGGCAAAACCTATATAAGAGTGACTGACAATGGCTGTGGAATCCCTTGTGAAGAGGCTGAAACAGCCTTTCTTCGTCATGCCACCAGCAAAATTGAAACGGCTTCCGACCTTGACGCCATAGACACTCTCGGCTTCAGGGGAGAGGCACTTGCATCCATAGCGGCGGTAACCCGAACAGAACTTGTGACCAAGACAGCTGACAGCAAAACGGGTACGAAGCTGGTCCTTCACGGAGGCTCTGTAATACTTAAGGAACAGACAGGATGTCCGGATGGCACCACAATAGTTGTAACTGACCTGTTTTATAATACTCCCGCACGTCTCAAGTTTATGAAAACTGATTCAGCAGAAAGCGGACTTATAATAGATTTCATATCACATATGGCTCTGGCCTACAAGAACGTTAAATTCCGTCTTATCAACAATGGAAAAATACTGTTTTCAACCCTTGGCGACGGAAACAGGCTGAATACAATCCTCAGAGTATACAATGATGTTGATGCACGCAACATGGTTCCTGTAAGCCTGAAAGAAGATAGCATAGAAATAGAAGGCTATATTTCTACACCAGCCTTCAGCAAGACAACCCGCGGAAGCCAGATTTATTTCGTAAACGGAAGGGTAGTAGGAAGCAAAGTCATAGAAAGAGGTGTTAATGCAGGGTATAAAGAGCGTTTATTTGAAGGCAGATATCCTGTAACGTATCTTTTCCTGCGTGTTGACCCACATACCATAGATGTTAATATTCATCCAAACAAGCGCGAAGTGAGATTTGATCAGGAAGCTCTTGTCGTGGACTTCATTTCCCGGGCAATCAGAGACGCACTGGCCACAAAGGATGCTGTAGTTGATGCAGGCAATCTTTTCAAGGATATGGATAAGAAAATCAGTCCTTCCAAAGTCTATGAAAGAGTGTTTGAACCTTTCAGAGAAAAGGAGCTTGAAAATGCTTCTGAAAAGAAAGAAGAGCAAGTTGACATAAAACAATTATTATCAACCATAGGAAATCCTGCTCCTAAAGTACCATCAGCAAAAGACATTCCTCATGAAGAAGGCATCGGCCCTTCAATTGAAATATACGAGCCGCAGCTTAAACCATTTGATTTCAGTGAGCTTGAGATTACAGGAGTCATATTTGATACATACATTACAGCGGTAGACGGATCAAACTTCTATCTTATTGATCAGCACGCAGCCCACGAAAGAATTTTTTATGAAAAGCTTGTGGGTGAATATGAAAATAGCGAAAAAGCAAGACAGCCTTTGCTGGTTCCTCTTATTATCAATATTTCTCTGGCTGTAAGTGAAAATCGTTTTGACTGGCTTGATGCTCTTGCCAGAATGGGATTCACAATAGACGAATTCGGTCCAGACACCTTCAGAATTACTGAAATTCCAATGTTTATGGAACTTTCCGAAGCTGAAGATTTCGTTAATCAGTTTATAGAGAACATAACTGACAGTACTAATCTGTCAAATAAAGTTGTTATCGACAAGCTGATAATGATGTCCTGTAAAGCTGCTGTTAAAGCCAATGACATACTCAGCATGGATGAAATAAGGGTATTGATAAAAGACCTTTCAACATGTATTAATCCTTTCAGCTGTCCACACGGCAGACCGACCTTTATCCGTCTGACCCATTATGAAATAGAAAAAATGTTCAAGAGAGTTTAAAATGAGAAAAATTATTGCTGTGGCAGGCCCGACGGCCGTTGGAAAAACTAAATATGCAATAGAAACTGCCAAGGCCTTTAACGGTGAAATCGTTTCCTGCGACTCCATGCAGCTTTACAAGTACATGAACATAGGAAGTGCCAAGCCTACAGATGAAGAGCAGGCTGAAGTAAAACACTGGCTTGTGGACGAGATAGACCCGAAGGAGCCTTTCAGCGTTGCCAGGTACTCAGAGATGGCTAAATCAGCTATAGAGGATATTTTCAGCCGTGGAAAGACCCCGGTGATTGAAGGTGGTACAGGACTATATCTGAACAGTATTCTCTATGAAATGGATTTCAGCGGAGCATCTGTTGACATGGAGCTCAGATCTACACTGGAAAACGAAGCGGAGCTTTTCGGACCTGAATACATTTATAACAAGCTTAAAGACACTGATCCTGAGGCAGCAGAGCGTATACATCCAAATAATGTTAAAAAGGTTATACGTGCTCTGGAAGGCGCAATAAGTGGAAACAGCATAGTTGATTTTAAAAATTGTAATGAGAAATGTAAGGATTATGATGCAATCTTAATAGGATTGACAAGAAATCGCCCTGAGC
>CAZUFU010000112.1:0-5007 GCA_964619875.1 uncultured Oscillospiraceae bacterium
AGAAGGAACTCTTCGGCGGCCAGGCAAACACCACCAACAACCGCATGGAACTGACTGCTGTAATCGAAGCCCTTAAAGCCATCAAGGGCACCGGGCGCACCATAGAGGTGTTTTCTGACAGCGCCTATGTTTCCAACTGTTTTCGCGAAAAGTGGTACGAGTCCTGGGAAAAGAACCGCTGGCGCAACGCCGCTAAAAAGCCTGTCGAAAACCGGGAACTCTGGGAGGAACTGCTGGCTCTTGTGCGTCTTCATGATGTGAGGTTTTACCGCGTAAAAGGTCATGTGAATCTGGAAAGCAAGTCCACCGATTTCGATAAGCTCTACGCCAAATTCGTTGAGTGGAACGGAGCACGCTTTTCCTTCGAGGACTTTAAATATATAACTCAGATGAACAACCGAGCCGATGAACTGGCAAACGAAGGAATAAAAAAGACCCGGGGAGAGGCTTAATCTGCCAATCACCCCAGGGCCACATCAAGAATCATCATTATGCTGAAGCCTGCCGCAAAAAACACCGTGCCTATATTGGAGTGCTTTCCTGCGGACATTTCGGGAATCAGCTCCTCCACTACCACATACAGCATTGCTCCGGCAGCAAAGCTGAGAAGGTAAGGAAGCAGAGGAATCACAAGGCCGGCAAAAGCCATGGTAAGAAGGGCCCCAAGAGGCTCTACTATACCGGAGGCTGCACCACTCAGGAAAGCCTTGTGTTTTTTTATGCCTTCCGCCTGAAGAGGCATGGATATTATGGCCCCCTCAGGAAAGTTCTGAATTGCTATTCCCAGGGAAAGGGCCAACGCTCCCATAGCCGTAATATTTGCACTGCCTGTGATATAACCGGCATAGACCACACCTACAGCCATTCCTTCAGGAATGTTATGCAGCGTCACTGCCAGCACAAGCATGGTTGTCTTTTGCAGACGGCTTTTAGGGCCCTCCGCCTCATCAGTATTTCTGTGAAGATGAGGGATGACATGGTCCAGGAGCAGCAGGAATAATATACCCACCCAGAAACCCACGGCTGCCGGGATGAAAGACCACTTTCCCATATCTGCCTCCGCCTGTTCCAGTGCCGGTATGATTAAACTCCATATGGATGCAGCCACCATAACCCCCGCAGCAAAGCCCGACAGAGCCCTCTGCGTTCTGTCGCTCATGGCATTTTTCATAAACAGGACGCAGGAAGCGCCCATAACCGTACCCAGAAACGGAATCATGATTCCGCAGAACGCATATAGTGTCATTTGTTTCGTCCTTCTTTCCTTTTCTTTTTATTTTTCTCTATCTTAAAGTCATCCGGAACAGAGCAGCAGCTGCAGCCTCCCGACTGCTTTCTGCCGCATGACGCTCCCTCCGGACAACCTATGCACTTTATACCCTTTTTCTTCGCTTTTATTATATATCTTACCGCTGCTCCTATGAGCACCAGCAAAACCAAACCAAGAATTAAATCTGACATGTTTTCACTCCGTATTCTCTGTCAAAGGTTTTCTCTTCTCTTTTAATTAAGTATACTACAAATGCCGCCATGACTGCAACCGCAATCATTCCCGGTACAAAACCGGTTCCCAATGCACCTGTCGTAATCAATGTTCCTATCTGATACACAAGAAATGCGACAGTATAACCTGTTCCCAGCTGGAGGGCAATTCCGCCGAAGAGCCATTTTCTGTCCTGCATCTCAGAATTCATCGCCCCGATAGCGGCAAAACATGGAGGCGTATAAAGATTAAACATGAGACAGGCCAGAGCCGCTGCTGAAGTGAGTCCGAAGGCTGCGGCCACATGATTGGCACCGCCCACCAGCGCCAGTTCCTCTGTATCGATAAAGTTGGAAAGGCCATATACTACTGCCAATGTGCCGACCACATTTTCCTTTGCTATGAAGCCTGTAATTGATGCTGCGGCCATCTGCCACACGCCGAAGCCCAGGGGAATAAGCAGTACAGCAAACGGTGCGGCTATTCCTGCAAGAATTGAGGTGCTTTCCATGCCCTCCTCCACAACCTGAAGATGCCAGTCAAAGGTCTGCATTATCTGAACCACAGCATTACATACGAGTATGATAGTTCCTGCCTTGATAATATATGCTTTGCCCCTCGAACACATGGAAAGAAATGCTTTCCAGAGGCTCGGCGCTTTGTATTCAGGAAGCTCCATTATGAAGAATGACTTTCTGTATTTATGGCCTGTAAGTTTATTTACCAGCAATGCGCCAAGAAGAATGAGCAGTATTCCTACGAAATACATCATAGTACCTACCCATGAAGCATTGCCGAAAAACGCTCCGGCAAACAGTGCAATTACAGGCAGCTTAGCCCCGCAAGGCATAAATGGAGTGAGCATTGCTGTCGCTCTTCTTTCTCTTTCATTTTTAATAGTACGGCATGCCATAATCCCGGGTATTGCGCAGCCTGTGCCTATGACCATTGGTATTGCAGACTTTCCTGACAATCCTACTCTCTTGAAAATCGGATCAAGCACTACAGTTGCCCTTGCCATATATCCACAATCCTCCAGCATGGCAATGAGAAAATACATGACCATTACCAGTGGCAGGAAACCTACCACCGCCCCGACACCGCCTATTATGCCATCAATAAGCAGTGCCTTGAGGAACGGAGATGCCCCTTCAACCATACCTGCCGCCCATTCCTGGAAGGTCTCTATCCAGCCTACCAGAATATCTGCAAGGAAAGGTCCCAGAGTTGACTGGGAGAGGTCAAACACCACGAACATTACTGCTGCGAAAATGATTATCCCTGAAAATTTATTGGTCAAAACACCATCAATTTTATCCTGAAAATTCCTTTCACGGGTCAGGATCTTTCGTGTTTCAACCTCTTCCACAACCTTGTTTACGAATTCGAATCTTTTGCGGTCGGCAGCCTCTACTTCATCTTTGTTGTGAAGGTTGACATCCCCTTGTTCAAAAGGTGCCTTCTGACCTTTGCCGGCTGCCGTCACTGCTGCATTGATTACACTGCCCAGGCCGTTTGCCGACGGTGCCGCAGATGTTGAAACAGTCTCCACAACCGGACATCCAAGCCTCCCGGCTAAAGCCTGCACGTCAATTTTCGTTCCCTTTTTTTCATTAATGTCGCTCTTGTTCAGAGCCACGACTACGGGAATATCAAGTTCCAGAAGCTGTGTGGTGAAAAAAAGACTTCTGCTCAGATTGGTTGCATCAACAATGTTTATGATTACATCCGGATTTTCATTTTTTACATAACCGCTGGTGATGCTTTCCTCCGAAGTAAATGGCGAAATGGAATAAGCTCCTGGCAGATCGACTGCTATAAGTTCTTCTCCCTGAAGCTCCCTTCCTGCACTGTAAAAATTCTTTTTTATAAGACTTTCCTTTTTGTCCACAGTAACTCCCGCCCAGTTTCCGACCTTTTCGTTTCTCCCTGTAAGGGCGTTGTACATGGTTGTTTTGCCGCTGTTGGGATTACCAGTCAATGCAATTCTCATTTATGTTCCTCCTGTCTGCTTAATGTTAATATTCGTTTTTTATATGAGAATGGCTGATGCCAGTTCATTATCTATGTTGTATCTTCCGTATTTGATGGACACCACCATACTTCTTTTAAGCTTCCGGACTACGGCAATGGACTCTCCGCTGTAGCATCCCAGAGAAAAAAGGAAACTGTTCAATTCTTCATCATCGGTCACTATTTCTTTAATGATGTATCCCCGGCCCGCTTCTGCAGCTGATAATTTATTATCCTTATCTGTTTTTACTCCCATATTAGTGTCCTGCCTTTCTTCCTGTCTGTTCTCCCGTTGGGTTAGCAAGCGCTAACCCCGGCGGAAAAACATTGGTTAGCATCAGCTAACCTCATCGTCAAAATATTGGTTAGCAGTTGCTAACCGCTTATTATATCATTTTTTTATTAAGTGTCAACAGTTTTTTAAAAGAATTTTGCAATCAATGGTACTTTGTGCTATACTGAGGTTTAGACTACGGCCGCCCGGGCGGCTATTTTGCAGGAGATTTAAAATGATATATAACAATGTACTTGAAGCCATGGGCCACACCCCTATGATCCAGCTTAACCGAATGGCTGATCCCGATGGTGCCCGTGTGCTGGTAAAATATGAAGGCCTTAACGTAGGAGGTTCTATCAAGACCAGAACTGCCTTTAATATGATTAAGAAAGCTGAAGAAGACGGCATACTCAAGCCGGATTCAATTATTGTAGAGCCTACCAGCGGAAACCAGGGTATAGGTCTTGCTCTGGTCGGAGCAGTCAAAGGATACGAAACCATTATAATAATGCCGGATTCCGTAAGCAGTGAGCGTAGACTCCTGGTGGAACACTACGGAGCGAAGGTTATTCTGGTTCACGATGCGGGAAACATCGGCGACTGCATCGAAGAGTGCGTGGAAATGGCCGCAAAGATGGCAGAAGAAAACCCTAAGGTTTTCGTACCTCAGCAGTTTGAAAACCAGGCAAACCCAATGGTGCACCGCCACCATACAGGTCTGGAAATTCTGGAACAGGTTGCAGGTCCTATAGACGGTTTCTGCTCCGGCATAGGTACCGGCGGCACTATCACCGGCATAGGTGAAACTCTCAAAGCTCTGAATCCTCAGATTGAAATCTGGGCAGTTGAACCTGAAAACGCAGCTATCCTGGCCGGCGGTACAGTCAGCACCCATATCCAGATGGGCATAGGAGACGGTGTGATTCCGGGAGTTCTCAATCAGCAGATTTACGATGATATCTGCATTATCTCAGACGAGGATGCTCTCAGGACAGCAAAGGACCTTGCCATCAAGGAAGGTCTCATGTGCGGTATATCCAGCGGAACCAACGTGGCTGCAGCTCTTCGTCTGGCGAAAAAACTGGGCAAAGGCAAAACAGTGGTAACCGTTCTGCCGGATACAGCGGAGAGATATTTCTCCACACCGTTGTTTGAATAAAAAATTAAGCAGCCAGCAGTCCCTTGACAATATAGTAAAATTCTAATAAAATATAGTCATAATACAGCTATGGAG
>CAZUFU010000113.1:0-4977 GCA_964619875.1 uncultured Oscillospiraceae bacterium
AAAACACAAAGCTTGCGGCCAGCAGCACTGTCCACTGGTATTTCTTCAGAGGAAACAGAAAATAGACCAGAGCAGTAATGCCTGCAAACATCAGGAAGTTAAAGGAAGTATAACTCACGTGTATCCTCCCGGAGTGTCAGTACCGGTGCATTGAAGCAATCCGTATCAATTCTATCCCGCAGAATCTTCAGCCCGGCTTCCGGCGCATAGGTGGCAACCACAGGCATATCCCGGCTGAGGAATACTGCCATACCCTCCATAACGGAATACGCACCCGTCCGCTGGAATACCAAAATATCCCCAACCTGCAGGGAACAAAGCTCCACATTTCGGGCAAGCACATCTGCGGTAGTGCAAAGGCTGCCGCACAGTGTCCATGGCAGCGTACATCCGGTATCACTTCCGGCGATATGACGGATACTGGGCTGCTGCATACCCTGAATCTGGCCATCGTATTTCAGCTGGTGGATTCCACCGTCCAGAATCGCGTAATGCACGCCCAGGTTGGTCTTGGTGTCCATGACCCGGGTAAAATAGTAGCCGCAGGGCGCAGCAAAAAATCTGCCCATTTCAATGGTCAGAGAAATCTTTTCGGCCATCGCCCGGATCCTGGGGGCAACCGAACGAAGGCGTTCCGACTCCGTATCCTCCGGGCTGTCGCTGAAATAGTCAACGGCCAGCCCGGTGCCGTATTCCAGATGCTGCAGCCGGAGGCCGTATTTGCGCTGTATGGTTTCCAGAAATTGCTCCAGGTAATCCAATTCCTTTTCAATGACAGAAACCTTTCGCTTCTGCGTACCGGTGAAGTAGTGAAGTCCCACGATTTCAATGTTGTTGAAGCTGTCCCGGTTTTCCAGAATATGGAATATGTCAGCCTCATCCATACCGAACTGGCTTCCGCCGGTGAGTCGAAGGAGAACGGGAACGCGGCTTCCATGCTCTGCGGCGCACTGCTGGATAAGCCGCAGATGAAGCAGACTCTCTGCCGTGAAGGTGCCTACGCCGTCACGCAGGGCGCGCGCTACATCCTCTTTTGTCTTATTGACCCCGGAGAAAATCACCTTTTTCATATCTGCGTGCGTTTTCTCGCAGATCGTCAGCTCTCCCGGACTGCACACCTCAATCCTGTCAAAAAGTTCCGGCAGACCGTCCAGCAGGAAAGGATTCGCTTTGATGGAAAAGCACAGGCTGGTTTTGGGGCCGAATTCCTGCTTCACCAGTTCTGCGCGCATCCGGAACAGACTCTTGTCAAAGACATAGAAAGGAGTGGGTACAGAGCGGGACAGCTCGGCAAGCTTTTCGTCTGTCATAGTGTTCTTATGCGTCCTGGAGCTTTTCCACAAGCGCCAGAATTGCTGCGGCAGAGTTGAAGTTTTCCGGAATCAGGTCACTGGGGCGAATCTCAATATCAAAGGCTTCGTTCAGCTCCCCGACCAGAGAGACGATGTCAAAGGAGTCCAGGATGCCTTCGGCAATCAACCCGGTCTCTTTTCCAAAGTCCACATCCGGTCTCAATTCTTCTAAGATTTCCATCAATTCTTCCATGTACTTATACCTCTTTCTTCTTAATACATCTCTGTAATTTCTGCATGTCGATTTTCCCGTTGGGAAGCCTGGGGATAGCCGGGACAGAAACAATTCTTCGCGGAACCATGAATGAGGGCAGCACCTGCCGGAAATACAGAGAAATATTTCTGGCGGTTGCCTCCCCGGTGTAGAAAAGGTAGAGAAGCTCTCCGGTCTTATCATAGAGCGAACAGCATTCCATAACGCCGGGAATCTGCCTGGCGGTATTATCAATCTCGTCCAGCTCTATCCGATGACCCATGTGCTTGATCTGCCGGTCTTTCCTTCCGTGGAATTCCAGATTTCCATCCTCCCGGAATCTGCCCAGATCACCGGTTTTATAGATCAGTTCCCGGTATTTGGTATTCAGAGGATTTTGCAGGAAGGATTCCTGGGTTTTCTGAGGGTCACCATAATAGCCAAGTGCAAGAATGGGACCGCTGACACAGATTTCACCGATTTGCCCGTCTGGTGTCTGCGTGTGATCCTCATTCAGCAGGAGAATCCGGTAGTTTTCATAAGGCACACCAATGGGCAGAACGTCGGAATCCGAGACCTTCTCTTTTACAATGTAATATGTACACGATGCAGTGGCTTCTGTAGGCCCGTACTGGTTAACGAACAGAGCATCCGGAAGATGCTCCTGCCAGATTTTCAGATACCTGCAGGGCATAACCGAACCGGAGAAGCAGACCTTTGTCACATACCGGGGTGTTGTCACGTCAAAGGCGCCCAGCTTTGCAGGAAGCTCAATTCCGGCAACACTCCAGCAAAGAGTGGTGACCCGGTTCCGATTCAATGTGTCGAACAGCTGAGCGGGCATGGAGAATTCGCTCTTGGGTAAAATGACAGTTGAAGCACCTGTTTTTATGGGAATGAAGATGTCCCGCACGGCCGCAATATAATCCAGAGGGGATTGATTCCCAAGCACATCATGCTCGCACATGTGCAGGACATTGCACACGGCATCAATATAGCACATGAGAGACTGGTGGGAGGTAATAACGCCCTTGGGTCGGCCGGTGGAGCCTGAGGTGAAAATAACATAGAGTGGGGAGGTCCCCGTTATCTGGGCGCCGGCGCGGCTCAAAAGCGCTTCATCCGGTGCGGTGTCAAGAATTTCCTCTGCAATGATGATTTTTCCGGAAAAGGCCAGACTTCTGGCGATAGACTCGCAGGCTTTGTCTACCAGGAGATACGGGGCATCGATGACCTCCAGAATCTGATTGAGCCGCGCTGCGGGCATGGAGGCATCCATGGGGGCATAAAAACAGCCGGCCCTGGCTACGCCCAGAAACAGAGCAGGAGTCAGGACATGCCGTCCGCTCATAACAGCTATGGGAGAATGCACTGGGGCAGCTCCGGCAAGAAATGTCCCAATTGACTTGGTGTACAGATTGAACCGGGAAAAGGTAAGACTGCTTTCCGGGTCGGAAAAAATTACCTTCTGTGCGTAATCCAACGACGTATGATCCAGCCATTTCATTACCGTATTATCCATTACTTCCACCACTTTTTCACTTTCTCGCCCATATACTACCATACGGCCAGATAATAATCAATATGGTTTTGGAGTGCTGCCGCAAAAAAGAACCGGGGGCGGTATGCCCCCGATTGGTTGTATCAGCTGCTCTTTTCCTCCGGCATGACGATTCGTTCTTCGATACGCTGGAGGGCGTATTTCATGCTTTCATAGCATTGCAGGGTGACGCTGTCCAGGTACCGGCCCGGGTAGGACGTATTCTCTCCGGTGGGATCGTACAGGCCGTAGCCCTTCATGGCGCCTTCAATGCGAACCACCCGGCGCTTCTGATCCGGGCACTCCGATTCCGTGACGGTGTAGATTGGGATATAGCTGTAGTCCGTCACCCGGGTCTTGCCGGTGGTGGTGTCCTTGGTGACCTCGATATCCAGCACGATGGAGTAGTTGGTGGCGCCCCGGACGGCATCGCCGAAGAAGTCGCCCAGAGAGTAGGCAACCAGGGTTCCGGCGGCCTTATCGAACACGATGGGCTGGAGGGTGTGGGGATGGGTGCCGATAATCACGTCCACACCGCGCTTGATCATCAGATTGGCGATGGACTTCTGGGTCTTGCTGATGTCGTCGTTGTACTCGCTGCCCCAGTGGAGCAGGGCGACGGTGAGATCGGGCCGCTCTGCCTGGACGTTTTTCAGCACGGTTTCGATGGTGGCCTTGTCGATCTCCTGGTACAGGTTATCATAGTCCACGTACAGAAGGTTCACCAGATTCTCACTGCCGGCGGGCATACCCCGGCCGCCGAGACCCTTGGTAAAGGCCACGAAGGCGATCTTCACGCCCTTGACCTCCACGATGGTATAGCCCTTGGAGGCCTGATACTCCCGGGAGGAGGCGTAGGCGCCCAGGGGTTCGATGCCCGCCGAGCGGATGCTGCTCAGGGTGGTGGTGAGGCCGTTAATGCCGTTGTTGATGGCGCAGGAGTTGGCCACCTGCAGCAGATCCACACCGCAGGCCCGGAGGTCATCCAGCAGGCGGACGGGGGCGGAGGAGGTCTCCGAGCCGTAGGGCTCGCCGCAGGCGTTGCCCTCGAAATTCATAAAGGTCAGATCCGCGCCGGACAGTACGGAGGACACGTCCTTGAAGACGCCGCTGAAATCATAGCCGTTGACGGCAATGCCGGAGGAGACCACGCTGTCGGTGACGTTCAAATCGCCTGCAGCCCGGAGGTGGATGGTGGTGAGGGGGCTGCGCTGGGTGGGGGTGGTGGCCTCCGTGGGAGGCTGGGTCGCCTGGGTGGGAGCGGCGGTCTGGGCTTCTTCTCCGCTCTGGGTCAGATTCCAGATGCCGTAGCCGCACAGGCCCAGGATGACCAGAGCGACCAGCAGGGTCAGACGCATCCTTCGGGCGGCGGAGCGCTGCTTGCGGCGCATGGCCTCCCGCTTTTCTCTTCGCTTATCCATATCTTCATCCCGAAGGGCCATGGCTCCGCCTCCTTTCGCAGCAGGTTTTTTGCATTCGTTTTTCACTCACGACGAATATTATACTCTATTTTCCGCCGCAAAACAAGAGGAAAGTATGAAAACAATCTGTTAACCGGCGAGTCGCCGGAGACAATTCGTTACGAGGCTGGTCTGTTGACCGGGGCTCCTGGGTGGTCGGCTCGGTAACGGAGTGCCCAGAATTGTTGAGAAAAGGAAACGGGCGAGTCGCCGGGGACAAACTCGTTTCGGGGCTGGTCTGTTGACCGGGGCCTCAGGGTGGTCAGCTCGGTGACGAGGCAGTAAAGGAACGTTGGGGGGGTAGAAATAGGCGGCCTCGGCTCCCCCTCTGGGGGAGCTGCCGAAGGCTGAGGGGGTGTCGTTCGTATGATCCACTGTGAAGTGTACCCCTTGTCAAGGACAATTTGATTCTGAGGGGTAGAAAAAAATCAT
>CAZUFU010000114.1:0-4872 GCA_964619875.1 uncultured Oscillospiraceae bacterium
AAATATATATTGCAAATTGTGTGCCAATGGTTTATCATTGGAAATAGGTTAAAATCGAACCGATTTGTGTTCACCTGAGAAAGGAGCGAACCTGAAATGTTGACAAGTTACGGACTGGAAAGAGTCCTTGAACCTAAATATGTTTTGCCTACTTCTGCATGGAAACTGGATAACAGCCGCAGTATACATCCGGACGAGATAAGGGTATCCATCAAAAGAATACATCTGGAGGGTACCAGTTTCAAGCAGATATGCACAGAAGTCAATTATAACGAAGAAAAAATCAAACAGACCATCATAGACATAGTAATAAGAAGAGGGAAGCTTCACAACCCTGTAACTGATACCGGCGGGCTGGTATTCGGACAGGTGGAGGCTGTAGGATCTGAATTTGAAAACCCTCAGGAACTGAAGGCGGGAGACGAAATAATATGCAACGCCTCTCTGGCCTCGGTACCTATGCATATTGAAAACATCACTTCGATCGATTATGTTTTTAATCAGATTGAGGTGGAGGGATATGCAATTATTCACAGCAGAATCCCCATAGTAAAGGTTCCGGACGATCTGCCCCTCAACCTGCTGCTCTTTGTGCTGGATGAGTCGGGGACGCTTTTCCGTCTCAATCAGCTGGCGGAGAATAAAGAAAAATGCCTCATTGTAGGCAACAATATGATAACCAACCTGATTTTTGGATACGTGCTGAGAAGAAAGCTCGGAGATAAGGGAGAGATTACATGCCTTCTGGATAAAAAGACAGGCATACAGGTGACAGGCGGAGGTATAGACCGGCTGATAAGCAGGGTGTTTGACAAGATACAGTATCTGGACATTCTTAAGCCTACAGAGTGTGTGGACAGGCTCAATGCCGAATCTCTCTTTGACCTTTCCGTAAACTGCGCGGAGATACCCGGTGCAGAAACGGTAAACATACTGGCAACAAGACCGGGCGGTACTGTAATGTTTGCCAACCTTATAAACAACCTTAATATCGCCCTTTACATAACTGAGTCAATTTCCAAAAATCTTGATGTCCACGGAGCAGAAGGCTTCATAGAGGGCTATGACCAATTTGATGTCGAAGTGGTAGGCGAAATCGCCGAATATTTTGAAAATGCAACCTTTGTAAAGGTTGAAAAAAATGAGCCGGAGGATTATGTGAATCCGTATAACCGTTCTTTGTTGGAAAAGACCAGAACGGAAGACTTCGTATTCAACAGCAAGGCTATGAAACTGGTTCTCGACGATATATTGAAGGTTTCCAGATACGACTGCAATGTGATCATCTTCGGTGATACCGGTGTCGGCAAGGAAAAGGTGGCGAATATTATACAGAAAAACAGCGACCGCAAGATGCAGCCTTTTGTAAAGATAAATTGCGGTGCAATCTCGCCGAATCTGATAGAATCTGAGTTCTTCGGCTATGAAAAAGGGGCCTTCACCGGAGCCAGCGCTTCCGGCAAAAAAGGCTATTTTGAAATTGCCAACAACGGTGTTATGTTCCTGGATGAAATCGGCGAACTGCCTCTGGAAATGCAGGCAAAACTGCTGCGCGTAATTCAGGACGGAGAGTTTTACAGGGTAGGAGGAACTGCACCGATTAAGACCAATGTAAGAATTATATCTGCGACCAACAGAGATCTGGAAAAATTCGTAGAAGAAGGACGATTCAGACGGGACCTTTACTACAGGCTTAACGTTGTGCCCATCAGAATACCCAAGCTTTCCGACAGACCTGAGGATATTCCTGCACTGGTAAATCACTTCCTTTCCAAGTACGGGGAAAAGTTCGGAACCAGGCGCAAAATCAATGAAAGCGCCATGGATTACCTGAAGCAGTTGACATGGCCCGGAAATATCAGAGAGCTTGAGAATTCAGTTCAAAGGCTGATCATCTCATCTAAGGGAGAAGATATAACTCTCATGGACGTTATGCGAGAAACCCACGGAGATATTTTCGGCGGAAATGTTGAAATGGATGAGAAAGAAAGCGAAACTGAAGGAGTTGTAAAGGAACTGGATCTCCAGAGTGCGGTGGATGAGTATGAAAAAGGACTTATCAAGTACGCATGTGAGAAGTACGGTTCCACCCGCAAAGTGGCTAAAGCTATTGGAATCAGCCAGACTCAGCTGGTCAGAAAGAAGAAAAAATACGAACTTTAGTGGTGAAACAGATACCATGGAAACATGCCGAAGAAATGGCGAACCGATTTGTGTTCGCTATTTTTCGTTGTGAAAACAAAACGGTTCGGAATCTGGAAATGTCTGGGCGATGTAAAGAGACTGGGTAACCGCCAGGGGCCATAAATACAGGCTGAGAGCACAGAGGCTTTTTTGCCTCGGATTGGCACAAATTTTGCTATATTATTATCGCGGTTGAGTTTTCGTTAAAATAAAAATTACAATAGATAAAGGAGAAAAATTTATGGAATTTAAAAAAGGAGACATTTACGGAACACACAGAGTAATTGAACCAAAGGGAGTACTGCCTCAGCCGGCAGATGTCTTAGACAACACCATGGAAATCTATGACAATGAGGTTCTTATCGATGTGCATACTTTAAATATCGACTCAGCATCTTTCACAGAAATTGAAAAAAGAGCAGGAGGAGATGTAGAAGAAATTAAGAAAATCATCATGAACATCGTTGAAACAACCGGTAAGCACAAGAATCCTTGGACAGGATCCGGCGGAATGCTCATCGGTAAGGTTAAGGCCATCGGACCTAACTTCAAGGGCGACCTCAGAGTGGGAGACAAGATTGCTACATTAGTTTCACTTTCACTTACTCCGCTGAAGATTGAAGAGATCAAGGAAATCAGACCTGAAATCGACCAGGTGGACGTAAAGGGTCAGGCAATCCTGTTCCAGTCAGGTTTATATGCAATCCTTCCTAAGGATATGCCTAAGGAACTTGCACTTTCAGTTCTTGACGTAGCAGGTGCACCTGCCCAGACTGCAAAGATCTGCAAGCCTGGAGACACAGTAGTAGTAATGGGCGGCGGCGGCAAGTCCGGTATCCTCTGCTGCTGGCAGGCCAAGAAGCAGGTAGGCATCAACGGTAAGGTTATCTGCGTAGACGGATTCAAGAAATCAATCAACAGAGCTATGTCTGTAAAGTGTGCTGATGAATACATAGTAGTTAATGCTACAGACGCAGTTGCAATGTACAATGAAATTATGGAAGCTACTGAGGGTGAACTTGCAGATGTAGTAATCAATGTAGTTAACATCCCTAATACAGAAATGGCTTCAATCCTTGCCTGCAAGGACGGAGGACTGGTATACTTCTTCTCCATGGCTACAAGCTTCACCAAGGCAGCTCTTGGTGCTGAAGGAGTTGGCAAGGACGTAAACATGCTCATCGGCAATGGCTATACTAAGGGTCATGCTAATGTAGCACTGCAGGTTCTCAGAGACGATGAAAGAATAATGAAGCTCTTTGCAGAACTTTATGCATAAAAATCTGTACAAGACGAAGGTTTTGATATATAATTAACATAGTCAGTTATGCCGTCATCGCTGTCATGCGTAATTTGGCGCAGAATGCGGTGCGGTATCTAAAAGATAATAATAATTTTTTTTCTAGGAGGAAATTAAAATGAAAAAAGGATGCCCTTATGGTACACACAGAGTAATCTCCCCAAAGGGAGTTTTACCACAGCCAGCAGATGTTATCGATAACACTATGGAAATCTACGACAACGAAGTGCTCATCGACGTTAAGACTTTAAACGTTGACTCAGCTTCCTTCACAGAAATCGTAAGAAGATCCTGCGACGGCAAGAAGCCTGCAGACATCGAAAACTCACCTGAAGATCAGGAAAAAGTTAAGAAGACCATGCTTGACATCGTTGCTAAAGCAGGAAAGCACAAGAATCCTTGGACTGGTTCCGGCGGAATGCTCATCGGTACAGTTGAGGAAATCGGACCTGCTTATGTAGGCGACTTAAAGGTTGGCGACAAGATCGCAACATTAGTATCACTTTCACTTACACCGTTAGTAATCGACGAAATCCTCGAAATGAGACCTGCTATCGACCAGGTTGACATCAAGGGTCAGGCAATCTTATTCCAGAGCGGTATCTATGCAAAACTTCCTGATGACATGGAAGAAGGTCTTGCATTATCAGCATTAGACGTTGCAGGTGCTCCTGCTCAGGCTGCTAAGTTAGTACAGTCAGGCCAGAAGGTTCTCGTAATCGGCGGCGGCGGCAAGTCCGGACTTCTCTGCTTATACGAAGCAAAGAAGAGAGCTGGCGTTACAGGCCTCGTAGTTTGCGCTGCTGGTTCACAGAAATCAGAAGACAGAGCTAGAAACCTTGACCTTGCTGATGAATACTTCCACCTTGACGCAACAGATGCAGTTGGAATGTACAACAAGGCTATGGAATTAACTAACGGCGAATTATTCGACGTAGTTATCAACTGTGTAAACATCGAAAACACTGAAATGGCTTCAATCCTTGCATGTAAGGATGACGGTGTTGTTTACTTCTTCTCAATGGCTACAAGCTTCACTAAGGCTGCTCTTGGTGCAGAAGGCGTTGGCAAGGACGTTAACATGATCATCGGTAACGGCTACACTAAGGGACACGCAGCAATCACTCTTCAGTGCTTAAGAGAGCATGAAGGATTAAGAAAGCTGTTCCAGGAGATGTACGCTTAATCGTTCCTACGTACAATAAAACGTTAAAAAAAGGAGAATATAATGGCTATTAGAAATTGGAAAGACATTCCTTTATTCAAGGATGTAACTGATGAACAGTGGAATGACTGGCATTGGCAGGTTGAGCACAGACTTTCAACCGTAGAGGAAATTGCACAGGTTGTTAACCTTACCGAACAGGAAAAGGCTGACATCGAAAAGG
>CAZUFU010000115.1:0-4835 GCA_964619875.1 uncultured Oscillospiraceae bacterium
AGGCATCTGTGTACTGCGCCTCCGTTTTCGTCCTTGTCGCAGAAATCAGTTCTGCCCGGCTTTTCCTGATACTGAGCGATGTGCAGGGCATGGCCTACAAGCTCATCGATACCCTCGTTCTTGGCAGCCGAAATCGGCACCACAGGTACGCCCAGCATGTTTTCCATTTCGTTTATATGTATGGTGCCGCCGTTGCCGCGAACCTCGTCCATCATGTTCAGCGCCAGCACTACCGGCGTATCCAGCTCCATGAGCTGCATGGTCAGATACAGGTTTCTTTCGATGTTGGTGGCATCCACTATGTTGATGATGCATGTCGGCTTCTCATTGAGAATGAACTGTCTCGACACAATTTCCTCGCTGGTGTATGGTGAAAGAGAGTAGATGCCCGGAAGGTCTGTCACCAGTGTCTCCGGATAATTTCTGATAGAACCGCTTTTCTGGTCCACAGTCACTCCCGGAAAGTTTCCCACATGCTGGTTAGAACCTGTAAGCTGGTTGAACAGCGTAGTCTTGCCGCAGTTCTGATTGCCTGCCAGAGCAAAGGTCAGTTTCGTGCCCTTTGGCAGCGGATTTTCATCAGCCTTGGTGTGGTACTTGCCGCCCTCGCCCAGGCCCGGATGCTCGGCTTTTTTTGCAGCCTGCTTTACTCCGCCCTTACGGCTCAGCTGCTGGTCTTCCGTTTCTGACTTGTCCGGTTTCTCCACAGCCTGATGGGCGTTTGCAATCTCTATTTTCTCCGCATCAGCCAGCCTGAGTGTCAGTTCATATCCGTGTATAAGAAGCTCCATAGGGTCTCCCATGGGAGCATATTTTACCAGTGTTACTTCTGCTCCCGGTATCACTCCCATATCGAGGAAATGCTGCCTGAGTGAGCCTTCTCCGCCTACCCGTGTAATTACGGCGGTCTGTCCTATTTTTAAATCTTTCAGCGTCATTTACAAATCTCCTTTTACTACGGTTAGTATACGCTAACCAGATTAAAAAGTCAAGTCGCTGTCTTTCATACTTTGCTCTGGAAATATTGCAGTTTCTCCATAAAATCATTATAATTATATATATAACCAAGTATAATCCATCCGGAGGCCCATAATGGCAGATACCATATTGACACTTTTACCGCTGACATTCCTCATCGCAGCGGCTCTTATAACCAAAAAGATGGCGGAGTCCATGGTTGCCGCAGCTCTGCTGGCCATGGTCATCCTCTACAGAGGAGATTTTGTCAACGGCACCATAGATTCACTGTATAATACCCTTTCCAACTCATCCTACCAGTTTGTAATATTCATTCTGGTGGGCTTCGGGGGAATGATCAAACTGCTTCAGGAATCCGGGGCACTGTCAGGCTTGAACGATATGGCGGCGAAGCTGGCATCGGGACCGCGCAAGCCGCTTCTTCTGGCTCTGCTCATGTCGGCCATAATGTTCGTGGACGAGTATCTCAGCGTGCTGGCTGTAACCTTTGCTCTCAAGGGCACCACTGACCGGAACGGAATACCACGGGAGCATCTGGCTTTCCAGTCCAACGCTGTAGGCTCCTGTCTCTGTGTTCTGATACCATTTTCAAGCTGGACGGCTTTTACCATAGGTCTGCTCTCCGAATACGGGCTGACTTTCGGTGATTACATCAGTGCACTCCCGTTTATGTTTTATCCCGTTCTCATAATTCTGCTGCTTCTCCTTCTGGCCCTCGGCGTTATGCCTAAGGTGGGAACGCTGAAGGAGTCCTATGAAAGAGTTGCGTCAGGCGGTCCGGCCCTCCTTGATGAAGGCCCGGCAAAGTCGCTGGTAGATATAGAAATGCCCGACGAGGGCAAAACCTCTTCCGCCCTTAACGCTATAATCCCTATCGTCACCCTGGTTGCAGGCGTGCTGATTTTTGACAACGACCTGATTCACGGAATACTTCTGGCCGTGCTGGCTCAGTTTGTTTTATACATTGCACAAAGGCTCATGAGCATTTCGGAATTCTTCGGATATTTCTTTGAGGGTGCCAAATCCATGACATCTCTGGCTATAGTCATCTGCTTCGGGTTCATGCTCAGCAGTGCCAACCAGGAGCTGGGTCTGTTCGATCTTCTGATAGGTACCGTTGGTACGGCGGTCCCGAAATGGATTCTGCCTGCTGTGGCTTTTGTCATGGTAGGTTTCACGACTTTCGCTACCGGCGGATGCTGGACCATGCAGATAATATCCATACCAATTTTTATTCCTGTAACTCTGGCCACAGGTATTCCTGTAAAGCTCGTTATCGCCGCCATTATGAGCGCTGTCACCCTGGGATACAGCTGCTGCTTCTATGCCGATTCCGTGTTTATGACTTCAGCAGGAAGCGAAGTATCCAATATGAGAATAATAAAAACAGCCATCCCATATGCGGCCGGCGTGGCGGTGATTACTCTGGCCGGGTATCTGGCTGCCGGCCTGTTATTGACTTAGAAAAACATATATAATCATGACCACCCTTCAATAGGGAATGCCGATGTTGTAAAAAAATCAAGGAAACCACTATTTTTACAACATCGCACCTTTTCCAAGGCTTTCGGAGCCCGTCTCATGAGTGTCATGTTGTACAAATCCTAAAGGCATAGTTATTTTTACAACATGATTTAATTATATGTTGTAAAAATTCTGCGAAGTCAAAAAAGTACAACATTCACGACTTTTCAGCTGCGATTTAAAGGCCGATGCGAGTGTAATGTTGTAAAAAAACCGTTTCAGGTCAAAATGTACAACGCTTAAAAAAAGACAGGCAAATCCAGAACACAGTTCATGCTTTACCTGTCTTAAACTCAAAAACCATCACGAATATTAGAAATCCACTTTATTTTATCAATGTTTCTTCACCCTTTGCAATTTCCAGCATTGCTCTGTGGTAAACTCTGAAGTCGGTAATCAGGTCTTCGATGCGAATATGCTCGTTTTCCTCGTGGCATGTATCCTCCATGCCCGGAAGAATCGGTCCCCAGGATACAATCCTTTTCATGGCCTTGGCATAGGAACCGCCATATGCCAGTGAAAATTCGTTTTTAAAAGGCGTCTCTTTTTCATAGGCTTCTGCAAGTACGGCCAGAAACGGTTCGTCCCTGCTCACATAAACAGCCGGCTGCGAAACACAATTTATAACCGTGCCGCCTTCTTCCTCGCAGAATCTCTTTACAGCTTCCGTAATTTCCTCTCCTGAAGACTCGTAGGAAAACCTTATATTAATCGTAAGATCCAGATACCCGTCTCCCGTCCTGACGATTGTAGGTGAGATTACATTTCTGTGTATGTATTCCCCGTTGAAATATTCACTTTTGCTGTATATCCCTATTCCACTTCCGTAAACATCAGATAATCTGCGTCGTATCATTTCGATCCTCTCCATGAGAGAATTGGATGCAAGGTCCATTGAAAGCAGCTTATCTGCCATCATCAGAATGGCGTTTTCGCCCTTTTCCGGTCTGGACGAGTGAACTGCACGTCCATTGGCTTTAACTATGCTTCCGTCAGATAAAACAGCTTCGCATTCTCCGGGCACGATGTTTGCAGCCGTACCTCCTCTTATCTCCTTTACCTGCAGACCTCCAGCCTCATTCTCACCGGAGTCTAAAACAGGAAACCGGAGCACAGCATCTACACCGCCCTTTTCTATATTGCACATCGGGAACTCTCCGTCAGGAGTGAATCCGTAGTCAGGCAGAGGGTACTTTGTGACATATGCGTCCATGTCTGTCCACTCCACTTCTTCCTGAGTTCCTATAACCATCTGTACCTTTTTACGAAAAGGTCTCTCGTCCTCCATTACGGCCTTCATGGCATGGAGACAGGCCAGCAGCGGGCCTTTGTCATCAACGGCTCCGCGCCCGTATATTTTACCATCGATTACCTGACCTTCGAAGGGGTCACAGATCCAAAGCTCTCGGTTGCCGCATTAGGGGTTTCTCCCTGGAGCAGCTGACGCTTTTCCGTGAGGACTTTGCCAGGTACCGGCATAACCGCAAGGAGAGCCTTGCTGTAAGGATGAAGCGCATGCTTTACAATCTGTTCTGCCGTTCCCAGTTCCATTATCTTTCCGAGATACATAATTGCAATTCTATCCGATATGAGCCATGCCAGAGAAAGGTCGTGAGTGATAAACAGATAAGCAACACCGTTACGATCTCTTTCCTCCATCATAAGCTTGATGATTCCTGTACGGATGCTTGCATCAAGCATTGAAACCGGTTCATCTGCAACGACAAATTTTGGATGCATTATGAGAGACCCTGCAATTGCCGCCCTCTGTCTCTGTCCTCCCGAAAGTTCATAAGGATGCCTGTACATATAATCATCCGCAGGTGTAAGCCCCGCGTTTTCCAGTGCCTGCTTTATCTTCCCGTCTCTTTCTTCTGTGCTGGTTACCAGGTTATTTACATCAAGCGGTTCGCCTACTGTATCAGAAATATATTGTCTTGGATTCAAAGCCTGATACGGGTCCTGATAAATCATCTGCGCATTCATACGAAAGTTCTTAAGGTCTTTTTTGCCGACAATCTGTTCTCCTTCGAAGATTATGCTTCCGCTGGTCACAGGTGCCAGCTGTAATATTGCTTCCCGAAAATTTCATATTTAAATTAAAATAAAAGAGATGCCCCGCAGTGAAGCATCTCTCTTTGTATCTTCGTTTTGAAGTTTTTGAAGTCTGTCTTTTGAAAGTGCGGAGCCCGCTGATTATCTCTTTGAGAACTGGCTTGCTCTTCTTGCTTTCTTTAAGCCGTACTTCTTTCTTTCCTTCATTCTTGGGTCTCTTGTCAAGAAGCCTGCTGCCTTAAGAGGAGCTCTGTAAGCTTCCTTGTCAGCTGCGCAAA
>CAZUFU010000116.1:0-4683 GCA_964619875.1 uncultured Oscillospiraceae bacterium
TGGTATCTACTGAAAGATAACCGTAAATATCCTGAGCCTTCTGCAGAATAGTAATCAAACTACCCGGCACCTTTGCATATTGGTCTAAAACAGGCTGAAGTTCAGCGAACTGAGCTTTTCTGTTTTCGGCGCAATTGCAATTGCATTTGCATACATTCTCACTCATTCTAGTACCTCTCTATAATTCTAAAATGTTTAAAAAAATTAAATTGTTTAAATAATTACACCAAAACCAATCTACATTGTATCAAAAATGCAGAAAAAAATCAATATTATTAGAAATGTTTATTCTGTTTCTGAACCGGCATCTCTGTCGTCATCATCATCTCTTTCAAGAATATATATCTTGACTCTTTCAATTCGGCGCTCTCCGATAGCCATTATCTTAAACTGGTAATTTTCAAATTCGATAATCCGCCCTACATCCGATTCATCAGGTATTTCACCCAAAATGTCTATGATGAATCCTCCGATGGTCTCACTGCTTTCAGATTCCAGATTTACGCCTATTTCCTCATCTAAGTCGTCCAGACTCACATCCCCATCTACAAGATAGGTATTATCGTCAATCTTGTCGATGATTTCCTCCTCTTCGTCGTACTCGTCATCAATATCACCCATTACCTGCTCGATAATATCTTCCATTGTGACGATGCCGCTGAAGCCGCCGTATTCGTCTATCAGAATTGCAATCTGCTGTTTAGTCTTCTGCAGCTCGAAGAAAAGAGAGTCGATATTCTTGGTTTCAGGCACGAAATATGCCTTTCTGAGAATCGACTTAATATCAACAGCATCAAAACCGTCTTCTCGTGCCTTAATCAGATAATCCTTGATATTAAGGATACCGATTATGTTATCCGTTTCACCCTCACAGACAGGAATTCTCGAGTGTCTCAGTGTCATCAGGTCATCAAGATATTCTTCAGGCTGATCCTCTATGTCAATGAGGAAAACATCTGTCCTGGGCGTCATTACCTCATATGCAAGTTTGTCGTCAAAAGCAAAAATAGAATTAATCATCTTTTTGCCTTCTTCCTTGATAACTCCCGTCTCCTGGCCGACTTCAAGCATGGACATGACTTCCTCCTCGGAGAATTCACCGTCCTCAATATTGGTTTTCTGGCGGAAAATCCGAAGCAGTATGTCGGCAATCAGCATGAGAATCCATGTGACAGGCCTCAGAATCGTAGCGGCAGCATCATCAAAAGGCAAAGTTTTCTCTGCTATTGATTCAGCATGCTGCAGGGCGATTTTCCTCGGGAAATACTGGCCCAGTGATACCAGCATAACAAGGTAAACTACCAGTTTCCATATCTCGGTAAAGGCCAGCCAGCCCCCGAACACTGCACAGAGCAGAATGATAAGCTTGTTGGCGCTTGCCAGTTTTTCCTTGTTTCTGCCTGAGGCTCCAAGAGCTGTGTTAATAAGCACAAACAATCCGTGAATAGCAATAAGTAACAGAATTATCCCCGTCTGCATGGGGACGCTGCCTAGGTCATTTGACATATCAGTTTCCTTTCTCCTTTTTCTTTCTGAGCATGAAATTTTCTTTTACCGGTTTATTCATTTTTATTTTAAGTATCTGCTGAGGATGAGGTGCCGATTCTATAGGCTCACCCTCCTCGTTATACATTTCTGTCAGCTGCTGGACGAAGAAATCAGTTCCCGGTCCGAAAACCTCTATTTCGTCACCGATAACCATCTTGTTTCTCTGCTCTACGATAGCATACCCGGTTTCCTCATCATAGCTTTTTACCATTCCGGTAAAGGTATAATCCCTTGTATAAGCACTGGTCTGGTAGTTCTGGTCCTTGTTGGTCGGCTTGTCAAAGTAAAAGCCCGTGGTGAACTCTCTGTGGCTTACTTTTTTCAGCTCACTCATCCACTCTTCCTTGAATTCATAATTTTGAGGGTCATCATAATACGAATCGATAGCCTTTCTGTAGGCTGATACTATAGTAGCCACATAGAATACACTCTTCATTCGTCCTTCTATTTTAATGGATGCTATTCCTGATTCGGCAAGTTCAGGAATATACTCAATCATGCATAAATCTCTGGAGTTAAGAATATATGTGCCACGGTCATCTTCTTCCACTGGATAATACTGACCCGGACGCTGTTCCTCCACCAGAGCATATTTCCATCGACAAGGATGTGCGCACATACCTCTGTTAGCGTCACGCTCTATCATAAAGTTGGAAAGCAGACACCTTCCTGAATATGAAATGCACATAGCTCCGTGAACAAAAGCTTCAAATTCCAGATCTGAAGGTGTGTTGTCACGAAGTTCTTTTATTTCACTGAAAGTAAGCTCTCTTGCCAGCACTATTCTTTTGATGCCCATATTATACCAGAATTTTGCCGTCTGGTAATTGGTCATATTGGCCTGAGTGCTTAGATGAATCTCTGCATTGGGGATAATCTCCTGAACCATTGTTACAATTCCGGGATCGCTTATAATAAAAGCATCTATGCCGAAATTCTTTATAGCTGTCAGGTATTCTATCAGAGGTTCTATATCCTCGTTATGGGCGAAAATATTAAGGGCAAGGTAGCACTTGACACCTCTTTGGTGTGCAAATTCAATGCCTTCCTTCATTTCATCCATGGTCATATTGCCTGCTCCGGCTCTGAGCGAAAACATCTCTCCGCCGAAGTATACCGCATCTGCACCGTAGAGTACCGCTATCTTAAGTTTTTCAAGGTCGCCGGCAGGTGCCAGCAGTTCCATTTTTTTCATTTATACTCCTGTGAATATTATATTTTTTTAATTTTGCTTACAGAAACACCGTCGCCGCAGGCTATAACGGATGTCTCCATCCTCGGATCTGAGGTTATGAAGTCCACATATTCCCGCATATTCTTTATATTTGTTTTGTGTTTCCCTGTCGGGTCGTAAATATCGGAAGCTATGCGCGCTTTAAAAAGCACGTTGTCGGAGATTACCACGGTTCCCTGCCTGCACAGCTTCCAGGAAGCTTCTAAAAAGCGTTTGTAGTGGCTTTTAGCTGCATCGATGAAAACAATATCAAAAGGTTCCTCTCCTTGCTCAAAAAGGCGATTTACGCACTCTTCGCCATCTCCCTCTACAATACGAATTTTATCATCAAAGCCCAGCCTTTTTATGTTGTCTGAAGCTTTCGCCGCCATTTCCGGGTCCTTCTCCACGGTAACTACTTCCGCACCTGTTACCGCGCTGAAAAACATGGCCGAATATCCTACAGCACATCCGATTTCCAGTATGCGTTTCGGTTCAGCAATGCTGAGGAGAACTCTCAGAAAACTTTCGGTCTCCTTAAGTATAATTGGAACCTTTTCGGCTTCGGCTTCAAGGCGCAGTGCCCCCAGTTCAGGTGAAACCGGTGTATAAAATCCATTTATATATTCAGTTACAATATCGTTTGTAATGTTTCTTTCCATAATAATCAGTGAGCTGCTGTATACGCTTTATCGTAAGCAGCCTTGTCCTTCTCAAATTGTGCGTAGTCCGATGAGAAATTGCTGGTTCCGTCCAGTTTATCGCTGAGGACGAAATAAAGATAATCCGTGTCTGCAGGATGAAGCGCTGCCTGTACTGCCGCAAGTCCCGGAGAGCATATAGGTCCCGGAGGTAAGCCTGCGTTAGTGTAGGTATTATAAGGTGACTCTATTCTTGTGTCCGCATAAGTCAGCACTTCTTTCTGCTTGCCTAGCACGTACTGGACCGTGGAGCACATCTGCAGAGGCATCCCTTTTTCCAGCCTGTTGTAGATAACGCTGGCTACCAGTTTTCTCTCCTCGTCTACCTTGCATTCTCTCTCTATAATGGACGCAATGGTTATTATCTCATTAAGAGAACGACCGGAAGCTCCGTTATGTTGTGAACTTACTAATTTGTCATCATAGGCCTTTAAAGGCTGCTTTTCAAACTGATCCAGCATAACCTTTATTATCTGTTCCTCGCTCATACCTTCGTCTATTGTATAAGTGTTCGGGAAAAGATATCCTTCCAGCTTGTTCTTGTTATTCTGGGCACCGTCCAGAAAATCGTAGTCAAAATCAGCACCTTCCATGAGCGAAACAAGGGTGTCATAATCCCCCAGACCCTTGTCTGCAATAGCGCGGGCAGTCTGATAGATGGTGTAGCCCTCAGGTATGGTAAAGTTTACTGTGTTAACCTTGCCGCTTACTATTATGTCTGCTATCTGCTGAAGGTCCATAGACGGCGAAAGAGAATAGGTACCCGCCTTATACTGGCTGTCATAACCCTTTATTCTCGACCAGAGCTTGAACTTGTCCGCACTGCTTATAACGCCTTCATCTTCCAGCAGCTGGCCGATCTGTCCGGTACCTGAGCCTGAAGGTATGGTAACATTTACAGTCTGGGTATTTTCAGAATCCAAAGCCTTTCCCATTCCTCCTATGTAGATTGCTGCGCCTGCTGCTATGACCAGTACAATACATATTACTGCGATTATAATCTTTTTCTTTAAATCCATATCAATACCTCATTTTTTAACAAAAGGACGCAAAATCAGCTTCGCGTCCTTTTTTTGCATGAATTTGTAAATTTTTATTTGGCTCTTCCTAAATAAATGCCTTCTCTTGTATCAATCTGAATAACTTCGCCTTCTTCGATGAAGATTGGAACCTGAACTACTGCGCCTGTTTCAACGGTAGCAGCCTTTGTTACGTTAGTAG
>CAZUFU010000117.1:0-4603 GCA_964619875.1 uncultured Oscillospiraceae bacterium
CGAATTAAAGTTTTCTATTGAATATCAGTATAAATACAAATCCGACCGGGTCATGTACCCGGTCGGATCCATTATTCATGCAGGGGAAGCTCCGTCTGAATCATTTTCAGTCTGGCGTGCACCACCCACCGGGTGGTGTGGCCCCCGTCGGAGCAGGTGGAGAGAGTCAGAATCCGGTCCCGGATGCCGGGCTCAATTCCGGTGTGGATGACGCTGCTGTCCAGAGCGGAGCGGAGAAATTCCTCCCGGGTGGAGCGCTGCTGGAAGCTCAGGCCGTAGGCGGGGCTGTCCAACCCGGCAAGGTAGGAGGCGAATATGTCATAGCGGAAGCAGCCCGCGTCGGTCATAAGGTATACATGCTGCCGCTTCTGGAAAAATTCCGGGGTGCAGTACTGCCGCAGCTGGGCGAACATGGAGCCGTCGTTCATGTTGTGGCCGTAGATCAGGGTGTTGTAGTCCGCAAGAGACGGGCTGGAGGCGTGATCCATGAAGATGGCCCCCACGGAATTTCGCTCCCCCTTCCAGTCGTGCTTCAGGTAGAATTCGTTGTCCTCCCCCCACACAACGGGATAGTCGATCTGGGTGTCCGGAATGCGAATCCAGCCCGCCACCTCAGGGTTGACCTCCCGCAGGGCGTCCAGATTGATTTTTTTCATGTCCTCCAGCACCGCATCATCGGAGACCGGGGCAGGGGCCCAGACCAGCTGGGTCTGGGGCTGGGTGGAGGCCGGGACGGTTTCCTCCGGGGCAGGCGCTTCCGTGGCACCGGCGGCGGTAGGCGCGGTGGCGATGTCCAGGGCATTCTGATAGGTCTGGATGCCCCGCTTCTTGTCCACCGCCTTGCTCAGGGCAACAAAGATGCTCACCACGAAGATCACACCCAGAAATATGGACAGCAGTCCCCGCAGCCGTGCTTTCATAATGCCCACCCCCTTTGCCTTTGCGGCTATTATACCACCCCAGGCCGTCATTGTCGAGACAATTTTGCCCTGCCGCCACAGAGACTCCCTTGTGTAAAGGGAGGTGGGCACTGCTTGCCTCCCTCTTTGAGGGAGGTGGCCGAGCTTGCGAGGTCGGAGGGAGTGTCCTCTCGTCCGTAGGACACCCCCTCAGCCTTCGGCAGCTCCCCCAAAAGGGGAGCCAAGAGAACCCTGCTTTCATTCACTACCGCGACTTCGCTTCGCTCACCCCTTACACAGGGGAGCCTCTGCTCTGTCATCCGGCTGCTCTGCCCCAACTTTCAACTTTCCATTTTCAACTTTCCACTTCCGGGCTGCCGTCCCCGGCGGCCCCGGTGCTCCTGGTGCAGCGGCAGGGTCACCGTGATCTGCAAGGCCTCCTTTTCCAAATACGGCGCCGCTTACCAGACCATGATCTATCCATTCTTACAGGGAGGACGCAAATATGCTTGACTTTTTCTTTCAGGGACTGTTTAATACAGATATCTCCGGTGTGATTTCCTTCGGTGATTTTCTGCTGTGCATGGGCTGCTCTCTGCTCATCGGGCTGATTCTGGCCGTCAGCTGCCGCTTTCAGGGGCGGTACACCAAAAGCTTTCTCACCACGCTGATGCTGCTGCCCGCCGTGGTGTGCATCATTATTATGATGGTAAACGGCAGCGTGGGCGCAGGAGTGGCGGTGGCCGGGGCCTTCAGCCTGGTGCGGTTCCGCTCCGCCCCGGGCACGGGCCGGGAGATCACCATGCTGTTTCTCGCCATGGGGGCGGGACTGATTGCGGGGATGGGGTATCTGGCCTTTGCCCTGCTGTTCGCGGTGGTGATGTCCGCCGTGAATGTGCTCTGCAGCCGCCTGGCTCTGGGGGAGGGAAAAAACGCCCGGCGGTACCGAAGCCTCTCCATTGTGATTCCCGAGAGCCTGGACTACAGCGGCGTCTTTGATGAGGTACTGCGCCGCTACACCACGGACTGCACCCTGACCCGGGTGAAAACCACCAATATGGGAAGCCTCTTCCGCCTGAGCTATGATTTGACTCTGCGGGAGGGGGCCAACGAAAAGGAACTCATCGACCAGCTTCGCTGCCGGAATGGGAACCTGGAAATTACCCTGTCCATCCGGGAGAGCGCTCCGGCGGAGCTGTAAGGAGGAAATAAGATGAAAAAGCGTCAGAAAATCAGCCTGCTTCTGTGCGGGCTGCTGATCTTAACAGGCTGCGCCTCCGGAAGCGGAGAGAAGACCGTGGCCACTGTGGCGGCGCCCTCTGTCTCCGCCTCTGCCCCTGCGGCAGACACAGAGCCTGAGGTCTTCTCCAATCGGGATCTGGATGCGTCCTATTCGGAAGCCGATGGCATTGCCGTCCGGCTAAACGGCAATGAGATTTCCTGCGACAGCCCGAATGTGTCGGTTTCCGGCAGTACCGTCATTATAAATAAGGAAGGAACCTATCTTCTCAGCGGCACCCTGACAGACGGCTCCGTGATCGTGGACGCGGATAAGGCTGACAAAATCCAGCTGGTGCTGACGGGGGCGAACATCCACAGTGAGACTTCGGCCCCCATCTATGTCCGGCAGGCGGACAAGGTGTTCCTGACCCTGGCGGCGGGAACGGAGAACTGCCTGTCAAACGGCGGCAGCTTCACAGCAGACGGCAGCACCAACATCGACGGCGTGATCTTCGCCAAGGATGACCTGACCCTGAACGGAACCGGCAGCCTCACCGTCACCAGCCCCGGGGGCCACGGCATCGTCTGCAAGGACTCCCTGCGCCTCACCGGAGGCACGTATACGGTGGAGGCTTCCGGCCACGGCCTCAGCGGCAAGGATGAAGTCAGCATTGCAGACGGTGTCTTTGACATCACCGCCGGGAAAGACGGCATCCACGGGGAAAACAGTGATGACGCGGAGCTGGGGAATGTCTATCTGGAAAACGGCGTCTACCGCATCACGGCAGCCGGGGACGGCATCAGCGCCTCCGGCAGCTGTGTTGTCATGGACGGGGACTACACCGTCACCACCGGCGGCGGCAGCGGAAATGCAGCGCAGCATACCACCCAGCCGGGCTTTGGCAGAGGTGCGCCCGGAGACCGGCCACAGTTTGACGCCCAGACACCCCCGGAGCGGGGTACAGGAGGAAAAGGCGACAAGGGCATGAATCAGCAGCCTGCAAATGGACGCAGCACCGCCGCCCCCGGGTCGGAAACCAACACGGTCAGCGCCAAGGGCATCAAGGCAGGCAGCCTCACGATTTTGGGGGGCACCCTGACGGCGGACTGCGGGGATGATGCCCTCCACAGCAATTTGGACCTGACCATTGACGGCGGAACATTGACCCTTGCCTCCGGGGACGACGGGATTCATGCCGATGAGACTGTGACCATTTCCTCCGGCTGCATTCAGATTACCCGGAGCTACGAGGGCATCGAGGGAAAGCACGTTCTCATTCAGGGCGGCGACATCACCCTGCAGGCCACGGATGACGGCCTGAACGCCGCAGGCGGCGTGGACGGCAGCGGCTTCGGAAGACGAAGCGATACCTTCACTCAGTCCGCTGACACCTCCGGCATTGTCATCTCCGGCGGCAGCGTCAGCGTCACCGCCTACGGCGACGGCATCGATGCCAACGGCACCCTGGAGATTACCGGCGGCACGGTGACGGTCACCGGCCCCACCTATGGCGACACCTCCGTGCTGGATTTTGATATCACCGGCACCATTTCCGGCGGCACCTTTGTGGGAACAGGGGCAGCCTCCATGGCCCAGACCTTCACGGACAGCACCCAGGGGGTCATTTCGGTGCGTGTGGGCAGCCAGAGCGCCGGGACGGCCATCACCCTGACCGACAGCACCGGCGGGGTGATCCTGACCCATACCCCCGCACTGGACTTTGAAATCGTGATCCTCAGCTGTCCCGCCCTGCAATCGGGGGAAAGCTATACCCTGACACTGGGAGACACCACCCAGAGCTTTACCGCGCAGTAGGGGCGGTTATCAACCGCCCGCCGCACCCGTAAAAACGATTATCATTGCATTATGGTATGATTGCCACCGGCAATCATTGGGATTTTGATTCGCTGCGGGTTGCACTACGCCCGAAATTTCCGTCAACCGATCTGTACGTTGAATGGCACGCCGTCGGTTATCGACGCGATACCCGCGGGCGGTTCATAACCGCCCCTACGGCCCCCCTGCGAGACGCAAAAACCCCGGAGAGGAACTGTCCTCTCCGGGGTTTGAATGGTTATGGAATTATTCCTCGTTCTTGCTCTTGCGCTTCAGACCCAGCATGCCAGCGCCGGACAGGCCGCTGAGGGCCAGCCACAGCAGGGAGGTATCGCCGGTGGAGGGGGCGTCGGCCAGAGGCACATCCTCGTCCGGAATCTCCACGTTGTCGCTCAGATCGCCGTCGTTTTGAACCTGAGGGGCGTTGTCGGTGTTTCTCCGGTTGGTGAAGGTTACTCCCCGGGGAACGTTGCCGTCGGGAATTTCGGTCACAATCAGACCGCCGCCCTCAGTGGTGGGAGTCCCGGTGGTGGGCTTCTCGGTGGGTTTCTCGGTGGGTTTCTCGGTGGGCTTCTCGGTGGGTTTCTCGGTGGGCTTCTCAGTCTGCTTGGTGGTTTCCGCGGGCTTCTCAGTCTGCTTGGTGGTT
>CAZUFU010000118.1:0-4579 GCA_964619875.1 uncultured Oscillospiraceae bacterium
GGTTGGTATCAAACCCATAGGCGGTGGAAACATCCAGAATCCGCTTTATTTCTTTGTAAATGCGGGCTATCAGATCATCCTTTGCTGTCTCGCCTTTTTCCCATTGCCGGAAAATGCAGCTGAGAGCAGAAAGAATGCTGTCATCACCCAGATTGCTGTATATCAGCAGCTTAGACACCAGCTTGTGCATAACTGTCCTCCTTTTACTTTTTTCTATTAAATAGCGCTATTTTACCTCAACTCTCCAACCGTGCTTGTCCTCGATTCTGCCAAGTTGAATTCCAGTAACTGTGTCGTATATTTTCTGGCTCAGTTCTCCGATTTCTCCGTTTCCGATTACCATAACATCATCCTTGTAACGAAGCTTGCCTACTGGTGAGATTACAGCCGCGGTGCCGGTTCCGAAAACCTCCTCCAGCTTGCCGTTCTTCTGTGCTTCCAGAAGTTCATCCACGGAAATCTTTCTTTCCTCTGTCGGGAGTCCCCACTCTCTGCAGAGTGTCAGTACGGAATCTCTTGTGATACCCGGCAGAATGCTTCCGCTAAGCATAGGTGTAACCACCTTTCCGTCAATCTTAAAGAAAATGTTCATGGCTCCCACTTCTTCTATGTACTTTCTTTCTACACCATCAAGCCACAGAACCTGTGAATAACCGTCATCATGAGCCTTTACCTGTGCTGCCAGGCTGGCTGCGTAGTTTCCGCCTGTCTTGGCGAATCCCATACCGCCGCGGACTGCTCTTACATAGTCGTCCTCAATCCAGATTCCTACTGGTGCCAGACCTTCTTCGTAGTAAGCACCGCTCGGTGAAAGGATTATAATAAACATGAAAGTTTCTGATACATCTACCCCCAGGAAAGGCTCTGTAGCAATTATGAAAGGTCTTACATACAGTGAAGTTCCCGGTTCAGTAGGGATCCAGTCTTCATCTTCTTTGACAACAGCCTTTACTGCCTGCACGAAATCCTCTACAGGAAGTTCAGGAATGCAGAGTCTCTTGTTTGTGCTGTTTGTACGTTTTCCGTTCATATCAGGTCTGAACAGATAGCTCTTGCCGTCGTCACCCTTATAAGCCTTGAGGCCTTCAAACATCTCCTGTCCATAGTGAAAAACCATGCTTGCAGGAGATAGCACCAGATCCTGATAAGGCACGATTCTCGGATCATGCCATCCCTTTCCTTTAGTGTAATCCATGATAAACATATGGTCTGTAAATACTTTTCCGAATCCCAGAGGTCCTTCCGGTTTAGCCTTTGGGCTTGTAGTTCTCGTTACTTTGATATCCAGCATTTTATTTTCCTCCCGGTCAATTCTTCTAAAGTCTTTCTATTATCTTTGCTGTCATCTCTTTGCAGGAAAGAGGCTCTGCGCCGCTGTTTCCCACAATGTCCGCAGTCCTGAAGCCTTCTTCAAGCACTGCATTCACAGCCTTTTCTATGCAGTCAGCTTCCTCCGAAAGATCAAAGGAATATCTGAGCATCATAGCCGCCGATAAGATGGTCGCCATAGGGTTTGCCTTGCCTGTGCCTGCAATATCTGGAGCGGAGCCGTGAATAGGCTCGTACATGCCGCACTTGCTGTCTCCAAGAGAAGCTGAAGGCAGCAGCCCGATAGAGCCCGTGATCTGAGATGCCTCATCAGAAAGAATGTCTCCGAACATATTTGAAGTAACAGCTACATCAAATCTGGACGGCTCTCTTACAAGCTGCATTGCCGCATTGTCCACGTACATGTGGCTTACTTCAACGTCAGGATACTCCTCTGCAATGCGGTTTATGGTTTGTCTCCACAGCCTTGAAGTTTCAAGGACATTGGCCTTGTCAATGCTGATAAGATTTTTTCTTCTCTTTCTTGCAGTCTCAAAGGCCACCCTCGCAATTCTTTCTATTTCCATTACGCTGTAGGCTTCCGTATCAAAAGCCTCTTCGCCGTAACTGCCTTCTCTCCTTCCTCTCTCACCGAAGTAGATTCCGCCTGTAAGTTCTCTTACGATTACAAGGTCAAAACCCTTTTCCACGATGTCAGGTCTGAGTGTGCAGGCTCCCATGAGAGCCGGATAAATTTTAGCCGGTCTCAGGTTGGTATATAATCCCAGGGCTGCGCGCAGTCCCAGAAGGGCCTTTTCCGGTCTCAGATCCGAAGGCACATTGTCCCACTTGGGACCTCCTACAGCTCCCAGCAGTACACTGTCGCTTTTTTTACATCCCTCTACAGTCTCTTCAGGAAGAGGTTTGCCGTATTTATCATAAGCACAGCCCCCTGCCAGATACTCAGTAAAGTTGAACTGGTGGCCGTATTTCTCGCCTACTTTTTTCAGGACTTCAACTGCTCCTTCAACGATTTCCGGACCGATGCCATCGCCCTTTACCAGTGCAATATTGTAGTTCATCTCTGGTCCTCCTTTGCAGCCTGTCTTTCCTTAAGATACTTGAGCAGGCCTCCCTCGTCGATTATGCGTGTAATGAATTCAGGGAAAGCTGCCGCCTGGAAGCTCTCTCCGGTAGTCTCGTCTGTAATTACACCCGTTTTAAAGTCCACAGAAACCTTGTCCCCGTTCTGTATCTTTGCCGCAGCTTCAGGACATTCCAGAATAGGGAATCCGATGTTTATAGCATTACGGTAAAAAATTCTGGCAAAGCTTGCTGCGATTACGCAGGAAATGCCGCTGGCCTGAATAGCCACGGGAGCGTGTTCTCTTGATGAGCCGCACCCGAAGTTGGCACCTCCTACCATAATATCACCCGGCTTTACCTTGTTCACAAAATCTATGTCGATATCCTCCATGCAGTGCTTCGCCAGTTCCTCGGGAGAAGGAGCGTTGAGGTATCTTGCCGGAATTATAACATCTGTATCGATGTTATCGCCGTATTTAATAACTTTTCCAGTAACCATTATGTCTCCTCCTTATAAATCCTGAGGTGAAGCCACCGTGCCTGCCACAGCAGATGCCGCTGCAACTGCCGGACTGGCAAGGATAACCTCGCTCTTTACATGACCCATTCTGCCTACAAAGTTTCTGTTGGTTGTTGCCACAGCTCTTTCGCCTTCAGCCATGATACCCATGTGTCCTCCAAGGCAAGGTCCGCATGTCGGTGTTGAAACGGCACAGCCCGCTTCGATGAAAATCTCCGCAAGGCCCTCCTTTACGCACTGAAGATAAACTTCCTGCGTAGCCGGAATAACGATGCACTTCACATCATCGGCAACCTTTCTGCCCTTCAGTACCTCTGCGGCAGCTCTCATGTCAGAAATTCTGCCGTTGGTGCAGGATCCTATGATAACCTGGTTGATAGGGAGTCCCTTAACCTCATCCACAGTTCTGGTGTTTGACGGAAGGTGAGGCATTGATACCGTAGGTTTCAGCTCCGAAAGGTCTATTACAACCTCGCTGTCGTATTCAGCATCAGGGTCTGCCTCGTAAATCTTCGGTTCCCTTGTGAATCTGTCCTTTATGTATTCCCTTGTCTTGTCATCCACAGGGAAAATTCCGTTCTTGGCACCTGCCTCTATAGCCATATTGGCGATAGTAAATCTATCGTCCATGGAAAGCTCCGAAACGCCATCCCCTGTAAATTCAAGAGATTTGTACAGAGCTCCGTCAACGCCTATCATACCTATAAGATGGAGTATAACATCTTTACCGCTTACGTATGGCTGCAGTCTGCCCTTAAGAGTGACCTTTATTGCTGAAGGAACCTTGAACCAGTTCTCTCCCATGGCCATTCCTGCTGCCATATCCGTAGAACCTACGCCTGTGGAAAACGCCCCCAGCGCACCGTATGTACATGTATGGGAGTCTGCTCCGATAATGCAGTCTCCCGGTCCTACGATGCCTTTTTCAGGAAGCAGTGCATGCTCAATGCCAACCGTTCCCACATCGTAATAGTGCTTTATGTCAAAGCGTTTGGCAAATTCTCTCACTGTCTTGCACAACTGTGCAGATTTGATATCCTTGCATGGTGTATAGTGGTCCAGAACCAAAGCGATTTTTTCCTTATCAAAAACCCTGGTAAATCCAGCCTTGTCGAAGACATCAATTGCCACAGGAGATGTAATATCGTTTCCCAGAACCATATCCAGCTTTGCTTCTATGAGATCGCCGGCCTTGACTGACGGCAGACCTGCATGAGCGGCAAGAATTTTCTGTGTCATTGTCATTCTAGTTGTCATTGGCGCTCTCCTTTTCTTCAGCCTGGTCGCTGCTGTAAGCACGCATCATCTTATTCATTGCCTTGATGTAGGCCAGAATACTTGCCTCAAAAATATCTGTGGAAAGACCTCTGCCTACATAGGAACGATTGTCAGCCAGCAGCTTTACAGTAACATCACCCAGTGTATCCTTACCCTCTGAGATAGAGTTGATAGTGTAAAGATCGAAGGTATGCTTTACAGGTTTTACTATCTTGTCGATAGCATTGAAAGCAGCATCTATAGGACCATCGCCCAGGCATACGTCTTCGTACTTCTTTCCATTTTTGATAAGTGATACGGTGCTGGTTGCCGTTGTGAAGTTGCTTGTGTGGACTGCGAACCAGTCAAGAGCATATTCATCAGGACGCACTTCCTCATCAGCTGAAG
>CAZUFU010000119.1:0-4560 GCA_964619875.1 uncultured Oscillospiraceae bacterium
TAAACGGCGAAAACACCAAGAGAGTTATCATCAACGCAGTTGGTCCTAAGGAAGTGACTGCAGCTGATATCATCGGTGATTCTGAGATGGAGATTTTTAATCCTGATCTTCACATCGCAACTCTCGAAGAGAACGCAACTCTTGTTATGGAAATCAATCTGGCAAGAGGCAGAGGTTATGTACCGGCAGAGATGAACAAGACTGAAAACACACCGATTTCAGTTATCCCTGTTGACTCAATTTACACCCCTGTTAGAAAGGTTAATTTTACAGTAGAAAATACCAGAGTAGGTCAGGTAACTGACTATGATAGACTGGTACTTGAAATCTGGACTGACGGATCAATCACTCCTGATGAAGGCGTGTCCATCGGTGCTAAGATCATGCAGGAGCATTTGAACCTGTTTATCCAGCTCACCGATGCTACAGGCTCTATGGAGATCATGGTTGAGAAGGAAGAAGACCAGAAGGAAAAGGCTCTTGAAATGACCATTGAAGAACTGGAACTGTCAGTTCGTTCCTTCAATTGCCTCAAGAGAGCAGCCATCAACACAGTAGAAGAACTTACTCAGAAATCAGAAGATGATATGATGAAGGTTAGAAACCTTGGAAAGAAATCTCTTGATGAAGTAAAAGCTAAATTGGAAGAATTGGGTCTTTCTTTAAGACCTAGTGATGATTAATTCTTTGCAGAAAGGAGAATCTTAAAATGCCTGGATACAGAAAATTAGGCAGACCTTCAGCTCACAGAAAGTCAATGCTGAGAAACCTTGTAACTGACTTATTCAGAGAAGGTAGAATTCAGACTACTGACTGCAGAGCTAAGGAAGCTAGAAGAGAAGCTGAAAAGCTGATTACATTAGCAAAACGCGGTGACCTCCACGCAAGAAGACAGGTTTTATCATATGTATTTGATGAAACGGTTGTTACTAAGCTGTTCGAGGAAATCGCTCCTAAATACGCTGACAGAAACGGCGGATATACCAGAATTCTTAAGTTAGGACCTCGTCAGGGCGACAACGCTGAGGTTGTATTCTTAGAGTTAGTATAATAAATTCTGACAGCATATAACACATGACAAACAATGAAACGTCGGCTAGCCAGCCGGCGTTTTTTGTGGTATAATGATTCCGCCGATTATGTATGCGGCGTTGCCGCAAGGAAGGAATCATTAAATCACAGCACCGCAGACTTGAAGCTGTGGTATAATTAACTGCTATGAAAAAAATATTGAAGAAGACCATCACAATCATATTCATACTTGCCCTGATGGCCGGGACGGTTCAGACTGCCCAGGCTGCATCTGCACCGGCACAGGTAAGCTTAACGGTTAAACAGACAGCGTCCAAGGCTGTTACCTTGACGTGGAAAAAAATAAGCGGTGCTGACGGCTATGAGATTTACAGGAAGACGGGGGTATCAGGAACATACACTAAAATCAAGACAATAACAAGCGGAAGCACATTGACATATAAAAACACGGGTCTGACCGTGGGAAAGAAATATTACTATAAGGTCAGGGCCTATGACAAGCAGGCCAGTAAAACTGTACGCGGCAAGTACAGTACGGGCAAGGCCGTGACAGTGACAAACTACAGGCCTGTATTCACAGTAGGTCTGCCGTCGTCAATCAACAAAACAGAAAAAACTATTAAGATAACCATAACAAACAGCAGCAAGAGCAACAGCTTTTATCTTGATCCTGCTTTTGCACTGGAGGATTTGAGCGACGGAGGCAAGGTGCACAACCTGCAGATAGTAAGCTATGAAAAACCTGAAAAAAATGTGAACGGAAAACTTTCTGAGGGCAAAAGGCTGCTGATCCGAGCAGGGGAAAAAGCCATTCTTACCTGCAGGCTTGACAACGTTTTTGATTACGATAAAAAGAAAGCACAGCTGACAGCCTGCCTGACATACAAGCAGAAAGATTATGTGAGCGTGTATTCAACACAGGAAAAAAATAGGATTTTTGACGTGGCAGGTTACTACGAGTATCTGACAGGTTCAAAGGGGTAAAAGACGGAAAGGGGAATTTACAATGAATTTAGACCATTTAAATAAAGAACAGCAGGAGGCGGCGACCCATTCAGAGGGGCCGCTGCTTATTCTTGCAGGAGCCGGAAGCGGTAAAACTGCCACCATGACTCACAGAATTGCGTACCTGATAGAGCAGGGGGTCAGCCCTTACAGTATCCTTGCAGTGACATTCACAAACAAGGCAGCAAAAGAGATGCGTGACAGAGTGGAAAAGCTGGTTGGACCATGCCCGGGAATGTGGATAATGACTTTTCATGCCATGAGCCTGAGAATTCTCAGGGAGCATTATTATGCTGCGGGCTACGATAAGAACTTCGTGGTCTATGACACAGTGGACCAGAAAACAATAATAAAGAACATAATAAAAGAGCAGAATATAGACAGTAAACAGTTTCCTCAGGCCTACCTCTCGGCTATAATCAGCAAGGAGAAGGAAGCTGATTCAGATCCGGAGCAGTTCCTGGAAAACAGTGACGGTAATCCAAAAGCCAAGGTCATATACAATGTCTACAAGGAGTACCAGCGTCAGCTCAGAGCTAATAACGCCATGGACTTTGACGACCTGCTGCTCAATGCCTTACATGTGCTGAGAGATAACCCGGACATTCTGGCCCAGTACCAGAACCGTTTCAGATACATAATGGTAGACGAGTATCAGGACACTAATCACATTCAGTACCAGATAATAAAGATGATGGCCATGGCGCATCAGAATCTTTGCGTAGTAGGCGATGATGACCAGTGCATATACCAGTGGCGCGGAGCTGATATAAGGAACATTCTGGACTTTGAAAAGGATTTTTCGGCAGCTAAGGTTATAAAACTGGAGCAGAACTATCGCTCATGCGGCAACATTCTGGCTGCGGCCCATTCGGTGATAAAAAACAACAGAGGTCGAAAGTCTAAAAAGCTCTGGACTGAAGCTGAGGCAGGAGCACCAATCGTATATAAACGATGTGATAGCGATAAGGAAGAAGCATATTATGTAGCTCAGGAGATTGACCTGCTTTCCGGGTCGAGAGATTGCAGCTACGATGATTTTGCTGTGCTTTACAGGACGAACGCACAGTCTAGGCTTTTTGAGGATGCTCTGAAGCGCAGACATATACCGTATCAGATTTTATCAGGTTTCAGCTTCTATGAACGCAAGGAAACGAAGGATATGATATGTTATATGCGCCTTGTGGTCAATCCGGCGGACGACCTGGCTTTAAAGAGGATTATAAACGAGCCGAAGAGAGGTATCGGGCCTACCACCCTGGGTAAGCTGGAGACTCTGGCGAGAGTTAACAGACAGTCTCTCTTTGATACTCTTTCTCAGGAGGAAGTCATATACAGCCTGCCTGCCAAGGCATCTGTTTCCGTAAAGTCCATGATGGATGTGATGAAGCTATGCCAGCAGGAAAAGGACAACCTGAGGGTTTCTGATATTTACGACAATCTGCTGGTGAAGACAGGCTATCTTAAGGCCCTTGAGGATGAAAATACTCTGGAGGCTGAGAGCCGTATAGAAAACCTGCTTGATTTTAAATCGTTTATTTACGATTTTGAAGAGGAAAAAGCTGCAGCTGATGAGAAAGCAACTCTGGAGGAATTCCTGGAAAGGGTTGCGACGGACAGCGATACTGATAAATACGATGATGAATCGGGCAAGGTTACACTGATGACAATGCACAGCGCCAAGGGACTGGAATTCCCGGTGGTCTTCATGCCGGGTATGGAGGATGGGCTATTTCCGGGTCACAGGGCGATGGACAGCGAAAACGGTGTAGAGGAGGAACGCAGGCTTTGCTATGTGGGCATGACTCGTGCTAAGGAAAAGCTTTTCCTCACCAGTGCAGCATATCGTGTGCTCTATGGACATGGTGAATATACCAGAGAGTCCACTTTTCTGAGAGAACTTGATAAATCACTTCTGGATGAGGCCGGTGACAGCATTTATGCACCGTCACGGAGAACTGACAACAGGCTGGGAGTTGACACCGGAAGCTTTGACGGATACAGTGAAAATCCACCGTTCAGGCCATATAATTTTGATCCGCTGAAGTATGCCAAGCAGTCGGTCAAGGAATCGGCTGCAGGAAGTACTGAGAACTTCACGGAGGGAGATCAGGTCACCCACGGAAAGTTCGGTCACGGAATAGTTGTGGATGTTGATGCAAAGACGGTGACCGTTGCTTTCGACGAAGGCGGTACCAAAAAGCTGGCCAAGGGAATCGCGCCATTGAGGAAGGTTTGATGATATGGATAAAAATGAAAAACAAAGTAAAATAGAACAGATGCAGAACCTCATAGTTCTGCTCAATCAGGCATCCAGGGCCTATTATCAGGAAAGCCGGGAAATCATGCCTAACCATGAATACGACAGGCTTTATGACCTGCTGGAGTCCCTGGAAAAAGAAACAGGTGTGACTTTGTCCAAGAGCCCGACCATGAGGGTAGGATATGAGGTGCTTTCTGACCTGCCAAAGGAGAAACATCCGCAGAAGATGCTTTCCCTGGACAAGACCAAGGATGTGGAAC
>CAZUFU010000120.1:0-4545 GCA_964619875.1 uncultured Oscillospiraceae bacterium
CGAACGGCATGCCCGGTGGTGTGAGAGGGGCTACGTGTTAGCCCCTACTCGATTTGCCTCTATCAGAAATGTCAGAATCCGTCGAAAAAATGATGCAAAAAACCGTAAATAAAGACAGGGACGAGCATAGGTTATGATATGTGAACAATATTGCAGATAAATCTGAAAGGAGGTTGTTTATGAGCAAAGGACCTAAGCTTGGCGAGAAGAAAAAATTTAATCTTCCGCATATTTTTATTATCCTGTTTTTTATAGTGCTGGTGTGTGCGATTCTGACATGGATTATACCGGCCGGAGAGTTTGACCGCATTGAAAATGAGTCCGGCCGAATGATTGTAGTGCCCGGCACATGGCATGAAGTTGAGGCGTCCCCGGTAGGACCATTTGAGTTTTTCCAGTCGTTTTTTAACGGCATGGTCAATGCCGGAGAAATCGTTTTCTTCGTATTTATGGCCTTTGCATCGGTGTCATTTATAATCCGGAGCGGAGCCTTTGACGGTCTGGTTGTTTTTCTGATGAAAATATTCAAAGGAAAGAGCAGCGTTATCATCATCCCGATTTTTATGGCTTTGTTCGGACTGGGATCTTCTACTGTAGGTATGTTCGAGGAATGGGTACCTTTCATTCCTATTTTCGCTGCCATATTCATAGGTATGGGTTATGATGCCGTGGTCGGCCTTGCGGTTGTGGCTCTGGGCGCCGGAATGGGTTATTCGGGAGCTGTAATGAATCCGTTTACCGTAGGTGTGGCTCAGGGAATTGCAGAGGTAGACTACATGTCCGGAGCAGGGTATCGTATTATATGTCACATCGCCATGATTATCGTAGGCAGCGGACTTACCATGAGATATGCCATCAAGGTCAAGGAGGACCCGACCAAGAGTCTGGTATACGGTGACGATTTCAGTGCATTGCTTGGTGCAGGAGCCATGGGGAACATGGCTGCAGGAAGCGGTGGCAAGGAATTCGGCATCAGACAAAAGCTGGTACTCTTTGATTTACTGGCAGCAATCGTTGTAATCGTCTGGGGCGTAAAGACCAAGGGCTGGTATTTTGCAGAAATATCTGCGGTGCTGCTCATTATGGGTTTAATAGCTGCAATCATAATGAGAGACAGCTTGGATGATATCGGAAAAACTTTCGCAGTTGGGTTTCAGGATGCCTGTACTTCTGCAATGATGATAGGTATTGCCCGGGCAACATTGATAGTTCTTCAGTCCGGCAATATCATAGACACGGTTGTATACGGCATGTCGCTGCCGCTGTCATATCTTCCTGTTTGGCTCAGTGCAATTGCAATGCTCATTATGCAGACTATCCTGAACTTCTTCATTCCTTCAGGTTCCGGGCAGGCTGCAGTATCCATGCCTATTATGGCTCCGATGGCAGACCTTCTGGGCATCACTCGAGATACGGCGGTACTGGCTTTTCAGTTCGGCGACGGTCTTTCCAACATCGTATGGCCGACAGCTTTCGCAGCTATTATGGCTGGCCTTGCCGGTGTCAAGCTGGAAAAGTGGTGGAAATTCATTTTCCCTGTGTTCTTCGCACTGGTAGGCGTCCAGGCTGTGCTGATGGTAGTCGCAGTTGCCATAGGGTTTGGCGCTTAAAATTTTTACAGTCGTCGGTTTTCATTTTAGGGTGTGTGGTTTTCTTTTTGAAAACTTTTGGACGGCTTTGGAAAACTTCTGATGCACAATTGGGCATTTTCAAGCTAAGAACCGTGAAATCGGCAGAAATCGCCATGAAAAATATTACATTATAAATAAGATTTGTAAAAAAGTTTTCCGGTTGGGGCATTTTGTTTTCAAACGGAAAACTTTTTTAGTATTTTGGAAAACGGCGACAGCAGAGCATAGCAATCGCAGGTTGAAATTCTACTAGAATCATTTATAATTAAACTATATAAAGCAGAAAGAGGAACAAATGAACAGATACACCCTGACTAAAACAGACGAAATAAAAAGAGGCGCTCATGCAGCATTTATTGACAGCGAATATAATGCAAGCTTTTCATACAGGCCAGAGTTTTTGTCTAATGATCACAGGCAAGGCAAAAAGGTGCTGTCCTCAATAGAAGCGGAACTCTCTAACTGTGACGAGTTCTGTATCAGCGTGGCCTTTATTACTATGAGCGGAATAACACCATTGCTGCAGGTACTTCGTGAACTTGAGGAAAAAGGTATCCATGGGAAAATTCTCACCACAGATTACCTGACCTTTAGTGAACCCAAGGCATTGGAAAAACTAAGCCAGCTTAAAAATATCGAGCTGAAGATGTTCTGTACTGACAATGAAACCGGCGGATTCCACACGAAGGGCTACATTTTCAGAAAAGAGGAAATCTATAGAATTATTATAGGCAGCTCCAACCTGACGATGAACGCTATGACTAAGAACAGGGAGTGGAATACAAAGATTGTGTCTACTTCTCAAGGAGCCATGGCAAAAGAGGTATTAGGCGAATTCGATTCATTCTGGAATGACAGGAGGAGCCTCAGATATGAGCAATTTATCGAGACCTACAAAACGAAATATAAAATTGTAAGCCAGCAGAAGGCTATAGCTGCTAAACAGAAAGTTGTTGACTATGAGCAGTTTTCTCTTAAACCAAACAAAATGCAAGTTGCCTTCGTTGCAAATTTAAAAAAGATTGTTGAACAAGGGGGAAATAGGGCGTTGCTACTCAGTTCCACGGGTACAGGAAAGACTTATGCATCAGCCTTTGCTTTGAGGGAGTATATGCCGAAGAGGGCTTTGTTTGTGGTACATAGAGAGCAGATTGCAAAGCAGGCAATGGAGAGCTACAGGAGAGTATTCGGAGAGGTGAGAACATTCGGACTTCTTTCCGGAAATGAAAAGAACTATGATTCTGATTTCCTGTTTTCCACCATGCAGATGATGTGCAAGGAAGAAACTCTGCAGAGGTTTTCCAAAGAAGAATTTGATATAATTGTGGTGGATGAAGTTCATAGAGCGGGTGCAGGCAGCTATCAGAAAATAATGGATTATTTTGAGCCGAAGTTATGGCTTGGAATGACAGCCAGTCCGGAGAGAACTGACGGTTTCGACATTTACAACCTTTTTGACCATAACATTGCATACGAGATAAGATTGCAACAGGCGCTGGAAGAAGATCTGCTATGCCCCTTCCACTATTTTGGATTGACTGATCTGGAAATAAACGGCGAGACTTTTGATGACAACAGTGGATTAAGAAATTTTGCAAGATTAGTAAGTGATGCCAGAGTCGAACATATTATAGAAAAAATAAAATATTACGATTACTCGGGCAGCAGGGTAAAAGGTCTGGTCTTCTGCAGCAGAAAAGATGAGGGCCGTGAGCTTTCGCGTGCTTTCAATGAGCGGGGCTATAGTACTGAATTTATTTGTGGCGAGGACTCGCAAAGCAAGAGAGAGGATTGCATTGACAGATTGACCAGTGACACCAGACCGGACAAGTTTGACTATATATTTACTGTAGATATTTTCAATGAGGGCGTGGATATTCCGGAAATCAATCAGGTGGTTATGCTCAGACCTACGGAAAGCCCGATTATCTTCGTGCAGCAGCTGGGTCGTGGATTGAGAAAAGCTCCGGGAAAAGAGTATGTTGTAATCCTGGACTTCATCGGTAATTATACTAACAATTTTATGATTCCAATAGCACTGTCGGGAGACAGAACATATAACAAAGATACGATCAGACGATATGTGAGGGAAGGATCAAGGGTAATACCGGGCAATTCCACCATCCATTTTGATGAAATATCAAGAAAACGTATTTTCCAGTCCATTGACAGCGCCAACTTCAATGATATAAAACTGATTAAGGAGTGCTATCAGCAGCTGAAGTTTAAATTAGGCAGAGTTCCTGCGCTGATGGATTTTGAAGAATACGGCTCTATTGATGTGCTTAGAATCTTTGATAATAAATCTTTGGGCTCATACCATATGTTTCTCAAAAAATATGAGAAAGAATATGATGTTGACTTTAGCAGCAAGCAGGAAAAAATGCTCGAGTTTATTTCAAAGAAATTTGCTTCCGGCAAGAGACCTCATGAGCTACTCGTCATAAAAGGACTTCTTGAGGGAACGGACTCGGTAATTGAAAAGCTTCGTGCAGACCTAAAAGATGATTATGGTATCAATATGACCAGACGTACAGAAGTCAATGTGGTAAATGTGCTCAGCAATGAGTTTGCAACAGGGTCTGCCAGAGATACATACAAAGACTGTGAAGTAATAGAAAAGTCAGGGGATAAGTATAAGGCATCTGAAAGCTTCAGAGAAATGCTCAAGGATGATGAGTTCCGCGGGCAGGTTGAAGAACTGGTTCAATTTGGACTTTACCGCAATAAAAAAGACTATAGCGGTACATATAAGGACACATCGCTTAAACTCTATTCAAAGTACACTTATGAAGATGTGTGCAGGCTTCTCGAATGGGAAAAAGGTGAGGTTGCACTTAATATAGGCGGATATAAGTATGACAGAAAAACCAAAACCTATCCGGTGTTCATTAATTACGATAAAACTGAAGAC
>CAZUFU010000121.1:0-4482 GCA_964619875.1 uncultured Oscillospiraceae bacterium
TCAAAAACTTTTTTTGCTTTTCCTTCGTATAACTGAACTGTCTTTTTCATTTGTTTCCTCCATTTATATATGTAATTTCTGTTCAAATCTGTCTTTTGTTGTGTTTTCGGGAACGGCAGTAGGGTAATCTCCACTGAAACATGCGCTGCAGTATCCCGTTTCCATTGCCAGTTGTGAGAGGGCCTCCAGAGGCAGATATCCAAGACTGTCGGCACCGATAATAGAAGCGATTTCATCTATCGTATGATGACATGCTATGAGGTTTTCACGGGAATCGATGTCCGTCCCGTAGTAGCATGGATTCAGGAAAGGCGGTGCAGAGCTGCGGACATGTACTTCAGCTGCCCCTGCATCGCGCAGAAGCTTTACTATGCGGCCGCAGGTATTGCCACGTACTATGGAGTCGTCAATCATGACTACACGTTTTCCACAAACCGTATCTCTGATGGTGTTGAGCTTTATCTTAACCTGGTCAGCTCTTAGACTCTGGCCGGGAGAGATGAAAGTTCTTCCTATATATTTGTTTTTGATGAAGCCTATGCCGTAAGGGATTCCGGATTCCTCAGCGAAACCTAATGCGGCGTCCAATCCGGAGTCAGGAACGCCGATGACTACATCGGCATCTGCGGGACAAGTCTGTGCAAGGATTCTTCCTGCTTTGCGGCGGCTGGCGTGAACTGAATAGCCGTCGATGACGGAATCAGGTCTGGCAAAATATATATATTCAAAGATGCACATAGCATGAGGCGATTTACCGCAGTGTTCTGTAAAGGATTTCATGCCGTCCTTGTTAAAAACGATGATTTCTCCGGGAGCCACATCACGAATGAATTCAGCCCCGACGGCTTCCAGCGCACAGCTCTCGGAGGCTACAACGTAGGCGCCCTCTGAGGTCTTGCCAAAGCAGAGTGGTCTGAAGCCCATGGGATCTCTGGCTGCTATAAGTTTGGTGGATGACATGAGCACAAGTGAGTAAGCTCCATCAAGCTTGTCCATGGCACGGCTGACCGCTACTTCGATGGAAGGTGATGTGAGCCGCTGTCCCGTAATGATATATGCTATGGTTTCTGTATCGCTGGTAGTGTGAAAAATCGCACCGGACATTTCCAGCCCGTAACGAAGTTCGTATGCATTGCTCAGGTTGCCGTTGTGAGCCAGAGCCATTTTGCCTCTGGAGTGGTTGACCTCTATAGGCTGACAGTTTCTGCGGCTGTTGCCGCCGGTGGTACCGTAACGCACGTGACCTACAGCAATACGCCCCGAAGGGTAGTGAGCCATGACGTCCTTTGTAAAGGTTTCACTGACCAGGCCCAGATCCTTATGAGAATAGAATACACCATCGTCGTTGACTACTATGCCGCAGCTTTCCTGGCCGCGGTGCTGCAGAGCGTAAAGCCCGTAATATACTGATGAAGCAAGGTCGGCAGGTTCCGGTGAATATATTCCGAATACACCGCATTCCTCGTGAAGATTACTCATGGGAGGCCACCTCCTTTGAAGCAGCGATGAAGCCGGCAAACAGAGGGTGAGGTCTGTTAGGGCGGCTCTTGAATTCCGGATGGAACTGAACTCCCACGAACCACGGATGGTCTTTTATTTCCACTATCTCAGGCAGGAGTCCGTCAGGAGAAAGGCCTGTCACAGAAAGCCCTTCTGCCTCAAGCTGTGGCCGGAAGCTTCTGTTCATCTCGAATCTGTGGCGATGGCGTTCTTCGATTTCTCCTGCGCCATACAGGCTGCGTGCCAGGCTCCCTTCCGACAGTACACAAGGATATTTACCAAGTCTCATTGTTCCGCCTTTGGCGGTAATTGCTTTTTGCTCTTCCATAATGTCTATTACGGGGTAAGGCGTTTCAGGAGCAAACTCAGTGGAATGAGCTCCTGCCAGTCCTGCAGCGTGGCGTGCGAATTCTATCACAGCCATCTGCATGCCGAGGCATATGCCGAAATAAGGTATTTTTTTCTCACGGGCAAAACGTGCGGCACATATCATGCCTTCAATGCCTCTGTCACCGAAGCCGCCGGGAACGATGATGCCATGGCAGTCAGCCAGATAATCGGCAGTGTTATCATCGGTGAGTTCTTCTGAATTGACCCACTTTATCTTTATTTTGACGCCGTTTTCCGTTCCAGCGTGATTAAGAGCTTCAACCACGCTAAGATATGCATCGTGAAGGGCCACGTATTTTCCCACAAGAGCTATTCTGACACAGCCGGAAGCGGCCGCTTCTTTTGCTGCAAGCTGGCGCCATTCTGTCAGGTCAGCAGGCGGAGTGTAAAGGCCGAGTTTGCGGCAGACAATTGTGTCAAGCCCTTCTTTTTCCAGATATAGAGGCACCTGATAAAGAGATGGTGCGGTGAGGTTCTGGATTACGCACTCAGGTTCCACGTTGCAGAAGAGGGAAATCTTGCGGCGTATTTCATCGTTGATGGGGTCGTCTGAACGGCAGACCAGAATGTCAGGCTGAATTCCTATGGAAAGAAGCTCTTTGACGGAGTGTTGTACCGGCTTGGTTTTAAGCTCGCCGTCACCGGGAATTTTGACTATGAGGGGCACGTGTATGAAAAGAACGTTTTCCCGGCCCTTTTCGTTGGCGACCTGGCGGATGCTTTCAAGGAAAGCCTGGCTTTCGATGTCGCCTACAGTGCCTCCTATCTCGCTGATAACCACGTCAGGCGCCGGTTCTCCCGCAGCAGCCTTTTCATCTGCCAGAGCATAGATACGTGCCTTGATTTCCTCGGTGATGTGAGGAATTATCTGAACGGTAGCACCAAGGTAGTCCCCCCTGCGTTCTCTGGAAAGCACGTTCCAGTAGACCTTGCCGGAGCTGATGCTGCAGCTGCCGGTAAGATTTTCATCGACGAAACGTTCGTAATGTCCCAGGTCAAGGTCGGTTTCGGCTCCGTCGTCAGTGACAAAAACCTCTCCATGCTGATAAGGGCTCATGGTGCCGGGATCCACGTTGAGATAGGGATCGAATTTCTGAAGCAGCACTCTGAGGCCTCTCTGCTTAAGCAGCCTGCCTAAAGATGCGGCGCATATTCCCTTTCCCAGTCCGGAGACGACTCCTCCTGTGATAAAGATGTATTTTGTCATTGTCATTACCTCCCTTTGTTGTCAATCTGCCTTGAAAAAATAAAAAAGCGCCTTTTTTATTTACACTCATTTAAAGTGAAAAAAAAAAGTCGCTTGCGATTTCCTGTCCGAAGCATATTCTGTAATTTTTAATATGTGAGTAATTATAATCACATGGGCGCCCCTTGTCAAGAAGATTTTTAAAAAAATATTGACAAAGAAAAAAACGGGAGATATAATCATTTCGTTATTTTTGTTTTAAAAAAAATGCAGTTTGATGTAAAAATGGAGGTCAGGCCTATGAAAAATGTTTACGAAAACCCGCTCTGTACACGCTATGCAGGGAATGAGATGAAAAAAATATTTTCTGCAGACCATAAGTTTTCCACCTGGAGAAAACTTTGGATTGCTCTTGCAGAAAGCGAGAAGGAACTGGGCCTTGACATTACCGATGAACAGATAGAGGAAATGAAGGCGCACATTTATGATATCGATTATGAAAAGGCGGCGGAGTACGAGTCCAAGTTCAGACACGATGTCATGGCGCATGTGCATACCTACGGAGATGTGTGTCCTGAAGCCAGACCTATAATCCACCTGGGGGCAACTTCCTGCTATGTAGGGGACAACACGGATATAATACTGATGAGAGATGCGCTCCTTCACGTGAAAAAGCTTCTGGTTAGTACTATTGCCGCTCTGGGAGATTTTGCGGAGAAAAACAAGGATGTGCCGACCCTTGCATTTACTCACTTTCAGGCTGCTCAGCCGACGACGGTGGGAAAGCGTGCATGTTTATGGGCACAGGACCTTGTAATGGATCTGGAGCATCTGGACTTCGTGCTTGGCTCTCTTAAGCTGCTGGGCTGCAAGGGAACCACAGGAACCGGGGCAAGCTTTCTTTCACTTTTTGACGGCGACGGCAGTAAGGTGGTACGCCTTGAACAGCTCATCGCTTCAAAGATGGGTTTCGCCGAATGTGTTAAGGTTTCAGGACAGACCTACAGCCGCAAGGTTGACTATTACGTGCTTTCCGTTCTGTCATCCATAGCTCAGAGCGCCAGCAAATTTGCAATGGATATAAGGCTGCTTTCTCACATGAAGGAATTTGACGAACCATTTGAAAGTGGTCAGATAGGTTCATCTGCCATGGCCTATAAGAGGAATCCAATGAGGAGCGAGAGAATATGTTCCCTGGCCCGCTACGTGATTGCTGATGCTCTGAATCCTGCAGTTACTGCGGCTTCACAATGGCTTGAAAGAACTCTGGATGATTCGGCGAATAAGAGAATCAGTGTTCCGGAGGCTTTCCTGGCTGTAGACGGAATACTCACACTTTATATGAATGTGATTTCCGGCGGAACAGTTTATCCTTATGTCATCAAAAAACATCTGGACGAGGAATT
>CAZUFU010000122.1:0-4449 GCA_964619875.1 uncultured Oscillospiraceae bacterium
CCCAGCTGGCCCGGAACCCCAAGGCCGAGATCTGCGCTTTCCACAATGGCACCTGGGTGCGTATTGCCGGAGAGCTGGTGGAGGATGACCGGGTGGAGGCCCGGAAATCCATGCTGGATGCCTACCCCAATCTGCGCAGAATGTACGATGAGAACGACGGCAATACCCAGGTGCTCTATTTCAGGAACGCCACCGCCACCTTCTCCTCCTTTACTTCCGCACCCGAGACCGTCCGGTTTTGAGAAATAGAAATATCACGGAAAGGTGAGATAAGAAAATGATTCCTTTTTTTAAGAAAGACGATTCCATCGTCTCTGCCCCCTTCTCCTGCACCCGGGGAAATCTGACCATCCGGGGAACGGAGTTCCGCCCCAGGGAGGGGGACAACCTGCCTGCCGTGGTGGTGAGCCACGGCTTCCTGTCCAGCCGGAAAAAGGTGCTGGAATACACCAAGGCCCTGGCCCGGATGGGCTATGCGGCCTACTGCTTTGACTTCTGCGGCGGCTGCGGCGGCTGGAATGGCTGCAAGGGCAAGAGCGACGGCGCCACCACCGACATGTCCGTGCTCACCGAGGTGGAGGATCTGGAGGCCGTCATCGACTATGTCAAGAGCCTGCCCTATGTGGGCGAAAGGCTCCTGCTCATGGGCTGCAGCCAGGGAGGCTTCGTGTCCGCCCTGGAGGCCGCAAGGAACCCCCAGCGGGTGGAAAAGCTGATTCTGGTCTACCCGGCCCTGTGCATCCCCGATGACGCCCGGGCGGGTAGAATGCGGGAATCTCATTTCGATCCCAAGAATCCCCCCGAGGTGTTCCGCTGCGGCGTGCTGAAGCTGGGCCGCCGGTACGCCACCGACGTGATGGATATCGATCCCTTCACCGCCATCAGCGCCTACCATGGCCCTGTCCTGCTGGTACACGGAACCGAGGACGCCATCGTGAAGCCCTCCTACGCCGAGCGTGCGGCGGAGGCCTACGACAACTGCGAGCTGCACTGGATCCAGGGCGGCCCCCATGGCTTCAAGGGCAAGTACATCGCCCAGACCATCGAGCTCATTCAGAAGTTCGCCGCGCTGTAACCCCCAAAAGAACAGACTGCCGCCGGGTTGCCCCGGCGGCATTGCTTCGTTATTGTCCGCAGTTTCCCCATATTCCATCGGGACGCCCGGGAGGCCGTCCCCTACATTCTTCCCCGAAGGGCTTGACTCCCCCGCTGGGGTTGTGCCCCGCGCAGCGAATCAAAATCCCCATGATTGCCAGTGGCAATCATACCACTATTTATGCTGTCGCGAAGCGACTGAGGGGGTGCCGTCTAAACGATAGACCATTCCCACCGGACGCAGGACACTCCCTCCGCCCCTCCGGGGCACCTCCCTCTTAAGAGGGAGGCAAGGGCTGCGTTATTGTCCGCAGTAGATGCGGATTGCCTGGGCGGCGAAGGCCGCGGTGCCTTCGCCCCCGGCCTTGTCGATGCTGCTGCGGAAGCGGTCATCGGCGGTGTACATCTGGCCCAGACCCGCCAGAATCTCCGGGGTGCAGGTGTAGAAATGGTCGGTGATGAACTGCTGCAGGGCCCGGACAGCGGCCTGCACCTGGGGGTCGGCGGGATCCAGCTGCTTCAGCTCCCCCAGGGCGGCGAAGCACTGCATGAGACCTGCGGGGTCGCCGATGGCGCCGTCCTGCTCCCGCTGCCGGTACTCCTGATAGGCCTTGGTGCCGCCCCACTTCTGCTTTACCTCGGCGGCGTACTGCTCCTGTTCGGTCTTGTCAAATGCGTCAAATTTCATAGAGGTCACTCCTTCATTCATGGTTTCACGGGCGAGGGCGATGAGCCGTCCCAGCTGCTCCTGCCGCAGCTCCAAAAGCCTGATCTGATCGTTCAGGGCGGCGGTCTGGTCGAAGCCCGGGTCATCCAGAATCCGCCGGATGTCCCGCAGCGGGAATTCCAGCTCGCGGAACAGCAGGATGGATTGCAGCCGCGCCAGGGCCGTATCGTCATACAGCCGGTAGCCCGCCTCCGTGAGTGCGGTGGGCGGCAGCAGCCCAATGGCATCATAGTGGTGCAGCGTCCGGACGCTGATCCCCGCCAGACGGCTGACTTCGTGAATGGTCATCATGTCAATCCCTCCCCCTTGTGATAGCAGTATACACTATGACGTAACGTCAGAGTCAAGGGCTTTTTATAATTTTTTTGGAAAGGCCGCCCGCCGGGAAAAGCGCAGGCATTTTGGCGCAATTTGCAGTTGTGAGCGATTGTTCGGCATGGTATAATGGCGAGAAGATCGTAGGTACAGGAGGCAAAGCGAGGAATCGTATGAAACGAATTTTGATCATGGAAGATGATGCCGTCATCCGCTCAGAGCTCCGGACGCTGCTTCAGGCCAACGGCTACACGGCGGTGGAGGAGGACCCCTGCGACCTGGTGCTGATGGATGTGAATCTGCCGGGAGACAATGGCTTCACCCTGTGCCGGAAGCTGCGGCAGACATCCAGCACCCCGGTGATTTTCCTGACAGCCAGGGACACGCCGGAGGACGAGCTGCTGGCCTTCGGGGTGGGCGGAGACGACTTTATCCGCAAGCCCTACAACTCCGCCGTGCTGCTGGCCCGAATTGCCAGGCTCCTGAAAACCACGGCGGCGGACATCCTGAGCGTCCGGGGGCTGACCCTGGATCTTCCGGGAATGCGGGCCCTTTTTGAGGGCGCTGCCGCAGAGCTGACGAAAAACGAGGTTCGCATCCTCTATTGCCTGATGCGCAAGGAGGTCTGCACCCGGGAGGAGCTCATTGAAGACCTGTGGACAAACGGCATGTACATCGACGGCAACACCCTGTATGTCAACATCGGCAGACTCCGGGAAAAGCTGGACAGAATCGGGGCCACAGACTTTATCCGCACCGTCCGGGGAGTGGGGTACCGCCTATGAGCTTCCTTCAGTATCTGGAATCCAAGGCCACCGCGCTGTGCATGGGCGGAATCGGCATTGCCTATCTGAGCTTGATTATCTGGCTGTGCGGGCTCCCGGTCTCCCTGCTGCTGATGCTGTGCCTCACCGGGGCGGCGGTGCTGCTGGGCTGCATGGTTTTTTCCTGGCAGCGGGCTGACCGGCGGCTGCGGATGCTGCAAAACCGGCTGGCTGCCATGCCGGAGCCATATCTCATCGGAGAGACCCTGCCCCGCCCCCGGGACGCGGTGGAGCTGCAGTATTTTCTGCTGCTGCAGGAGGTTTCCCGCTCCGCCATCGGCGCGGTGGAGCAGGCCCGGGCAGACCGGGAGGATTACTGCGAGTATGTGGAGCAGTGGGTTCACGAAATGAAAACGCCCCTCACCGCCTGCTCTCTGATTCTCTCCAATGACGGAAGCCCCACCAAGCTCCGCCGGGAGCTGCGCAGGGCGGACAATCTGACGGAAACGATTCTGGCCTATGCCCGGCTGCGCACGGCGGAAAAGGACACCCAGATCAGTTCCGCCGATTTGCGCAGGGTCTGCCATCAGGCGGTGGGGGAGGAAATGGAGCTGCTCATTGCCGCGGGAATCTCGGTGGACATTCATGGGGACGGCAGGGCATATACCGACCCGAAGCTGCTTGTCTTTATCCTCAAGCAGCTTCTCATCAACTGCGCCAAATACTGCCCGGACTGCCGGGTTCACATGGAGCTGTCGGAGGGCAGCCTGTGCCTGGAGGATAACGGCCCCGGCATTCCCGCCCACGAGCTGCGCCGGGTGACGGACCGGGGCTTCACCGGAGCCTTAAGCCGGAGTAGGGGGGAGAGCACCGGCATGGGGCTGTACATTGTAAGCAGGCTTTGCCGGAAGCTGGGTATCCGCATGGAGATCACCTCTCAGGAGGGGGCGTTTACCCGCTTTTCCTTTCAGTTCCCCGGGTCAGTCTAACAAAACTGTTAGATTGGCGTCAGACACGGTTAGAACGTTTCCTGCGCTGCTGTGGTACAATGGCGGGGAAAGGTTGGTGTTGCTTCTATGAACACATTGCTGGAAATCAAAAACGTAACCAAATACTTTGGAAGCGGAGATGCTGTTTCCAGGGCGCTGTGCGGCGTGAGCTTTGCCATGGAGCGGGGGGAATTCACCGCTGTCATGGGCGCTTCCGGCTCCGGGAAAAGCACCCTTCTCAACGTCATTGCCACCATTGACCGGCCCAGCTCCGGAAGCATTGCGCTGGAGGGCCGGGAGGTTGCCGGGATGAAGGAGGAGGCTCTGGCGGCCTTCCGCCGGGACCGGCTGGGCTTTATCTTTCAGGAGTACAATCTGCTGGATACCCTGACCGTGGCGGAAAACATTGTGCTGCCCCTGAATCTGCGCAAATGCTCTGCCCGGGAGACGGAAGGGCGCCTTGAAAAAGTTGCCGCCGCTCTGGAAATCACCGATCAGCTTGGGAAATTCCCCCGGCAGCTCTCCGGCGGTCAGCGGCAGCGTGCCGCCTGTGCCCGGG
>CAZUFU010000123.1:0-4400 GCA_964619875.1 uncultured Oscillospiraceae bacterium
GGAATGAACTCCAGAAACGATGATATGGTGGTAAATCCATGCAAGGCCAAGAGAGTGAGCAATATGCGAGCTGCCGGATCCGACGAGGCAATCAAGCTGAGCCCGGCAAGAACCTTTACCCTTGAAGAGGCTCTTGAATTTATCAACGATGATGAGCTGGTGGAAATTACGCCGGACGACATCAGATTGAGAAAGAAGCTGCTTCATGAGCTGGAAAGACGCCGCAGCGGAAGAGTCTACGAAAAGACAGAATAAGTATGGTGAAGTATGATTAAAGAAAAGACTTTGGAAAAACTCTGGGAATACGGGGGAAGCCTTCTGATGGCTGTACTGATTTTTATAGCGGGAATAGTCATAATAAAGCTCGCTGTGAAGATAACAGAGAAAGCCCTCGCAAGAACCAGACTTGACAGATCAGTCCACAAATTCATAATAACGGCCACAAGGTATGCCCTGTATATTGTCCTTGCAGTGGTAATCCTTACAAGCCTCAAGGTCCCTACGGCGCCTCTGGTGACACTGCTGGGCGCCTGCGGAGCGGCCGTAGCCCTTGCACTTAAAGATAGTTTGGGAAACATCGCAAGTGGTATAATAATATTAGCTAACAAACCTTTCATCAGAGGGGATGTTATAGAGGTTACCGGAATAACAGGTATAGTGCAGAGCATAGATCTTCTGGTCACAACCCTGAAGACCTACGACAACAAGGTGATCACAATACCTAACGGTACCATTACAGCTTCCGTGATGGTCAACTACTCCCGGGAGGAAAGCCGCCGGGTTGATGTAAACTTCGCGATAAGCTACGATTCGGATATCGCCAGAGCCAAAGACGTCCTGCTGGCTGTGGCAGAATCCAATTCGGATATTTTTGCCGACCCGGCGCCTGTAATCGGGGTGGCAGAGCACCAGCAGAGCGGAATCCTCATGGATCTGAAGGTCTGGTGCGAAACCTCCAAATACTACGATGTACGGTACTATTTGGAAGAACAAGTTAAACTGGCTTTTGATGAAGCAAATATCACAATACCTTATCCGCAGATGGACGTACGCGTGATCAAGTAATTTTTTATTATGGAGGAAATATCAATATTGATATTTCCGGAATAACAAAAAAGTCTACAACTAATAATCTAATCGGCGTAGCCGGCTTTTTTAGGAGAGAGAAATGGGAGAAATTAAAAAATTCAAAAGAGTATTGGTTGCAAACAGAGGAGAAATAGCAATAAGAGTTTTCAGAGCATGTCAGGAGCTTGGCATCAGAACTGTAGCTATTTATTCCGAGGAAGACAAGAATACTTTATTCAGAACAAAGGCGGACGAATCTTATCAGATAGGCAAAGGAAAGACTCCTGTAGGAGCATACCTTGGAATCGATGAAATCATTTCATTGGCCAAGGCCAAGGGTGTAGATGCTATCCACCCGGGGTATGGATTCCTGGCCGAAAACGTAGAGTTCGCAAAGGCCTGCGCATCAGCAGGAATCGAGTTTATCGGACCTACAGCAGAAATGATGGACAGACTGGGCGATAAGATCAAGTCAAAGATTGTAGCTAATTCAGTAGGCGTTCCGACTATTCCGGGCGTTGAAAAAGCAATTGAAACAGAAGAAGAGGCACTGCAGTTTGCAGAGAGCTGCGGATATCCTGTAATGCTTAAGGCAGCAGCAGGCGGCGGCGGAAGAGGTATGAGAATTGTTCGTTCCAAGGAAGAACTCCTGCCTCAGTTCAGAAGCGCCAGAAGCGAAGCTGCAAAAGCATTCGGCATAGACGATATTTTCATTGAAAAATATCTTGAAAACCCTAAACATATCGAGGTGCAGATTCTGGGAGATAAAGAGGGAAACATCGTTCATCTTTATGAGAGAGACTGTTCTATTCAGAGAAGACATCAGAAGGTTATCGAGTTTACACCGGCCCTTTGCCTGACAGACGAGCAGAGAGAAGCAATCTGCAATGATGCTATCAAGATTGCACAGGCAGTTGACTACAGAAGTGCGGGAACAGTTGAGTTCCTTCTGGACAAAACAGGCAAGCACTATTTCATAGAAATGAACCCTAGAATACAGGTTGAACATACAGTTTCCGAAATAGTAACTGGAGTTGATATAGTTCAGGCTCAGATTCTGGTAGCTCAGGGATACACTCTGGATTCACCGGAGATTGCAATTCCGAATCAGGATGCAATCAAGGTTACAGGCCATGCTATCCAGTGCAGAATCACTACAGAGGATCCTGTCAACGATTTCATGCCTGACACCGGCGTAATCGAAAACTATCGCTCGCCGGGCGGCTTCGGCATCAGACTTGACGGAGGCAACGGTTTTGAGGGGTCTGAAATAACACCTTTCTACGACAGCCTGCTGGTTAAGGTGACTGCTTTCTCAAGAACCTTCGAGGATACCAGAAGAAAGGCCATCAGAGCGCTGAGAGAGACTAAGATTAAGGGCGTGAAGACCAACATCATGTTCATGCTCAACGTGCTGAACCATCCTACCTTCGCTGCAGGAAAGTGTGACACAGGCTTTATCGCCAACACACCTGAGCTGCTTCAGATTGACAAGGTAGAGGATAAAGAACTTAAGGTTATCGAATTCCTGGGCAACAAGTATGTAAACGAGACAAAGGGCGAAAAGAAGAGCTTCAACGTTCCTGTATTCCCTAAGTTCAAGCCGGAAGAACTGAAGGAACTCCGAGGCAGAGGCACCAAGCAGCTCTTTGACGAAATGGGTGCAAAGGATTTCACTCAGTGGGTAAGAAAGCAGCAGAGACTTTTCATAACAGATACCACTATGAGAGACGCACAGCAGTCACTTATGGCTACACGTGTCAGAACTGTAGATATGGAAAAAATAGCGCCGGCTGTATCAGTGTACGGACGCAACCTGTTCTCACTGGAAATGTGGGGAGGGGCAACCTTTGACACTGCATACAGATTCCTTAAGGAAGATCCGTGGGAGAGACTCGAGGTGCTTCGCGAAAAGTGCCCTAACATCCTCATGCAGATGCTGCTGCGCGGTGCAAACGCAGTAGGATACAAGAATTATCCGGACAATGTAATCCGTGAATTCGTAAAGCAGTCTGCAAAGGCCGGCATTGACGTATTCAGAATCTTCGACTCACTGAACTGGATTCAGGGTATGGAGGTTGCACTGGATGAAACACTGAACCAGGGCATGATTGCAGAACCTTGTCTCTGCTATACAGGAGATATCCTCGATGCATCAAAGACAAAATATACATTGAGCTATTATGTAAAGATGGCAAAAGAGCTTGAAAAGAGAGGAGCACACATCCTGGGCATCAAGGACATGTCAGGACTGCTCAAGCCGACAGCAGCTTCCAAGCTGGTTGGAGCTCTCAAGCAGGAAATCGGAATTCCTGTTCACCTGCACACTCACGACACATCTGGAAACGGCGTTGCCACTGTTCTTATGGCAGCTCAGGCAGGTGTTGATATCGTGGATGCTGCATTTAACTCCATGTCAGGTCTGACTTCACAGCCAGCTCTCAACTCAATCGTTGCATCATTGCAGCATTCCGACAGAGATACAGGCCTTGATTCAGACGGACTTCAGAAGATCAGTGAATACTGGAGAGATGTACGTCCTGTTTACAAGGGATTCGAATCAGAACTTCAGACTGCTTCTGCAGAAATATATAAATATGAAATTCCTGGCGGACAGTATTCCAACCTGCAGGCTCAGGTTGAATCCTTCGGTTTGGGCCACAAGCTGAAAGAGGTCAAGGATATGTATAAGGCCGTAAACCAGATGCTGGGAGATATAGTAAAGGTAACACCGTCATCAAAGGTTGTAGGTGACCTGGCGATTTTCATGGTTCAGAATGATCTTACACCTGAGAACATCGTAGAAAAGGGAGCCAGCATCGACTTCCCTGACTCTACAGTTTCATACTTCGAAGGAATGATGGGCCAGCCTGAGGGCGGCTTCCCTGAGGATATCCAGAAGGTTGTGCTTAAGGGTAAAGAACCTATCACCTGCAGACCTGGAGAACTTCTTGAACCGGAAGATTTTGAAGCAATCAGAAAGAAGCTGCAGGATGAGCTTGCTCTGGAAGGAACAGACAGAGAGGTTATCAGCTATGCCATCTATCCGAAGGTATTCGAGGATTATGTAAAGAGTATCAGAAAAGATGGAAACTTCAGATATATGGGTTCGGACATTTTCTTCCACAGCTTGGAAGAAGGCGAAACCTGCGAAGTCAAGCTTGAGGAAGGAAAGATTCTCATAGTAAGACTGCAGGAGGTAAGACCTGTAGACAGCGAGGGAATGCGTGAAGCTATATTTGAAGTAAACGGCAACCGTCGTATAATCAAGATCAAGGATAAGACCGTAACAGTTAACTCCTCCAACTCGGTATTATATGCTAACGAGGATA
>CAZUFU010000124.1:0-4381 GCA_964619875.1 uncultured Oscillospiraceae bacterium
GTCACGCTGATGCTGTGGATCTGCATTCAGTTCGTCATCTTCCCGATGAACTTCATGTCCACCAGCTACTTTATCTTCGGCCTCTGCCAGGCCCTCACCGGGTATGCGGCGTGGGTGCTCGGGAAGCAGGAGAATGCCAATAAAGGAGGAACTGACTGTGCTTGAATTCTTCCGGGCAGCGCTGCCCTGGGTTTTGCTGGGTCTCTTCCTTGCGGTGTTCGCCGCAAGATATGCCAATAAGAAACAGGATGACAAGCAGCAGGGCGATTACGGAACGGTGGGCATGTGCATTGGCATGTGCATCGGCACCGCATTGGGAAGCACACTTTGGAACAACACCGGCCTGGGAATCTCCCTGGGGATGCTGGTTGGACTGGCCATTGGCTCCTTTGTCAAAAAGGGGAAGGAAGATGACAACGCTTAAACGAGCGGCTCTGGCAGGGCTCTGCCTGCTGCTGATTGCGGGAGCTGCGGTCATCCTTTTCTGCCGCAATCAGGAGGGGTTTACCGGCAACCGCGTGAAAAACCCGGATGCCTATTTGCTGGACATTGAGAAAATGAACGGGACCGATCTGCACACCCTGGAGCTTCAGGAAGGGGACGCCCTTCATATCCGGTTCCAAACGGAGCAGGGCGCCCTGTATCTGGAAATCAAGGCCCCGGACGGAGCTTCCGTCTATCGTGGAAATGGGCAGGACGTCACCGACTTTACCGTAAACGTCCCGGAAGACGGCGTATACACCATCCTGGTTGAGGCGCGCCGGGCAAGGGGAAGGATTCAGATTCGTGCGGAGGGAACGCCATGAAAACCATTGGAATGATGAAAGCCCTGCGGCTATGCAGTCAGTACAAAAAAGCGACCCCGGAGCAGCGGGAAGCAATTCAAAAGGATCGTCTGCAGGCGCTGGTTGCCTACGCCAGGAGAAACAGTCCCTACTATGCAAAGCTCTACGAAGGCATTCCGGAGCAGTTTACCCTTTCTGACCTTCCCGCCGTCAACAAGCGCCAGCTCATGGAGCACTGGGATGACTGGGTGACGGACCGCTCCGTGACCCTGGATCAGATCAACGACTATATGGGCGATCCGGACAATATCGGCCGCAAATGGCAGGGCAAGTACATGGTGATAACCACCTCCGGCTCCACCGGCAATCCTCTCGTGATGCTCTGCGACAGAACGGCAAACAACGTCATGGGCGCCATCAGCGCCAGCCGCTCCTATGCCCGGAAAGAGGATATGAGGGCCTTTATCCGCAGAGGCGGAAAGTCCATGGGCGTATTTGCCGAAGGGGGCTTTTATCTTGCCAACAGCTCCATCCGGGCAAGGCTTCTGATGATGCCCTGGAAAAAGCGCCAATTGGGGATCTCCAGCGCTTTATACCCCACCGAAAAGATCGTAGAGCAGCTAAACAAGTTCCAGCCCGCCATGCTGGGGGGATACCCTTCCAATCTGGAGCTGCTGATTGACGAGCAGAACAGCGGACGGCTCCATATCTCCCCGGTGATCGTCATGACCGGCGGAGAGCATCTGTCCGACGATCTGCGTCGGCGGCTGTCCGAAGCCTTCCACTGCTACGCCCAGACCTCCTACGCCTGCACGGAGGGCGGTGCGGTGGCCTGCGAATGCACCCGGCAGCATCTGCACATCAACGACGACTGGGTGATCGTGGAGCCGGTGGACAGTCAGGGAAATCCTGTGCCGGAGGGAAAGCTGGCGGATAAGTACCTTCTGACCAACCTGTATAACTACACCCAGCCCATGATCCGCTATGAAGTAACAGACCGGATCATCCTCCACCGGGAGCCCTGCCCCTGCGGCAATCCCTCCCCCTGGCTGGAGATCGAAGGCCGAAACGACGATGTACTTACCTTCTCGGAAGACGGAAAGGAAATCCGGGTTCCGCCCCTGGCCATCTACGCAAAACTGAAAGAGGTTCACGAGCTGCGCCGGTTCCAGCTTCTGAAATACCCCCAAAACCGGGTGGAGCTGCGGCTGGAGCCTACGGAAGGGATTGAAAGAGCGGAAGCCTTCGAAAAAGCGTCCGAGGCCCTCCGGGAGCTGCTTGCCGTGTATGGCATTTCGCATGTGACAGTTGCCCTGTCGGAAGAGCTGCCGAAGCAGCACCCGGTGAGCGGCAAATTCAAGCACGTCTATAACGCCGATCCCCAGTAGTATTCCCGGTATGCCGCCCGGGCGATAAAAACGAGAAAGGAAACATTTTACATAAACGTAAATATTGCCTCTTGACTCTCCCCTACAGGGGAGATGCTACAATCCTCCTTGTACAAAACACAAGGAGGATTTTCTTATGGATGAACCATCGATCCGCGTTGCAAATCTGTCCAAGTCCTTTGGAAGCCGGAAAGTGGTGGACGATCTGTCCTTTGACGTAGAAAAGGGCCAGGTCTTCGCACTGCTGGGACACAACGGCGCCGGGAAAAGCACCACCATCGATCTGATCCTGGGACTGAAGACCCCGGATGCCGGTTCGGCCCGGATTCTGGGTATGAATGCCGGGAAGAACCGGAAGCAGGTATTTGAGCGGGTGGGCGTACAGCTCCAGCATACCCAGTATCAGAGCAGCATCACCGTGGAGGAGGCCTGCATCGAGTACGCCTCTCTGTATCCCTGCCCCGGGGACTACCATACGCTTCTGGAGCAGTTTGGCCTTGCCGCTCTGAGTAAGAGCCTTGTATCCAAGCTCTCCGGAGGAGAGCGGCAGAAGCTCTCTGTGGTGCTGGCGCTCATCGGCAACCCGGAGATTGTGTTCCTGGACGAGCTGACCACGGGACTGGACGTGGTGGCGCGGCGGGAGGTGTGGCGCACCCTGAAGCAGCTGAAAAAACAGGGACTCACTATCTTTCTGACCACCCACTACATGGAGGAGGCGGAGGCCCTCTGCGACCGGGTGTGCATCATCCGGCATGGGAGGAAGGTCGTGGAGGGCACCATAGCCCAGGTCATCGCCCAGTCGGGTCAGACCAATCTGGAGAATGCGTATCTGTTCTATATGGGAGAGGAGGAGCTGTTATGAAGCAGTTTTTAAGAATGTATCAGGTGGAGCAGAAGCTCTTTTTCCGGTCCCCGGACGTGATCGTGTTTAACCTCGCCATGCCGCTGGTGACCTTTCTTCTCATCGCCATGATCGCCGGAAGCAAAAACGCCGCAGATTCGGGGCTTACCTACCTTCAAAGCGCCTACGTATCACTGTCCACCGTAGGAATCTGCTGCAGCGCATTTATGAGCATCCCCATCTCCATCGTCGAATACCGCTCCCAGGGCGCTCTGCGGCGGATGTACTGCAGTCCCTGCTCTCCCGCGCGGCTTCTGGCCTGCGATACCCTGGCCAGCGGTGTCATGGCGGTTCTTTCCACCCTGATTCTGACCATTGCCGCGGTGGTCTTCTTCGGCTACGCAATGCCCGGGAGTGTCCTGGTATATATGGCGGTGTGGCTGCTCACCATGGCCTCCATGTTCTCCATCGGACTGATGGTGGCCAGCCTTTGCCGCACCACGAAGTCCATGAATGTGGTCACAAGCCTAATCTACTTCCCCATGCTCCTCCTGTCCGGTGCCACCATTCCCGTGGAGATTTTCCCGGCATGGTTCCGGGTGGTGGCAAAGGTGCTGCCTCTGGGCGTTGGAATCGACCTGCTGAAATTGGTGTCCATGGGCTGCTATGACCAAATTGCCGCTCCGGTGGTGACCCTCACCGCCATTGCCGTGATCTGCGGCACCATTGCCGTCAGAACCTTCCGGTGGGAGTAACGGGATTCCCATTTTGTCGTCAAAAATAGTGCTGGGAAAGGATTGCTTTTTCCGGTGCAATCCGTTATACTAACTGGATAACAGAAGGCAGGCAGTAAGCCGGGCGTTCAAGCATCTCCCGGCTGCTGCTTCTGCACCCGGAAATCAGAGCATATTGGAGGCAGCAGCTATGGGAGAGTCGAAGCACGCAGTGGTTGTTATTGGGCACCGGAATCCGGACACGGACTCTATATGCTCTGCAATTGCCTATGCCGCGCTGAAAAATCAAACATCGGAGCTGCGGTATGAGGCCCGGCGTGCCGGTGAGCTCAATGCGGAGACCGCCTTTGTCTTAAAGCATTTCGGCGTGGAACCGCCCCGGCTCTGTCTGGACGTGAATCCCAAGGTCCGGGACGTAGACTACCGGAAGTTTGAGGGCATCTCCGGCAGCACCAGCCTGCGTCGGGCCTGGACCATCATGCGCAGCCAGGAGATCGACACCCTGCCGGTGATCGATGACGAGGGAAAGCTTCTGGGTCTGGTTGCCGTGAAGGACATTGCCACGGCCAACATGGACGTTTTCGACACCGAGGTTCTGGCAAAGAGCCACACCTCCTACCGCAACATTCTGGA
>CAZUFU010000125.1:0-4342 GCA_964619875.1 uncultured Oscillospiraceae bacterium
GCCATCCAGAGCAGGGTGGTTGCACTCACACCATATTTAAGCAGCTGGTAAACCAGAGTTCCCATACCTCCGACGATCATACCGTCTACAGGTCCGAACATAAGGGCGCTGATTAATATAGGCAGACTCTCAAAGGTAACCTTAAGGTTTCCCATATCCAGAGCCATGTAGCCCAGAACAGCACACATAGCAGCCATCATAGCATTAACTGTCAATTGTTTAGTGTTTTTAGCCATAACAAAAACTCCTTTCATGGCAGATTGCCACAAAAGGAGTTTATTTTCCTTAGGTGGCAGCGGACGCAGGAGCAGCAACGCAAGCCTCGCAGGGCTTTTCGTCCGACGGCAACATCCCATCCGCCGGCACTTGACGCACTGTCCTTACTCTGTCAATATTATTCTTTACGGTTATTGTAATACTTTTTGTCGCAAATGTCACGAAGTTTTTGTTTATTTCATCCTGACATATTTTTTTTCATTTCCTCCATCTCTCTGAATCTGATAAATTCCCCGGGTCGATATCTGCTTTTCGTCAAAAACCTGCTGAGCCTGCTGTATGGAGTCGGTTCTCAGATACAGCCCTGTGCCGCAGGACCTGATAAGCTCCGGCGGCAGCTTTTTGAGGGTCGAGGATATACCTCTCTCCTCCAGCATGTCTTGCGCATAGGCAGCTTTATAGAAAGATGAGAAGGAAAGGATATATTCTTTTGTCGTTCCTTCCGGTATGATAAGTTTCTCCATGATTCTCCGCTCCTTTAAAAGTTACTTTCCATATTCTTTTCCTTTGTATGTAAGCATCCGCTTGATAAGCTCTGTAAAGGAGGCTTTTTCTACGCCGCAATCAGAAACCAGATCACATTCACCTGCCACCTTGCCATCTTTAATCACCTGCAGCGTGCCCACCTTGTCTCCTGCCTTGAGGGGCAGGGCGACCTTGTCATCCATGATGACTTTACTTTTTACAGAATCAGTCTCACCCTTTTTTACCAGAGCGGTTATTCTGTCTGCTGTGACCGCGGTAATCTGCTGCGGTGTACCTCTCTGTATCTCTGCTGTGGTGATTTTTTCACCTTTTTCGGCAGCTACATGGGTCTCAAAATTAGCAAACCCGTAGTCCAGCATCTTACATATCTCAGCGTTTCTTAGCTTGGAGGTCTCACATCCAAGTGCTACTGCAATAAGATGAGTCTCTCCTCGGGTCGCTGAGGCACTGAGGCAGTAACCTGCATCCGAGGTGAAACCCGTTTTGATGCCGTTACATCCCTGATAGTGCTTGATAAGCTTGTTGGTGTTGGTCAGCCCGAACTCCTTTTCCTTGCCGGGCAGGCCTACGGTGATGGTGCTCTGCCAGGTGGTGAACCACTTGTGTGTTTCTTCATGCTTATACAGCTCTTTTGACATCAGTCCTATATCATATGCACTTGAGTAATGATCTGCTACAGGCAGCCCGTTTGTATTAACAAAATGGCTGTCCTTCATGCCAAGTTCTGCCGCTCTCTCGTTCATTCTTTCAACGAAGATTTCCTCACTGCCTGCCACATACTCTGCCAGAGCCACACAACCATCATTAGCACTGGCCATAGCCACCCCTTCCATCAGCTGGGCAACGGTGTGAGTCTCTCCGGGTTCCATATACATCTGGCTGCCGCCCATTGAAGCCGCTCTTTCAGAAATGGTCACTTCGTCATCCAGAGTTATTTTGCCGTCGTCAACTGCATCCATAACCAGAAGCATGGTCATGACCTTGGTAACGGATGCCAGCGGAAGTTCCTTGTGAGCGTCCTGCTGAAACAGCACCTCTCCCGTCTCTGCATCTATAAGTACCGCGCCCTTTGCCGCCACAGTAAATGCCGCTTCAGGCCCTTTATCCTCAGACGGCGTATCTTTTACCGTCTCAAGCACTATTGGCTCCTGGGACGGCAGATCGCTTTTAATTTTTTCTACACCGACGAAGGCGCAAAGTATGAGCGTAACGCCTGCCAGACTTGAAACTACCCTTTTCCACATAAAAAAGCCACCCCTTCACATAATCTCAGTATCAGTCACTTCAATGTATGTGAAAGGGCAGCCTGCTATTCCTTATCTCCGAAGTAAAATTCCAATGTGTCATCGATTTCGGCAAAATCCACCTGACATCTGCCTCCGAATATGGCCACCGGAACCTTGTCCCGGAATCCGTATATCTGAGGCAGGGCATCGTTTTCTATGTCATAGACGATTATCTTTTTTTCATTCGGTTCAATAAGCCAGTATTCTCTGACTCCTGCTTCCGTATACTTGACGAGTTTAACTGTCATATCCTTTCGCCGGGTGGACGGTGATATTACCTCCGCAACAAAGTCCGGTGCTCCTTCAACCCGGCTTCTGGTTAGTTTCCTGGGGTCACAGACTACAAGCACATCGGGCTGGACTATAGTTTTATTATCTTCTTTGTTAAGGTATACATCATAAGGCGCAATCCCTGCCAAACAGCTTCCTTTGTTATCGCGTATATATTTATTCAGGTTTTGCCAGAGATTAGTTATTATCATCTGGTGAATTCCCGTTGGCGATGCCAGATCATATATTACGCCATCGATAAGCTCAGCTCTCCGCTCATCGGGAAGTTCATAGTAGTCATCTATAGTAAACTCTCCCTGTTTCTTGCCGTTGTATTCAAACATAGTTTCTGCAACTGTGCTGCCGCCGCCTCCAATGCAGCTTCCATAGCCGTCGCTGAGAACAGCCTCCAAGGCAAGTATGGTTTCATATCTGGGTTGTCTGGTTATCCCTGAAAAAATCTTCTGGATTGTACTCAGCGGCACACCGGAAAGCCCTGCCAGCTTTTCGTTAGAGTATCCCCGCTCTGCCTTCTTCTTTTTCATTTCTTCAATAGTCATCGTACCGACACCGCCTTTCCTTGTTTATGCCGTAATTATACCGTAATCATTCCATTTAGTCAATAAAAAACACCGGAGCATTTATCTCACCCCGGTGCAATATAAAACTTCTTTTTTAAATCAGCATTACCAGTGTTCCTGCCACGATGAGGACAAGTCCTGCAGCAGCCTTCTTTGAAAGGTGTTCGTGAAAAACTATGTACGAGAAGGCGATAGTGACCAGAATGCTCAGCTTGTCAATCGGTACAACCACGCTGGCAAGGCCGTCGTGAAGAGCCTTATAATAGCAGAGCCATGAAGCACCCGTTGCCAGTCCTGAAAGGCAGATGAAGCCCAGTTCATTTTTCGGAACCTTATGTATCTCACCCTGCTTGCCGGTGGCAAAGACCATTACCCAGGCCATTATAAGCACCACTACAGTGCGGATGGCCGTTCCCAGGTTGGATTCAACTCCGGAAATGCCGACCTTTCCTAATATGGCGGTTAAGCTGGCGAATACCGCCGAACCCACCGCATAAAACAGCCAGCCTTTGCCCTTGGACTCCTGAGGCTTGGTGTCTTTTTTCTCAATCATCATGAAGGTTCCTATGGCTATGAGTACCACAGCAACGGCCTTCGTCAGGCTAATCTCTTCATGGAGGAAAATGAAGGCCAGAAGTATTGTCAGAACCGTGCTGGACTTGTCGATAGGCACTACCTTGTTTATATCGCCTATCTGCAATGCTTTAAAATAGCAGAGCCATGATGCTCCCGTTGCAAGCCCGGAAAGTATAAGGAAAATCAGAGTTTTCCCTTCAATAGAACCTATCTGCCCCTGTGAGCCTGCCACGAAAACCATAATCCAGGAAAATGCCAGTACCACTATGGTCCTGATTGCTGTCGCAACAGTCGAGTCAGTCTGACGAATTCCGCATTTTGCCAATATCGATGTAAGACCTGCAAAAATTGCCGATCCAAAAGCATATACTATCCACATAATTTTATTTCTCCAGACCGATTATCTTCTTAATCAGCACAGGGCGCTGACATGGCTCGTCTGTGATTACAAAGGCCTTTTTAGCCTCCGCCATAGCTGCGTCAACTTTTGCCCTGTCGTTGCCGTAGAAAACAGCCAGGGTCTCTCCTTCGACCACTTTATCTCCTACCTTTTTATGTAGGTATACACCTGCCGCAAGGTCGATTTCCGACTCCTTGGTAGCTCTGCCTGCGCCGGTGTGCTGTGAAGCAAGGCCGATGGTTCTGGCCGCTATTTCAGCCACGAATCCGTCTTTTTCGGCCTTCAGTTCATCTTTGACAGATGCCTGAGGGAACAGGCTGTAATCCTCAATAACATTAGGATTTCCGCCTTGGGCCTCTATGAATCTGCGAAGCTGATTCAGGCCGCTTCCGTCTGCCAGGGCAGCTTTAGTCATGGCATAGCCTTCTTCAGGACTTGCTGCTTTGCCGCCCAGATATACCATGATT
>CAZUFU010000126.1:0-4332 GCA_964619875.1 uncultured Oscillospiraceae bacterium
CTCACGATAACGGACTCTCGGCCCCAGCCGGTCGGCGGGAATGTCCTTGAAGCCGTCGCCGGTCCAGATGTTCATCACAACAGGCTCACCCAGTTCCTCCGCGAGATAGGAGGAAATGCGGATGCAGGCCTTTCCGTGGTCGATCCAGAACCGCCGGGTTTCCTCGTTGGGGGAAGAAAGGGTCAGGGGGTCGCACATGGGATGGGAGAAGAAGGTGGGATTAAAGTCACAGCCCAAGCCCCGCTCCTTGCAGAAATCCACCCACTTTGCGAAGTGCTTCGGCTCCAGCTTGTCCCGGTCTGCCCATTCCCCCGGCTCAAAAATGGCATAGCTTGCGTGGAGATTCATCTTCTTCGTTCCGGGGCACAGCTTCAAAACCTGATCGATGTCCGCCATCAGTTCCTCCGGGGTTCTGGCCCTGCCGGGATAGTTGCCGGTGGTCTGGATGCCTCCGGTCAGGGGCTTGGTGGGGTCGGTGTCAAAGCCCCGAACATCGTCTCCCTGCCAGCAGTGCAGGGAAACGGGGACGGATTTCAGGCGGCTGATGGCTGCATCGGTGTCCACACCAAGGGCCGCATACTTTTCTTTTGCTTCGGTGTAACTCATTCTTTTGCCTCCATTTGAATTTTCAGATTGCCCAGGGCTGTCGCCTCGATGGGCAGTGCAATGACTTTCTTCCCGGTAGTTTCCTCTGTCAGGCGGTTGAGGAAGGCGTTCTTCGCGCCGCCGCCCACAATGTACAGTCTTTCGTATTGCTTCCCGGTGTTGGCTTCCAGCTCCTCCAGGGCTTCCCGGTAGCTCTGGGCAAGAGAGCGGTAGGCACAGCGGAAGTAGTCGCCCAAGGTGGTGAGCTTCCCATTCGCTGCCTTGTCAAAGGCTTCCTTCATGCTCTTGGGGGCCAGAAATTCCGGTGCGTTGGCATCCACCAGAAGCTCACAGCTGCTTTCCCCGGCAGCCCTGACGATTTCCGGGAAGGGCAGTTCCGGGCACAAATCCCGCTTCAGCTCGTTCACCAGCCACATGCCCATGATGTTCTTCTGGTAGCGGTTGTAGCCCACGCCGCCCTCGTTGGAGTAGTTGGCCTTCCGGCTTCCCTGGTCCGTAATGGGCCTGGGTGTCTTGACCCCCAGAAGAGACCAGGTGCCGGAGGAAATGTAGGGGTGGTTCCCCTCCATGGGGATGCCCTCCACCGCAGAGCCGGTGTCGTGGGTGGCGCAGAGCACCACCGGGCAGTTATCCCCCACCTCGGCAGAAACCTCCGGCAGCAGGCTTCCCACCACTGTTCCAGGAGCGGACAGGGTCGGGAACAGCTGCTCCGGCAGGCCCAGGGTCTTCACGATCTCTAGGTCAAATTCCCCGGTCTGCCCGTTCACCAGGCCCATGGTGGTGGCGTTGGTGTACTCCCTCGCCTTGCTTCCGGTGAGCTTGTACATCAGATATTCCGGGATCATCAGCACGTCCGTGACGCCCTCCAGCCGTCCCCGGCACAGGTCATCATAGAGCTGGTAGATGGAGTTGAAGGGCTGGAACTGGCAGCCGATGTGACTGTACAGCGTCTCAAAGGGCACCTTCTCATGCACCTGCGGAATCACGGTTTCCGTTCGGCTGTCCCGGTAGGCGTATACCGGCAGGACTTCTTCATCCCCTTTCAGCAGCACATAGTCCACGCCCCAGGTGTCGATGGACAGGCTGCGCAGCTGGCCGAACTCCGCAAAGGCCGCGGCGATTCCCTTCTTGACTTCCCGGAAGAGTCTGTCCGTATTCCAGACCAGGTGACCGTCTTGTTCCTCCACGCCGTTTGCAAAGCGGTAAACCTCTTTTGTCCGCAGCGTGCCGTCTTCCAGCCAGCCCACAATGTGCCGTCCGGAGGATGCGCCGATATCAATTGCCAGGCAGTATACCAAAAAAAGCCCCCCTTTCTGATCTGCCATCAGTTTATCACAGCAGAACGCAAAAAGGGAGGTCTTGATTGTACTGAAAAAGTGTCCTCTCTTGCACTACCGGCTGTCCCGGTAGTGCTTGGGGCTTTGTCCGTAGGCGGCAGCAAAGAGCCGGTGGAAAAAGCTCACGTTCTCATAGCCCACCGCGGCGGAGATATCCGCCACGTTCCGGTGGGTACTCCGAAGCAGAAACGCCGCCTGTGCCAGCCGCTTCTCCTGGATCAGCTGGGTATAGGTCTTTCCGGTTTTCCGCTTGATCTCCCGGGAGAGCCAGGACAGGTCATAGTGCAGCAGCTCCGCCGCCTCCGTCAGGCTGCCGGAAGAATAATTGGTCTCCACATAACGCAGAACCTGCAGCACCGCCTCTTCCTCCTGGCCGTCAGTGACCAGTGTCTCCGTGTGGCCGGTGAGCTGCATAAACAGCAGTGCCATGGTCATCTGGCTCATTTTCCGCTTGTTGGGGGTGTCCTGCAGCAGGGTCCACAGCAGATTTTCGATCAGGTTCTGTATGGGTTTGACCTGGGAAACCCGGAAGTGCAGATAGCCCGGGCCGCCGCCCTGTCCGCACAGGCAGTCCACCAGGAAGCGGCGCAGAGGCGTCTCCACCTCGCCGATGGCGGTGAGACTGCCGGCAAAGAAATCCGGCAGGACGATGAAGTTCACCGCCACATCCTCCAGCTCCGCTCTGGCCACCTCGTGGGTCGCCCTCTGGCTGAGAAACAGCAGCTCTCCCTGGGCCAGGTGAATGGTTCTTCCGTTGACGATGTGCTCCGTCTGGCCCTGGCACATGTACACCACTTCCACGTAGTCGTGGGTATGCTCCGGGAAGTGAATGAACCGGGTGTGGGGTCGCAGGGTAATCAGCTTCCCGGAGGACAGGAGCTTGCGGCTGTTGATGGTGTTGCTCTGGGTCTGCATGTACAGATCCCGGTCGATGGTGGTTCGTCCGTCCAGGATTGCCTGCTCCTCGTGGGTGATCTGCCGGAGACGGCTGAGAATTTCCTGATCCATGGCTGCACCTCGCTTTTCCCTGCATTCTGTTCCGCGCCTTTCCGTTATTATAGCACAGCTTTGACCAGCTGGACAAGATACATTTTGCTTCTGCCTTGCCTCAGGCTGCAGAACATGCTATAATTGCTTCGGAGCTTCGGCAATTCCAGAAGGTCAACGCCATTTTATGACGCGGCCCACAAGGAAAGGTGGTATGGACATGGAAGAAATCATCCGGAAATACTTTCGCTGCTGGCTGGAAAAGGATGCAGCCCCACTCCCGGACATCTTCTCGGAAGACATCACCTACACGGAGTGCTACGGCCCCCAATACCACGGCATCGGGCAGCTTCTGCGATGGTTCGATGACTGGAACAGAAATGGAACGGTTCTGAAATGGGATATCAAAAAGCTATGGATCTGTGGACAGACAGCCATTGCAGAATGGTCTTTCCGGTGCAGCTACTGCGGTACCGTCCAGGGCTTCGATGGGGTAACCATCGCGGAATTTGATGATAACGGAAAGATTTCTGTATTAAAAGAGTTCCAGTCCAGGGAATCCCATTCCCACCCCTACGGCGAATCATCAAGGAGGATATAAACATGCATCCGATTGAGACAAAGCGATTGATCCTGCGGCCCTTCCGGGAGGATGACTATGATGATCTGTTTGAATTCCTGTCCCAGTTGGAGGATGACGAGTTTGAGGGCTATCCCGGAATCACCTATGAAAACGGCAAAGAGCATCTTAGCTACCGTCTTGCCTCCCAGGAATTTTATGCAATCGAATTGAAGGACTCCGGGAAGGTAATTGGAAACATTTACTGCGGCAACCGGGATTTTGAGACCAAAGAGCTGGGCTACATTGTAAACAAACACTTCCAGCGTCAGGGCTATGCCTGTGAGGCATTGACCGGGGTCATCGATTCCCTGTTCCAGGCGGGGATTCATCGGGTGTACGCGCAGTGTGATCCCCGGAACGAAAGCTCCTGGCGCCTTCTGGAGAAGGCTGGTTTGCACCGGGAAGCGCATTTCCGGAAAAATGTGTTCTTTCACAGGGACGAGAACGGCCAGCCAAAATGGAAGGATACCTATGTTTACGCACTGCTGAATGAGGAGCGCCAAGAATAACATTTTGAAAACCAAACCCTCTGAAACCGGAAGATTTCAGAGGGTTTGGCTTATCTGAATAGATAGCGGACGATGGAATACAGAATGTATTGTGTGTTTATCGGTTTTACTCAGCTGTTAAGGAGTATATTGCCAATGATCACTGTGCACCCTTGCCTCCCTCTCTGAGGGAGGTGCCCGCAGGGCGGAGGGAGTGTCCTTCGTCCGGTGAGCGTGGTAAACTGTACCCTAGAAATCGGACACGAGGGGTGAGGGGTGTCCCTGGTACAGA
>CAZUFU010000127.1:0-4320 GCA_964619875.1 uncultured Oscillospiraceae bacterium
TCGATAAGGAGAACATAAAATTGAAACAAATAAAAACACTGAAACAGATATACAACCCTGTCTTCCACAGGGATTTCAGAGAACTGCTGGATTACTCGGCAGCCTCATGGCCGGAAGACGACGCCTTCATCGTGAAGCACAAGCAGGGCCGCGGTAAAGATCCCGTATACGAGCACATTTCATATTTCGGTTTCAGACAGAGAGTCAATCATCTGGGAACCGCCATGCTGGCCCACGGCTGGCAGGGAAAGCGTATAGCTATAATAGGAAAGAACCGGGTGGAATGGGTGGAAAGTTATTTTGCCGTTCTCTGCGGTATAGGCATATGCGTGCCTCTGGATAAAGGCCTTCCTTATGAGGAACTGGAATCATCCCTTGCCAGAAGCCGTGCAGATGTACTTATTTTTGACCCTGCACACCTGGATGATGTAAAAAATCTTATGGAATCGGGCACCGCCATGGTTTCACATTTCATTTCCATGGAGCCACTGGAAGGCTTCACCGACGTTGCTTCACTCAGAGAAGAAGGCCGCACCATCATGGAACAGGGCAATTACGACTATCTCAGTCTGCCTGTAGATGCTGAGGGTATAACCATACTGCTCTTCACTTCAGGCACCACATCCATGTCCAAGGCAGTTATGCTTTCTCAGCAGAACATAACTTCCAATATATATGCTATCCAGAAGGTGGAGGACATCCGTCATGGCGACGTAAGCATGGCTTTCCTTCCATACCACCACACCTTCGGCTCTACAGGCCAGTTCGTCATGCTTGCCGCCGGAGCAACCACCACCTTCTGTGACGGTCTTAAATACCTGCAGAACAACATAGTTGAATATAAGGTTACCGTATTTTTCTGTGTGCCTCTGCTCATAGAATCCATCTACAAGAAAATAATGGCTACCGTCAAGAAAAGAGGTATGGAAAAGAAAGTGGCCCTGGGAATCAAGGTGACAAGATTCCTCCTTAAATTCGGCATAGACCTTCGCCGCAAAGTGTTCAAGGAAATTCTGGACCAGCTGGGCGGAGAAATCCGTTTCGTAATCAGCGGCGCTTCTGCCATTGACCCGGAAGCCCTGCAGGGCTTTATGGATTTCGGCATCATGGCAGCTCAGGGATATGGTCTGACTGAATCCTCTCCTGTGCTCGCTGCCGAAAACTTCAGAGAACATAAAGTCGGCTCCATCGGGCGTCCTCTCCCCGGCATAGAGCTTGCTATCGATAATCCTGATGCTGATGGTATTGGTGAACTCATCGCCCGGGGTCCTAACATTATGGCCGGATACTATGAAAACGAGGAGGATACGGCAGCCGCCCTGGCAGACGGCTGGCTCCATACAGGAGACCTTGCCTACACCGATGAGGACGGATACGTGTTCATCTGCGGCCGCAAAAAGAATGTAATCGTCCTTAAAAACGGCAAGAACGTATACCCGGAAGAAATCGAACTGCTTATCAGCAATCTTCCATATGTGGAAGAAAACTTTGTCTTCGGTCAGCCGCGCCACAACGACGGTGATGTAAACGATCTGGCTCTCTGTGCAAAAATCGTCTACAAGCCTGATTATATGAAAGATAATTTCGGAACTGAAGACACTGCACAGATTGAGGAAATCATCCGCAGCGACATAGATAAAATAAACGAGACTATGCCGACATACAAGCAGCTTCTCAGGCTGATAATAACCGACGAGCCGATGATCAAGACAACCACCGGCAAGGTTAAGAGATTCGAGGAAGTGAAAAAACTCTGATTTACTATAAAACCCGGAAGCATGCACCTGCTCTTCCGGGTTTGTTTCAATCTTTTATCAAATTTTCTTTCTTTATACCTTTTCCCATCCAGTCAGCTCTCCACATATAGATGAGGATTGCCGCCAAAGCCGCAGCCCATGTCACAGGGAAGATTGCCAGAAGCACTGCAAAAGAGCCTCTCATTCTGGTTATAATGCCAAGCATAGCGAGTCTAAGGACACACATTGCACCTATGGATATGCACATAGCTTCGACGGTTCTGCCTGCACCGGTTATAGCCCCCGCAAGGGAATTGTAAACAGCAAATATAAAGTACGGCGGTATAAAAACCATAAGTGTAATTACTCCGAACCTTACTACATCCGGATTGTCATTAAACAGCCTTATAACCGGTTCTCTTAAAACAACCAGCACTATGCTTATTATCGCAGTGAAAGCCGCGCTCATAGCTGAGGATACAAAAACACCTTTTTTAACCCTGTCATATTTACCTGCTCCGATGTTCTGTCCGGTGAATGTGGATGCCGCCATACCTATGCTCATCAGAGGCAGCCAGATAATATTATCTACCCTTATATACGCCGCATACCCTGCCATAGCCATTGATCCGAACCCGTTTATGCTGGCCTGTACCACAATATTGGCAAAACAGCGAACCATGTTCTGTACAGATGCAGGAAACCCTATTCTGAATATTTTTTCCGTGAATACTCTGTCCAGGCGCAGATAATTAAGTTCAATCCTATACAGCGGTTCTCTGCTTCTGAACAGAAAAACCATTGCGCAGACGCATGCAAGAGTCTGGCTGAGCAACGTAGCAAAAGCTGCTCCGAAGATTCCCCACTCAAAGTTTACTACAAACAGCAGATCGAGAAGAATATTCACAACCGACGCGATGCTGAGATACAAAAGAGACATCTTGGAATTACCTACTGCATTGAGGATACCTGCTGCCATATTGAATAATACAGTGAACAGCATGCCCCCGAAATATGTACGAAGGTAAATCACCGCCTGGTCTATTACATCATCTGGTGTATTTATGCTCCTGAGAACAAAGGGAACCAAGATGATGGTTACAACCTCAACTGCCAGCCCCATTACTGCGCCTATGGCTACGGTAGTGTGAACCGCCTTTTTCAGCGCAATATGATCTTTCGCACCGTAATACTGAGATATTACAACACCTGCACCTCCGGATACTCCGGCACATATTCCGAGCACAAAAGAAATTACAGGATCACATGCTCCCACAGCGGCAAGGGCGGTTTCTCCAATCACCCTTCCCACTATTATTGAGTCAACTGTACTGTAAAGCTGCTGAAAAAGATTCCCCAGAATAAGAGGTATACAGAAGAAAAGCATCTTTTTCCAGATGATTCCCTCCGTCATAGAAGTTTTATAATCCATTATTTAACTCACCACAACTCTGCCGTCTTCGCCCGTTATCGGCGTAAGTGCGGCTTCAACAGCCTTCACAGCCTGAGCTTTTGCCTCCGTAAGAAGTCCCTTGGCTATAGCTTTTTCCTCTACAGATTTTTTCTGATCAGCATAAAAGGCTGTATAGTCCTCAACTGTAAACTGATTGAAAATGCTGGTCTTTTCATCGAAAACCTTGACACTGTTTTCATCGATTTCATGAGAAAGCACCTGTGCCTCAGGAAGTATTACCGTTATGGTACCGTCTTTCGACTCTACCTGTGCCTTGCTCATGTCAACACCGGCTTTGATAATCCCATCGTATGTAAGAATAAATTTGTTAGTGGTAAAGGGCACCTTTGCACCGTAGAACTCCTTGCTGCTTTCGTACTGCCCCAGCTCCGTGTAGGAATACGTCACCGTGGCCAGCTCTGCTATTTCGCTTATCTGGTTCTGCACCACAACAGCCGAAAGTTCCTGACGTTCTTTCCCGCTTCCCTTTCCGACAAAATATCCTGCACCGACCAGCAGAGCGCATAGAACTATTACTATAATGATAAGCCGTATCATCTTAACAGGATTGGCCCTGTACTTCTTTTCTTTACTCATAAATCCTCCTGTTTCCCCTATCGGATATTTATCATCATATTATTACGTCTGTCGAATTTTGTCAACGGTGTTGACGGGCGGTTCTGATATAACTCTTAAAATATTAATATTCGCCAGAAAGTAAAATAACAAAAAACAGCCCTCACGCCTGATACACAGGCATGAAGGCCATCCAAACTCATATGTTATATTCTGTTTACTACAGTGTCAGTGACGGTGCAGAGTATACTCTGGCTCCCAGTTCATTGTCCAGCATGTAAAGGCTCTTAGGATCTCCTCCGAAAAGTTCAAATTTCTTGATAAGACCTTCAGCATTGGTCTCCTCTTCGCCCTGCTCCTTTACGAACCAGTCGAGGAACTGCATTGTGCGGAAATCCTTTACTGTATAAGCAGCATCGTAGATCGTGTGGATAAGACTTGTTACATACTGCTCATGCTTTAATCCTTCGTCAAGTACCTGCTTTGGACCGGTAATCTCTACTGCAGGCTTGTCGATAGCTTCCAGCACAACCTTTTCTCCGTTGTTCTGAAGGT
>CAZUFU010000128.1:0-4240 GCA_964619875.1 uncultured Oscillospiraceae bacterium
TAGTAAAGTGCAAAAACCCTCGCTGCATCACTTCCGTTGAGCAGGAAATCGTACACACATTTAAGCTTGTTGACAAGGAAAACAAGGTTTACCGCTGCATTTACTGCGATGCAGAGCACAAAGTTAAATAGGAAAGGGTATTAGTTCACACGATCGGGCTAAAGCTACACCTGATGAAGCATCAACTCCACCATTTCTGCAAAAAACTGCCGAAATGGTGGAGTTTTTTTGATTCTTTGGCGGCCATGTACCTGTTGGTAAAAACATACAACAGACTGAAATGTTGAAATTTCAACACTTTACATTTTATTACAAACGGCCCGAGCGGCAACTCTTCCTTGAATTTTCCACCAAAATCGCAAAATCAGCCTAAAATGGTGGAGTGGAGGTGTATCGGCAGGTGATTGGGACTGAACGAGCAGGCAGGCATATCAAAAACAATTTCCCGCCTTTACAATCAGCCCTAAGGGTGTTACAATGGACGAGATGGGTGGCATTCCTCATGGAGGAAGCGATACCGTTGAATTTAAGCTTTAGAGGTACGGCCATAGATTGCGTCACACTTGCGAGAGGGAGGTGGCAGCATGAAAACAGGCATTATCGGAGCAGGAAAGGTTGGCTTTACTCTGGGAAAGTTTTTTTCTCAGGGAGGCATCAAGATTACAGGCTATTATAGCCGGAACCCGGAAAGCGCCCGCCAGGCCGCGGCGTTTACTGATTCTTCATTTTATGATAACTTAGAGAAACTTATTGAAGACAGCGACGCAATTTTTATAACCGTTCCCGACAGAGCGATTACAGAGGTATATCGGCAGATAAGCCGGTATGAAATCAACGATAAGTACATATGCCATTGCAGCGGTGCCATGTCGTCAGGGGATGCTTTCCCGGACATTGAGAAGACCGGAGCACATGGCTTTTCCATCCATCCGCTTTTCCCAATAAGCAGCAAATATGAGCCTTACAGGGAATTATCGGATGCTTTTTTTTGCCTTGAAGGCGAGGCGGAATATCTGCCTGAATTTGAAGGCATGCTGAGAAAACTGGGATGCAGGACTCAGCGGATAGAAGCAGAAAACAAGATACTCTATCATGCAGCCTGTGCCATGGCAAGCAATCTAGTATGCGGACTTGTCCAGCAGAGCCAGGATCTGCTTGCAGTCTGCGGATTCTCGCCGGAGCAGGCAGCGGAAGCTCTTAAACCGCTGATAAGCAGCAATGTGAAGCACATTCTGGAGGACGGAGCTATAGCAGCACTTACAGGTCCTGCAGAACGCTGCGATGTACAGACCGTAAAAAAACACATGGACAGCATGCCGTCTGAAGACACAAGAGAGCTTTACAGACTTCTCAGCCTGCGGCTTGCAGAAATGGCAGAAACAAAGAATCCACAGAGGGACTATGAGCCCCTGAGAGAAGTACTTTTACCAACTGAAGGGAGAAAAAAATCGTGGAAAATACAGCGAAGACCTTTTTAGAAATGAAGCAGCAGGGACAGCGTATTGCCGAAATCACCTGCTATGACTATACTACAGCCAAGCTTGTTGAAGCTTCCGGCATCAATGCCATTCTGGTGGGAGATTCCCTTGGAAACACCATGCTCGGATATCCTGACACACTTTCCGTGACCATGGAAGACATGATTCACCACAGCAGAGCCGTATCAAGAGCCTGCAGCAATACCATGGTCATAATGGACATGCCGTTCATGTCATACCAGGCATCAGTTTACGAGGCAGTGACCAACGCAGGCAGACTTATGAAGGAAGGCCGCGGCAATGCGGTGAAGCTGGAGGGTGGTGAAGCTGTCAAGGAGCAGATAAAGGCCATCGTAGACGCCGGAATTCCGGTGCAGGCGCATATCGGCATGACACCGCAGTCCGTTAACGCTTTTGGCGGCTTCAAAGTACAGGGAAAGGGCGAAGAAGCGGCCAAGAAGCTTCTGGAGGACGCCTATGCAGTACAGGAAGCAGGGGCTTTCTCCGTGGTGCTGGAATGCACTCCGCCTAAGCTTTCCACTCTGATTTCAAAGAAACTGACCATTCCGACCATAGGCATCGGAGCCGGTGCAGGCTGTGACGGACAGGTTCTCGTATACCAGGATATGCTGGGAATGAATATGGATTTTGTGCCTAAATTCGTGAAAAAATTTGCCAACGTAGGCGAAATTATGATGGGGGCTTTTGCTGAATATATGAAAGAGGTTCAGGAAGGCACTTTCCCTGAGGAAGTTCATTCCTATGTCAAGTCAGACTGCAGCGATGAGTTCCTCAAAAAACTAGAGGCAGAGCTATAGAAGCTCTGCCATATAAAGGGGAAGATGTATTATGCCATCTTTCTCCATAACATCTTTTGTGTAAAGAATATAAGGATTTCCTACGGTCGCAGAAAAGCGTTTTTTGAATTTGTCAAGGGAGGAATGAGAGCGGTAGTTGCCGGATTTAACCTCTACAGGAGAGATTTTTTTACCGTCTGAAATTAAAAAATCGATTTCCATATGGTTCTCACGATGGCTGCTGTCCGAACGGGAATAAAAATACAGTCGTTCCCTATGAAGCCGCAGCATCTGGGCTGCAATATTTTCCGTTATCATTCCTTCATTGACATTGACTTTATCAAAAAGAATGGCACGATACAGTTCGTTATCGGTGAATTTTCCATCCTTGAATGCGTGGGTAACTAAAAGGCCGGTATCAGCCATATAGCATTTTTGTGTAGTGGTATCAGAACTTAAAGCCAGACCTATATTAGGATCTGTGGCATTAAAGCAGGCGTTTACAATCATTGATTCGTTGAGCCATATGAACGAATCCTCATAGGATCTGAATCTGGCATGAGGGTCCAATGATGAAAGCCTGTATTTTTTTTCTTTTTTGGAAAGCTGGCCGGGTATGTTGTCAAAGACAGCAAAAACCTTATCTTCGTAGTTTTCGGCAAATTTGCTCACATCATCGCGGTAGAGCTTCAGAATTCTCCTTTTAGCCACATCGGATGCTTCAAAGTCACGTTTGTCTATATATGCCAGGACGGATTGAGGCATGCCGCCTACAAGCATATATTGTCTGAAGTCATTCATAATCTTGCGATGGAGGGGCTGACCCAAGGGGGTTCTTGTTGAAAAGCATTGTCTGATGAGCGGATAAGTGACAATATCACCCAAAGCCCATAAAAACTCTTCGAAATCTAAAGGGAACATTTCCAGGTGGTCTTCCTCAGAAGGTATTATTATATCTTTCACATTTTTTTTGAGACGAATGAGGGAGCCTGTTTCAAGAAAATCATATCTACCGTCTTTTACCAGATACTTAATAAGCTGCCGGGCTCGAGGAAATTGCTGGACTTCATCAAAAATGATCAGTGAATCCCTTTCGTAGAGAGGAGTCGAGTAGAATACCGACAGCTTGGAAAAAAACAGATCCAGATTTGCACTGTCATTGAGGAACAGGTCAAGGACATCTTGAGGAGCATTTCCAAAATCAATTAAGATATAGCTTTTGTATTCTGTTTTTGCAAACTCTTCTGCAATATAACTCTTGCCTACGCGGCGAGCTCCATCAATCATCAGAGCCGTAGCACCCTGACTATTTTCTTTCCAACGGATGAGGTCATCATATATTTTTCTCTTTAATTTCACAAAATCACCTCCCAATGTATAAAACCTATTATATGTTAACATAAAAATCACGAAAAAGCAAGCTATATAAATATAAATTTGCACGAAAAAGCAAGTTAAATGAAGTCGAATTTACACGAAAATGCAGATAATTTGCCTTGACAATGAGGTGCAAAACTTGGTATAATAACGGCATAAGAACGGCTTTTTGTGACTGACGGAAATGCGGATAACCGCAAGGAAGCAAGAAGCGTGGATTGCCGACCGTCTGGGCGTATTTGTTCCTTGCATTTAAGGTACGAATATGCCCTTTTATATTTCAAAAAATGGAGGAAAAGATGAGAAAGATTGGATTAGTAATGGGATCTGACAGCGACCTTCCGGTAGTGGAAAAGGCTATTGATACCCTCAAGGAATATGGAGTGCCTTTTGAGGTGCACGTATATTCAGCTCACAGGACACCTGTGCCTGCTGCCGACTTTGCAAGAAATGCCAGAAAAGCAGGTTTTGGAGCTATTATCGCCTTTGCAGGAAAGGCAGCCCACCTGGCAGGAGCTATTGCGGCTAACACAACACTGCCTGTAGTTGGAGTACCTGTAAAATCATCGAATTTAGACGGCATTGATG
>CAZUFU010000129.1:0-4137 GCA_964619875.1 uncultured Oscillospiraceae bacterium
CAGTTTATTATTGCAACTCATTCGCCTATACTGCTGGGCATGCCGGGTGCGGAGATACTGACCTTCGATAACGGACTTATACATACTTGTGAATACGAGGACACGGAAAGCTATCAGGTGACTGAGATGTTTATAAACGACAGGAAACGTCTGCTGGACAGGCTGCTGTAGGAGAACCATTTTATCAGGAAAAGAAAAAACGGTAGCAATATAAGAAAGAAGGAATACAGAATGAGTATTAAAAACGAACCAAAGATTAAGAACCCCCTTATTGTAGGAATAAGAGAACAGCTGGAGCACCGTGCCCTCTGGATGTATTTCCTGTGCGATGAGGCTAAGAAGAGAGGTCTGGATCCACGCGAATATGCACCGGACGCCATCAGGAGATGCGGACTGTATCAGGGTTCAAACCTGCGTCAGAAAGCCGGCGGCGGAGATTCACTTAAAGGACTTAAGAAGACTTTGTTTGGCAAAGCGGCCCAGTGGGTTTTTGAAATGGATATAAAGCAGTGCAATGACGATCATCTTGATATTGATTTCCACTATTGTCCGCTGGTAAAGGCCTGGCAGAAGCAGGGCTGCAGCGACGAGGAAATTCAGCTGCTCTGTGATCATGCTATGTGCGGCGACCGCGGAATCGCAGAAAGCTTCGGCTGTGAGCTGGATCTTCCGGCAACCATAGCAAAGGGTGATGCTGTGTGCAAGATCAGATTTGTAAGGAGAAAGAAATAGGGGAGAAAGCATCTTGATTAAACATATAACACGACAGGTGAAAATAGGTGACCTGACAATAGGCGGAGGCATGCCGGTTACAATACAATCCATGACAAATGTAGATTCACGTGACGAGGAGGCTCTCTTAAGACAGACTTCAGAGCTTACAGATGCGGGCTGCCAGATTGTACGTATCGCCGTACCTGATATGGAGGCTGCAGATACCCTGGGCAGGGTGAAGCAGAAACTTATGCACAGCGGCAACCGGGTTCCTCTGGTGGCAGACATACATTTTGACTATCGCCTTGCTATAGCGGCAATTAAGGCAGGGGCTGATAAGATAAGAATCAATCCGGGAAACATAGGCAGCCTTGACAGAGTTAAGGCTGTGGTTGATGCGGCCAGAGAAAGAGACGTTCCTATAAGAGTAGGTGTAAATTCAGGTTCCCTTGAGAAACATATACTGGAAAAATACGGCGCAGTCACTGCAGAGGGCCTTGCTGAGAGTGCACTGGCAAACCTCAAAATAATTCAGGACATGGATTACAACAATCTGGTGGTTTCCATAAAATCATCTGATGTGCGTATGAATTATGAGGCACATAAGCTGCTGGCAGCAGGAACAGACTGCCCCGTACACATCGGAATAACTGAAGCAGGTACTTTAGAGCGTGGAAAGGTAAAGTCGGCGGTAGGAATAGGGGCTCTTCTTCTTGAAGGCATCGGCGACACAATGAGAGTATCACTGACAGCAGACCCGGTGGAAGAAGTTATCTTTGCCCGGGAAATACTTAGCAGCATCGGACTGAGGAAGTCGGCTGTGGATCTGGTTTCGTGTCCGACCTGCGGCAGAACTAAAATAGACCTTCAGAAGCTGGCATCCCAGGTGGAAAGCAAGCTTAGTCCAATAGAAGAAAGGCTGACCGCTGAAGGGAGACCATCCATCAAGGTGGCTGTAATGGGCTGCGCGGTCAACGGTCCGGGAGAAGCCAGAGAGGCTGATTTCGGAGTGGCAGGCGGCGATGGCAGAGGTATTATCTTTGCCAGAGGCGAAATCCTCATGACCAATGTGCCGGAGGATGAAATCGCCGACAGACTTATAAACATAATCGAGGGAAAAATATGCGGGAAATAATTGACGGTGCCATCTGCTGGGAGCAGATCGGCGGCGGAAAAAGAGATAAAACCGAATATAAATATACTTTAGGAAAAGGTGTCATTCACAAGGATACGGGAGTACTGACTCTTCCCGTCACCCTCAATTTTGTCATGCCTTTTCTTGACTGCGAAAAGATCAAGGCAGTTATCTTACACAAGCTTGACATGCTCAAGGATGTGGAGTTTGACTTTACATATGAAGACATGATTTTAACAAATGAAGAGATAATCGGCCTGTACATTCCTCACATGATACATATTCTCAACGGCTCCTTTGTGGCCATTACCAAGGCAATAGAGGAGAAAAACTTCGAGTTGGAGAATGACAGGCTGACCATATATTCTCTGGGAAATGTGGCGACAGAGCAGCTTAATCTGAAGGCGGCCGGCGAATTCAGCCGCATACTTGCTGACACCTTCGGAATCAAGGTGAAGGTGGAGTTCAAGAATAACGAGGCCCTTTACAGGGAAAAGGAAAAGCATTTCCAGGAAAGCGAAGCCAGAGATATAGAGCAGTCCATGAAGGAGCATGCAGAAGACCTTAGGCAGAAGGCTGAAGCCAGAGCCAAATCCATATCGGCGGCGGGAGGAGTAAATAGTCAGGGCAGCTCGCAGTGGGGAGGCAATGGAAACAGCGTAGGAAACCAGGGAGGAAACGGCAGCGGCGGTCAGAACGGCTGGGGAGGCCGTGGAAAGCGTAAGGAGAAGGAACTTCCTGCAGAAGGCAACCGTATTATGGGTCGCGATATTGCAGGCGAAGCAAACACTGCACTTATGGACATTGATCCGGCTCTGGGCACGGTCATCGTGGAAGGCATACTGTTCAAAAAAGACCACAGAGTCATCCGAAGCGGCAACTACCTGATTACATTGCTCATCACCGACGAAAAGACCACAATCTGCTGCAAATGCTTTGCGTCTGAGACAAAGTGGGGCGAAATCGACAGCTTGCTGAAATCGGGAGACGGTGTGAAGATACGCGGAGAAGTCCAGTTTGATACCTTTGAAAACATGAACACCATCATGATGAAGGATATCGAAAAGACGGACAAGTCCCTGGGAGACAACCGCAAAGACACCTGTGAGATCGGAAAGCGTGTGGAGCTTCACGCTCACACCAAAATGAGTGCCATGGACGGCCTCAACGAAGTATCAGATATTGTGGGAAAGGCGGCAGCATGGGGACAGCCTGCGGTGGCCATTACAGACCACGGCGTGGTTCAGGCTTTCCCGGATGCGGCCAAGGAAGCCAAGAAACAGGCCGAAAAAGGACGGCCTATCAAGATACTTTACGGTATGGAGGGATACGTTTTCGATGACAGCGACTGCATCGGAGAAGACGGGACTATAGATTATAAAAAGAAGGGTACAAACCACATAATCCTGTTGGCGGCAACCCAGGAAGGACTCAAGAATATCTATAAGCTTGTTTCCTTCTCTCATATTGACTATTTTTACAGGCGGCCAAGGCTGCCGTGGTCCGTACTGGAAGCTCACAGAGAGGGTATACTAGTGGGCGGCGCATGCGAGGCGGGAGAGATATATCGAGCTGTGCTGGACGGCAAACCGGAGGAGGAGATAGAAAAAATCGCCAGCCGGTATGACTACCTGGAAATTCAGCCTCTGATAAACAACCGGTTCCTTATCGAGCAGAACAGGGTATCCGGATATGACGATCTGAAGGAAATCAACCGTAAGATAGTGGCTCTGGCGGACAAGCTGGGCAAGCCTGTAGTTGCAACCACAGATGCTCACTATCAGGATGAAAGTGCAGCAATCTATCGCAATATTTTAATGGCGGGACAGGGATACAAAGACGCAGAAAACGGTACAGGGCTTTACCTGAGAACCACAGATGAGATGCTGGAGGAGTTCAGCTATCTGGGAGAAGAAACGGCCAAACGGGTGGTGATCGATAACACCAATCTTATTGCAGATATGTGCGATGAGGGGATTTTGCCTGTTCCAAAAGGAAAATTCCCGCCGAAAATTGATGGCGCAGAAGAAACACTTCGTACCACCTGTATGGAAAAAGCCCATGAAATGTACGGCGATCCTCTGCCTGACCGCATCGGAGAACGTCTGGAGAAAGAGCTTTCCTCTATTATTAATAACGGCTATGCGGTCATGTATGTGTCTGCACAGATGCTGGTACATAAATCCAACGAGGACGGCTATCTGGTTGGCTCACGAGGCTCTGTAGGTTCCTCTCTGGCTGCCACCATGGCCGGCATCACCGAGGTAAATCCGCTGGAACCCCATTAT
>CAZUFU010000130.1:0-4127 GCA_964619875.1 uncultured Oscillospiraceae bacterium
TGGCCCACAGCTCGTCGGGCTCGCCCATGCTCAGCCAGATGTCGGTGTAGAGCACGTCGCAGTCCTTTGCCCCCTGGGCCACATCCTCGGTGAACTCCAGGACGGCGCCGGTCCCGGCAGCCACAGTCTGGCACTTCTCCACCAGAGCACCGGCGGGCATCAGCTCCCTGGGGCCGCAGGCGCAGAAGTGCATACCCAGCTTGGCGCAGACCACCATCAGGGAGTTGGCAACGTTGTTCCGGGCATCGCCGAAGAAGGTCAGCTTACGGCCGCGGACATCGCCGAACTCCTCCCGGACGGTCATGATGTCAGCCAGCATCTGGGTGGGATGGAAGTCGTCGGTCAGACCGTTCCACACGGGCACGCCGGAGTACTTGGCCAGGTCCTCAACGACGGACTGCTTGAAGCCCCGGTACTCGATGCCGTCATACATCCGGCCCAGAACCTTGGCGGTGTCGGCCAGGGACTCCTTCCTGCCCATCTGGGAAGAGGCGGGATCCAGAAAGGTCACACCCATGCCCAGATCCCGGGCACCGACCTCAAAGGCACAGCGGGTGCGGGTGGAGGTCTTCTCGAACAGCAGGACGACCTGCTTGCCGGTGAGCCACTTGTGCTCCACGCCGCTGCACTTCATGCGCTTGAATTCGCCGGACAGCTCCAGCAGGTAGTTGATTTCCTCCGGGGTGTAGTCCAGCAGGGTCAGAAAGCTTCGCCCTCTTATATTGACGCCCATTTTGTTGTCCTCCTAAATTTGAAATGGAAACGAGTGAATGTTTATTCCTCCCGGATCAGAGGCATGGACATACACCGCGGGCCGCCGCGGCCCCGGGACAGCTCGGCGGAAGGCATCTGCAGCAGATGGACGCCGGCTTTGTCCAGAATCTCGTTGGTGACATCGTTGCGCTCGTAGACAACGATTTTGCCGGGGGCAATGCACAGGGTGTTGGAGCCGTCGTTCCACTGCTCACGGGCAGCGGCGATCATGTCGTTTCCGCCGCAGTAGATCAGCTCCACATCGTCCACATGGGTGAATTCCTCCAGAATGTGCCTCAGGTCGGAATCGATGCGGCGGATGCGCAGATCCTCGGGCTCCTTGGGGTTGGGGGTGATTTCATAGACAGTCAGCGGCCCCAGAATGCCGGGATGGACGGTGTACTTGTTCACATCGATCTGGGTAAACACGGTGTCCAGATGCATGAAGGCGCGGCAGGCGGGGATGTCGAAGGCCAGCACGGTGCGGATTCTGGCATCGGGATCCCTGAACAGGTTCCGGGCAGCCAATTCAATGGCATCGGGAGAGGTGCGCTGGGAAATGCCGATGGCCAGGGTGTCTTCCGTCAGGTTCAGCACGTCGCCGCCTTCCATGTTGGCGTGGAAGTCCCGGTCATAGTAGCGGGTGACAAGACCTGCAAAGTCGGGGTGGTACTTTAAGATGTAGTCCGCGTAGATGATCTCGCGGCGGCGGGTGGGGAAGCGCATCCTGTGCAGGAACACGCCGGAGCCCACGGATGCGAAGGGGTCCCGGGTGAAGTACAGGTTGGGCATGGGGTCAACAACCAGCTCGTCAGCCGGGGCGATGAGATCCTGCAGGGAATAGGCAGAGGCACCGCCCATCTCCTTCAGAGTGACGCCCTCCATGGTCTTTTCCACCAGAGCCTTGCCCTGGAAATGCTCGGTCAGGTACCTGCAGAGCTTTTCCTGCCATTTCCTGGTTTTGATGTTGCCCTCGGTCATCCACTGGTACAGGAAGGGCTTTTTCAGCTCGGGGTGCAGTGTCAGCACATCGGTCATCAGATCCTCCAGGTAGACGACCTCTGTTCCGTTATCCCGCAGAATCTGAGCGAAGGTATCATGCTCCTGCTGGGCGACCTTCAGGAAGGGAACATCGTCGAACAGCAGCTCCGGAAGACGATCCGGAACCAGATTCAGCAGCTCCCGGCCGGGGCGGTGCAAAAGTACCTTCTTAAGCACTTTGATCTCGCTTCGAACGCAAATACCTTTCATAGGTTCCTCCAAATAATCCTCCATTTTTCCCGCAGAGGAGGCGGCTTCACCGGATCAGGCTGCGGCCAACAGCCCGGACGGTCTCCGCCCACGGTGAATCCGGTGCTCTGTGCGCTTGGTTCGGCACCCGCGCGCTGAGGTGCCATGCCTTTGAACAGGTTTATGGAAATCTTTTTGGAAAACAGTTTTTGATGTGTCGTCCATGACGTGCTGTTGGTTTTCGGGCCCGAAGAAAACGAAAACGGATATTTTTCGGCAAATCCTTGGCTGTGCTGTATAGTGGGCCCATGCTACAATATGTGAATGATGGCAGGGAAATTCTATGGACATGAAAAAAAGCCGGCCTGATTCCGGCGGGATGTTCCGCCTGCGAACAGACCGGCTGTGACAGGGGCGAATGCTGCAAAGCTCCTGCCAAAATTCTCCAAAGAAAACGCCATCCACAGGCGGGCAATACTGCATTTTTTGAAAAATGCCCCTGGCCCTATCGACATTTTGCCCCCTTCCATGGTATAATGCCTGTAATTATCCATGGAAGGGGGCGTTTTGCGGCCTGTGATTTTATAAGATATCTACATTTGTGTTCGATTGTTTCCTGTTTCCAGCCGGGTCGCCTGCCACAGACACGGGAAGCCCGGCCCTTTATGTTTGAGGTGATCAGATGAACTATTTGTTTCAGTTTTTACGGATTGTCCTGTTCTGCCTGCTGGGGGAGCTGCTTCACTTTCTTGTGCCCCTGCCCATCCCCGCCAGTATCTATGGCCTGGTGCTTCTGCTGCTGGCCCTGAAAACGGGTATCGTCAAATTGGAGCAGGTGAAGGAAACCTGCCGTTTTCTCACCGGCATTTTCCCTCTGCTGTTTATTCCGGGGGCCGTGGGGGTCATGGAGCTGTGGGATATCCTCGGCAGGCTCTGGCTGCCCATTGTGATTGTGCTGATTCCGGTGACGATTCTGGTTTTTGCGGCCTCCGGCCGGGTCACCCAGTGGATTGCGGGGAGGAAACGGCATGATTGATTTTTTGAATACCTCCGCCGTCTGGGGAACGGCGCTGACGCTGGCCGCCTTTGCGCTGGGCACCTTCCTCCACAGAAAAACCAAGGCGGCATGGTGTAATCCCCTGCTTTGGGGCAGTATTTTTGTGATAATCGTTCTGAGTGTTTTGAAAATTCCCTATCCGGATTATAAAGCCAGCGCTTCTGTGCTGTCGTATCTGCTGTTTCCCGCCACAGTCAGTCTGGCGGTTCCCCTGTATGAACAGTGGGAGCTGCTGAAGAAAAATGTTCTGGCGATTCTTGCCGGAATTGCGGCAGGCGTGGTCACCAGCCTCGGAAGCATTCTGCTGCTGGCATGGCTGTTCCGGCTGGATGGGGCCTGCACGGTCAGCCTGCTTCCCAAGTCCGTCACCACTGCCATTGGTGTGGATGTCTCCACGGAGCTGGGCGGAATCCCCGCTCTGACCACGGCTGTCATCATTCTGACCGGAATCACCGGAAACCTGCTGGCTGTCAGTCTGTGCAGGCTCCTTGGGATTACAAACCCCATCGCAAGGGGAATTGCCATCGGCACCTCGTCCCATGCCATCGGAACCTCGAAAGCCCTGGAAATCGGGCAGATTGAAGGTGCTATGAGCAGCCTGTCCATTGCGGTGGCCGGCATTTTGACCGCCATCCTGTGCCCGATGGTGGTGCAGCTGCTGCCCCTGTAAAATGATAGAAAAAGGCGATACCTGGCTGTGAAAACCAAGTATCGCCAATTTTTCTTGTCACGGCAGCTGCCCGATGTCAGAAACGTTCTCATATTGCAGCGCTGCTTTTTCAGCCGAACAGCTCCCGAACCAGCTCCGCAAGGATTTTCACCGTACCCTCCGCCCCGAAGCGGCTGGAATCGATCATGATGTCCTTGTTGGTGGAGGGGTCCACGTACTCCGGGCAGTACCGCCGGTGGTACAGCTCCCGGGAGCGATCGATTTCCCGGATCATCTTCTTCGCCGTCTTTTCATCCAGCTTTGCCAGCTCTACGGCATTGCGGAGTCTGGTGTCCATGGGGGCGTAGATGTACACATTCAGGTGCCTGATAAAGATCAGCTGATTCTGGTATACTGCCGCAGCGGTAATCGGAGTAA
>CAZUFU010000131.1:0-4122 GCA_964619875.1 uncultured Oscillospiraceae bacterium
GTTCCTGATGTAAACAGCAGCACGCTCATTTCATCCGCATAAATCTCAGCATCGATGAAGCTTCTGTCTCCGCCTTCAACCAGCTTCTTTCCTTCTTCAACCAGGCCTTCCCACGAAAATACACCTTCTCCGCACTGGTCGGGCGCGTTGAAGTTCACCAGCACTTCCAGCTTGGTTTCCCCTGAAGCCATCATTTCCTTGAACATTTTTTCATATTTCTTCGCAAAAATTACCGCAGAAACTTCAGCCTCTATAATGAGCTGCTTCAGTTCATCTGCGGAAAGCTCCTTATCAAGAGGCACAACCACACCTGTGCCGCAGACAGCTGCCAGATAGCTCGTAGCCCACTGATAGCAGTTCTCCCCTATTACGGAAATCCTCTTTCCTTTAAGGCCGTGAGCTATGAGGGCTGTTCCAAGTCCGTTGACCGTGTCCAGCGCTTCACGGTAAGTAATCTCTCTGAAAGGCTTATCCTTCTCGAATCTCTGTCTGAAGGCCACATTGTCAGCATAGAGCTCCACACTGGTATTGAGCATATGCTTCAGATCTGTAATAGGCCTTGAGGTTTTATACACAACATAAGGATCGCTGCTGTTGTTAAGCGCTTCAATTACAGCCTCGGCCCTCTTCATCTCTGCAGCTTTAAGTTCTTTATAATCCATCTTTCTTACCCCTTTTCCCAAAAATATATTATACTGTTATTATAGCCGGAATCATGCCATAATTTCTCATCTAGTATTGAATACTAGATTACCACTTGTGAGGATTAATGTCAACCTTTACAGGGTGAGGTTTATGTGCTACCATAATCCTATATTATGTTTAATATACTTGGGGAGGTTACTTTTATGTCTGCAAACACATTTCACATTCCGCGCTGGAACCAGCTTCCTTCCATAGACCTTTACATCGATCAGATAATCTCTTTGATAGATGAGAGTCTTGCGCCGGTCTTATGCCACCAGGACGGCTTCCCTCTGACCAAAAGCATGATAAACAATTATGTAAAAGCCAAACTGGTAGCCGCACCCGTCAACAAAAAATACCCGCGAGGTTCTGTGGCCATGGTCATAGTAATCTGTCTTCTTAAAAACTGCTACTCCACTGAAGAAATCGGCAAGCTCATAAAGTTCGGCCTCGAGGCCGGTGAGCCTGACCTAATGTACGACCGCTTCTGCGATTCTTTAGAAAATGCCCTCAGAGATGTTTTTTCCGGTGAAATACACAGAAAGGACGAAAGCCTTCCCGGAAGAGAAAAAAAATATCTCATGGAAAACTTCGCCCTAACCTTTGCATGTAAATTCTATGTGCAGCATGAATTCCTCAAAACAGGAAAATAAGCTGCTATAGCAGCATCCTGTCATTATCGATGCTGAATTTTTCTATAAGCTTTTCAACGGTCATCTGCTCCCGTTCTTCTCCGCTGATGTCCATCATTATCCTGCCATCCTTCATGAGAATTGTTCTGCTGCCGTGCTTCAGGGCGTCCTTCATGTTGTGTGTAATCATGAGGGTGCAGAGCTTTGGGTTTTCGGCAAATCTGTCTGTCAGTGACAGCACCTTGGATGCTGCCGCAGGATCCAGTGCCGCCGTATGCTCATCCAGAAGAAGCAGCTTAGGTTCTGTTATGGCCGCCATAAACAGTGTAAGAGCCTGTCTCTGACCTCCGGAAAGCAGCTTTACCTTCTGTGTCATCTTATCTTCAAGACCCATTTCCAGCATGGAAAGCTTTTCTCTAAAAAGCTCTCTATCCCTGGAGGTTATGCCCGGGCTCAGGCCACGGGATTTATTTTTATAGTAAGCTATAGCCAGGTTTTCTTCGATGGTCATATCAAAGGCAGTCCCCTTAAGCGGATCCTGGAATACACGTCCCATCCAGCGGGCACGCTTGTGCTCAGGCAGCCTGGTTATATCTTTTCCATCCAGTACGATACTCCCCTTATCAATGTTATACACCCCTGCAATGCAGTTAAGGAGTGTGGATTTGCCGGCACCGTTATTTCCTATTACAGTGACAAAATCTCCTTCGCGGAGGGTAAGGCTTACGGAATTGAGTGCCACCTTCTCGTTTACTGTTCCTTCGCCGAAAACCTTGGTGACTTCCTTTATCTCAAGCAGATTTTTCATCTCTGGACCCTCCTCTTAATGAATTTTGCCGAATATTTCGTAATCTTGGAGCTCTTTTCTCCCAGAAGACCCAGCGTCAGTGCAATTACTACTATAATCGCCGATACCAGCTTCATATCAGTGGACTCCATGCCCACATAAAGGGCCTGCGCCAGCAGAATTCTGTAAAGCACTGCTCCCAGAGATGCCGCCACCAACCTTCTCATCAGAGTTTTAGTGCCGAAAACAACCTCTCCCAGAATTACGGATGCCAGTCCTATTACCATCATACCTGTACCGCTGTTTATATCCGCAAAGGCCTGATTCTGCGCCAGAAGCCCTCCGGCAAGACCTACAAGTCCGTTAGAAAGAGCCAGTCCCAGAAGCTTCATGTTGTCGCAGGACACCCCACAAGCCTTGACCATGTCTTCGTTATCTCCTGTGGCCCTGAAAACAAATCCCAGTCGTGTCTCCAGGAACATGTAAAGCAGCGCGATTATAATGGCCAGTATAAACAGCCCCAGCACGATTCCTGCATACTTAGGCGGCATCAGCTGGTCTGCCAGCTTGTACACCGTAGTACTCTTAGTAAGAGGGATATTTGGTGTCTTGCCCATGATTCTTAAATTTACAGAGTAAGTGGCCAGCATTACCAGAATGCCGGCCAGTATAGCCTGAATCTTCAGTTTTGTATGCAGCAATCCTGTAACCAGGCCTGCCGCTGCCCCTCCAAGGGCTGCACCTATCAGCGCCAGGAAAGGATTACCTCCTCCCGAGCATATTACCGCCGAAATTGCCATGCCTGTAACTATGGAACCGTCTACAGTCAGATCGGGCATGTTCAGGGTTCTGAAGGAGAGAAAAACTCCCAAAGCCAGAACCGCATATATCATTCCAAGCTCCAATGACCCAAGAAAGGCCGCAAATGTCATAATCATTCTTTCTTTTCTCCTAAACCTTTTACTCGCTGTGCCGCTACGTTACTCACCCAGCACCTGTGCTCTGTCCAGAACAGCCTGCGGGAATTCAACTCCGATTGCATCAGCTGTGTTCTGATTGATGTATACGCTCATGTCGCTCATCTTCTTTACCGGAATTTCTGCCGGATTTTCACCTCCGAGGACCTGAGCAACCATAGCACCTGTCTCCTTACCGAGTACTGTATAGTCGATTCCGTAGGTGGCCAGTCCGCCATCGGCTACCATGGAGTCAGCGCTTACGTAGAAAGGAATCTTCTGGCTATTGAAAACCTCAGTAGCCACTGCCATAGCTGATGCTACCGTATTGTCAATAGGTGAATAAACCACGTCAACCTTATCTGCCAGATACTGTGCTGCCTGCTGAACCTCGCTGCTGTTTGTTACAGCAGATTCTACTACCTTAAGTCCCTTTGCATCGGCATATGCCTTAAGTCCTGCTATCACTGATGCTGAATTGTCTTCGCCGGAGCTGTAAAGTGCGCCGATTGTCTTGAATCCCGGTGTGATTTCCTCTGCCAGATTCATGATCATTTCTGCTGATACCTCATCAGAAGTTCCTGTTACGTTTCCGCCGGGCTGCTCAAGGCTGTCCACAAGACCTGCGTCTACCGGATCGGTTACTGCTGCGAATACAATTGGAATTTCTGTTGTTTCGCTAAGCACAGCCTGTGCTGCCGGAGTTGCGATGGCTATTATAACGTCGCATCCGTTTGCCACAAAAGTCTGCGCAGCAGTCTTCATTATAGTCATATCGTTCTGGCCGTTCTGATAATCGATGACCATATTATCTCCATCCACATAGCCTGCATCGGCCAGTCCTTCGATTATGCTTTCTCTTATGGTGTTAAGCGACGGATGCTCCATGAGCTGCAGAATTCCCACCTTCACAGATTCATTCTCTGCTCCGCCATCTGAACCGCAGCCTGCAAACAGGCTCATCGCCATAACTAATACAAGTAATACTGTCAATACCTTCTTCATTTTTCTTTTCTCCTTTTCTTTCTAAGAATTAAATATAAATGATTGAAGTGTCTCT
>CAZUFU010000132.1:0-4119 GCA_964619875.1 uncultured Oscillospiraceae bacterium
CCTTGGCGAACATTTCCTTGGTAGTTACCAGTGCCACAATATTACCTCCTGATTTTCTGCATACTGCAGAATATTGAAACTACTACAAGTATACAACAAAGCAGCCAGTATGAAAAGATATCATTTTGGTTTTATTCTTTATTTTTTCCGGAAAGGCTGCCCAGGAGAGGTCCCATAACGTTTATGATTCCGTCCAGGTCAGGGAGGGCATCTGTGTTGATCAGCTGCGATGGCTCGGGGAGTTTGGGAGGGTTAAGGGCCATCTGCCCCATGCTATCCAGTCTGTCCATGAAACCTACCATGCGGTGAAAATCGCTGATGATGCTCAGGGGTTCAAACTTTCCCGGAGCTGGGCCATGCTGGGGACCCTTGCCGCCTCCAAGTACGCCGGCAACAACTACTACTGCTATTATCAGGCCGATTGAGTCTGAATTCTTTCCCATTATGTATACCTCCTGTTCATAAATATATTATGAAACTCATGGCGGCAGGGTGCATAGATTGTAGAAGAAAGCAGTCAGGAGGTAATTGATACATGGATTTGAATGAGAAGATGGCGGCAGAGATTGCTGCGCAGCTGGGTCTTTCGGGGGAAAAAGGGGTAGACGCCGGAACTGTAAAAAAGCTGGAGAGAAAAAGCGATGCTGAACTGGCGAGGGACATCCTGAGAATGAAGGAGCAGCTTGAGGCCAACAATATCAGTCCTCAGCAGCAGATTGCCATGGTGAGAAAGCTGATGCCAATGATGGACGCCAATCAAAAAGCCCGACTACAGAGAGTAATCGAGCTTTTAAAATAAGTCGCTTATTAGATAAAATTAAAACAATCAGTTTATGGACTGAGGCCTTTAGCCCCAGTTCATTTTCTTTGCAATCTCTTTCTTGGTTGAGCCTTTCTGGAAAGTGAAAGTTCCGGCTTTTACTTTTTCGTGGTCCATTCCGTTTTCATCACAGATTTTCTTGTATTCTGCGTAATCGTCAAACAGACCCTTGTCAATGAGACACTGAATAGCTGCTGACGCACTGTTTCCGGTGACTTCGACTTCTACATCCTTTGTGAGAACACCGCCCTGCCACAGAGGGGCATCCTGTGTGCCGCTATTGTCTGTATTGTCTCCACCATCGCCGGTACCATCCTGTGAACCGGTACCGTTTCCGTTGTCGCCGGTATTGCTGCCGTCACCATCCGTATTATCACCGCTGCCATCTGCTTCATTTCCGCCGTCCACAGGTGTTTCTACGCTTGGGTCATCAGTTCCCAGAAGCTGCTTAGGATACTCAAGAATGATATTGAGTCTCCAGAAAATAACCAGTGCAGCCACCGCCAGGATAAGTACAGCAATAATTATATCATTTTTATCATAAATAAAGTCCTTGAATTTCTTCATATTTTCCTCCGAATTACCCTCGTCTGAATCTCTTTTAGGCCCAGAAGGCCTGTCCCATAACAATACATTTACATTTTAGCAGATTTAGACTTTTTTCACAAGCTGTTTTGGTGTATAATATTTTGGTAAGTTTCGTTAGCATAAAAAAGGAAAACCATGATAAAGCTGATAATAACCGAAAACCAGGGAGGCCAGAGGCTGGACCGGTTTTTGAAAAAATATTTTGACAAGGCTCCGCTGAGCTATATTTACAAGATGATACGCAAGGATGTGAAGGTAAACGGCAAGCGGGCTTCAGCAGAGGCCATGCTCAGTGCAGGCGACGAGCTGACCTTGTATATAAACGATGAAGAGGCAAAGACACTTCAGAAGCCGCCGAGACAGGTAAAGGCCAGGAAGCAGTTTGCGATTGCTTATGAGGACGAAAACATTCTCGCTGCAGAAAAGCCTTTCGGCCTTCTTACCCACGGTGACCGTACAGAAAAAAAGAATCATCTGGCCAACCAGGTACTGGACTACCTGGTTGAAAAGGGTGAATATAATCCGCGTACGGACAGAACATTTTCACCTGCTCCGGTTAACAGGCTGGACAGAAACACCACCGGTCTGGTACTCTTCGGTAAAAATGCCGAAGCGCTGAAGGAACTCAACCGTTTTATACGTGAGAGAAACTGCATAAATAAGTATTACCTGACAGTTGTCTGTGGCAGACTGGAGAAATCCCTTGAACTTTGCGACAGGATGACCAAGGATGAGAGACTTAATGTCACCAGTGTGCTTTCTATGGAGGAAGATGGCGGCAAGGTTATGGAAACCATCGCTGTGCCTCTTGAATACGGCAGGCTGGACGGGCGATGGTTCACCTTGACGGAGGTAAAGATTATCACAGGCAGAACACATCAGATAAGAGCCCATCTTGCAAGTGCAGGATATCCTCTGCTGGGCGATGTGAAATACGGCAATGCCGATGTCAACAGGTGGGCATCATCAAAGCTGGGCCTGAGCACTCAGCTTCTCCACGCACGCAGGCTGGAGTTTGCCGATTGCGGAGATTCTGAGGTGCTTTCCTATCTGCAGGGCAGAACTATTGAAGCGGGGCTGCCTGAAAACTTCGAAAGTATAAAGAAAAGAATTTTTGGAAAAAATTAAAAGGAGTAGTATTAGATGAAAAACATTTTGAGTTGGATTAGAGACATTCTTATTGCTGTAGTCATTGCAGCCATTATCCTGGCATTCTTTAAGCCGATAATAGTGCAGCAGGAGTCCATGCAGCCTAACTTTTACGCGGGGGATTATGTGATAACCAGCCGCCAGGCCTACAGGCTGTTCGGCGATCCTGAAAGGGGCGATGTTATCGTCTTCAAATCGGGGCTGTATGATGAAAATGGCAAGCAGAAAAATCTGATAAAGAGAATCATCGGTCTGCCGGGAGATACGGTGGAGATCAAAGCCGGAGATGTGTACATAAACGGTGAGCTGCTACAGGAGGAATACGTTGCTGAGCAGGGGCTTTCCGGAGAGATGGAGGCTGTGACCGTGCCGGAAGGCAGACTCTTCGTCATGGGTGACAACAGAAGAGTCAGTCAGGACAGCAGAAGTGCAGCGGTTGGAACTATAGATATGGAATCCATAGTGGGCAAGGTTGTAATCAGACTCTATCCTTTCAGTGAAATAAAGGTGTTCTAGTTCCTTGTCGCCTGCCTGAAGCTACAATATCAGAGGGCCGGGACGGAGCAGGACAGAAAGGTGAGGACTGTATAATGTGGCTGACGAAAAAGGTGGTAAGAATACTAAGCTGTATTGCGGCTGCAGCAGCAGGTGTTTCTGTGGCGGTGCTGCTTTTTATGAGTGTTATGACTGTTAAAGTGGAGGACAGTTCCATGCTGCCTGAGCTTCTGCCGGGAAGCCGGGTTGTTGCAATTCGCACAGACTCCCCTTTGAATATATATGATGCATCTTCTATAGGGGTAGGGGACATGGTCGTATATAGGGTACCGTATTATGATGTCGGCAGTGAGGGTGTATATTGTGTCAGACGAGTGTCCGGGGTAAAGGCGGATATGATTGAAGTCAGCAGGGGCGGAAACGCCGGGTCTGTAGAAAAGGAAGTTTTATCAAGAGAAAAAATATCGGGGAAGGTTGTAAAGGTTTTATATAATGGCTAAAAAGGAAAGAAAGCTGGTTGCCAATAACAAAAAGGCATATCACGATTATTTTATAGAAGAGACATATGAAGCCGGCATTGTTCTTACAGGTACGGAAATCAAATCGGTCCGTCAGGGCAAGGTCAGCATCAAGGAAAGCTACGCCAAAATAGAGAACAGCGAAATGATTCTCTACGGTATGAACATAAGCCCTTATGAGCAGGGCAACAGATATAATGTGGAGCCCCTGAGACCGCGAAAACTGCTCCTTCATAAACAGGAGATAAGAAAACTCATCGGTTACACCACTATCAAAGGCCTGACCCTGGTGCCTCTTAAAATGTACATAAACGAAGAGGGCAGGGCCAAGGTAGAAATCGCTGTGGCACGAGGAAAGAAAAATTACGACAAGCGTGATGATATCGCCAAGCGCGATGCCAAGCGGGATATGGACAGAAAGATGAAGGAGAGGTACTAGGCCTCTCCTTTTTGATATACAAAAAACAGGCACAAGGCCTGTTTCTTCATGTCTGTGGTGGAGATGGTGGGAGTCGAACCCACGTCCGAAAGCATTTCCGCAGGAATTTC
>CAZUFU010000133.1:0-4065 GCA_964619875.1 uncultured Oscillospiraceae bacterium
TTTGCCGCGCCCAGAGCCGCAAGCAGGCGCTCCAGGAGGCTCTGGTCGGCCACGGAAAGCACGTCCGTGCCGCCGCCCCCGGCACTGGCTGACCTCCTACCGTGCCTCCTGCCGGGGCGGCCCGTTTCACCTGCCTGGGCCGCGTGACACGCAAAACCCGTGCCGGCTTGACTCTGACACGATGGTTTGGCCGCAAATCTCGTGCCACCCGAAAGGCCCTGGTTGCCGTCGCGGGCCATTTCGTCAGTTGAGTCCGCGTCGACCGCAAAACTCGTGCCACCCGAAAGGTCCTGGTTGCCGTCGCGGCCCGCAAAACCCGTGCCATGTCCGCCCACATCCGGCGCCATATCCTTCAGACATTGATCCAGCTTGTTAATGAGCTTCATGTCCGCTCTGTTTTTAAGATAAACCACCGCCACATCTGACTTGCTTACACTGCCCACATTGTATGCCTTAAAAATCAGATTGTTATCCCGGATTCGCCGCCTTATGAGGGCAACGTTTTCCATGAAGTTTTCGGTGAATCCGTCCTTTGCGCCGCGGAGGGTCTTCTCCTTGTCCGGCTCTTCCACGGACCTGGAAGGATACTCACGACAATCAATGATGATAATGCGGTCAAGACCCTCAACCAGCAAAGGCATCAGGCCGGCGTAAAGCTTGGGCAGCATCTGGTTATAACAGTCCACGGCCTGTTCACAGGTCAGCTGACCGGACCCACCGGCATCAGGGCTGCCGTTCTTTGGCTCTATGACAGTTGTATCAAGAAACGGCAGCGTCGTCTCGATAAACCTGTGACTGGAGGAAATCCCATATAATCCAGCCGCCGGGACGGCCATCAGGTAGGCGAGAATTCGCTGTGTTTTCTCGCCGTCGGTCAGGCCGTCCACGAAGAACATGCTGGCCCGGCGGCCTCCTATAAAGAGCTTCCTTTCCAGCAAATCAAAGCTCTCCCCTATGGGAAGCTCTTTCCTCATAATTTCCATATACATATTGAATGCGCACGGATCCATCTCTGTCGCATTCGCTTTCTCATTTACATCTTTTGCCGTCATATCCTTTCCCCTTCTCTCTTAAGTCAGCCCATTTATATTACTTTTCCAAAAAGTAAACCTTCTTCAAGCTGTTTTCAACGATTATCACGAATGAAAGGTTTACTTTTCTGTTGCGCTATTAATCATCATGGTCTGAAACATACTAATATTCCATTTTTGCCACTCAAAAAGTAAACCTGCTTTCCCTGTAAAGCGATATTTTTTCTAAAAAAGGTTTATTCTCTGTATAAATATGTAAATGTGGTTTAAAAAACATCTGATTTCAAAAAATAAAAGTAAACCCTATGAACCTGCAACTCATTGAAAATGCTTCGAGCAGGTTTACTTTTTGCATTATATAACCTGATCGCAACCATATCTCCGCATTTTCTCACATTTTATTGTACCAACTTATTGATATTTAATACTTTTACTGTTAAAATTAAGTATTAGGGCGCGATCGCAGCGCGACCAAGGCGTGAAGCCGCCATAATCCGGCCGCGGCGCAGCGCGGCTCAGGCGCAATGCAAGCGCACACATAATCACGAACTAAAAACGGAGGATTAACATATGGACTACAACAAGCTGGCGGAGCTGCTTTTTCCGCACATAACCAAAACACCAGAGGAATACGAGGCTCTTTATCCGCCGAGACAGCTTCCTGAAGGTGCTAAAGTAACCAGACTGGGCCCGAGCCCTACAGGCTTCATCCATTTAGGCAACCTTTACGGGGCTTTTGTGGATGAAAGGCTGGCACACCAGTCAGGCGGCAGATTCTATCTCAGAATAGAAGACACAGACGACAAGCGCTACGTGGAAGGCGCCGTTGAAATCATCATCAACTCCCTGCGTTTCTTCGGAATCAACTTTGACGAAGGCGCCACAATGGAGGGAGATATAGGCGAATACGGAGACTACACCCAGAGCCACAGAGGCGATATATACCAGTGCTTTGCCAAGAAGCTGGTAAGCGAAGGCAAGGCTTATCCGTGCTTCCTGACAGAAGAAGAGATTGCCGAAATCCGCTGCCAGCAGGAGGCTCAGAAGCTTACTCCGGGAATCTACTGCCAGTTTGCAAAATGCAGAGCACTTACCTATGAACAGGTTGAAGAAAATATCAAAGCAGGCATGTCCTATGTTATCAGACTTAAGTCCGACGGAGACATGAGCCTGCCTGAAGATCAGAGACGCAAAATTCAGGTAAAGGACGCCATCCGCGGTATTCTCGAAATGCCTGCCAACGACCAGGACACTGTAATCCTCAAGGCCACAGGCATTCCGACCTACCACTTTGCACACGTGGTGGACGACCATCTCATGAGAACCACCCACGTTGTAAGAGGCGCAGAATGGCTGCCGTCCCTGCCTATACACATCGAGCTTTTTGAGAAGCTGGGCTGGGAACCGCCGATCTACTGCCACACCGCTCAGCTGATGAAGCTGGACGAGGAAGGAAACAAGCGTAAGCTTTCCAAGAGAAAAGACCCTGAACTTTCACTTGACTACTACCGCAATCAGGGCTACCACCCGGCAGCAGTACGCGAATACCTGCTCACCATCCTCAACTCCAACTTTGAGGAATGGCGCATAGCAAACCCGGATGCCAATATCGAGGAATTTGAATTCACCACAGAAAAAATGTCCACATCCGGCGCACTTTTCGATCTGAACAAGCTTAACGACATCAGCAAGGACGTGCTTCTCAGAATCAGCGCCGCAGAACTCTTCGATTTCCTGAAATCATGGGCCGAAGAATTCAAGCCGGAAATCATGCACATGTTTGACGACAGAGCGTACCTGGAAAAGATTCTCGACATCGGACGCGAAGGAGCTAAACCGCGTAAAGACCACATTTACGCACAGCAGATGGTTGAGAACATCAGCTACTTCTTTGACGATATGTTCAAAATCGAAGACAGCTTTCCTGCTGAGGTTGAGGCCGCAGGCGACACTGCTGTAATCCTTAAGAAATACCTGGAGACCTACGACCACAGCGACGACCAGGAAACCTGGTTCAACAAGATTCGCACCATCACCGAGGAGCTGGGCTACGCAGTAAAGCCAAAGGACTTCAAGAAAAACCCTGACCAGTACAAAGGTCACGTCGGCCATGTAAGCACAGTAATCAGAGTGGCACTCATGGGCCGGCAGCAGTCGCCAGATGTCTGGGAAATCCAGCAGATTCTGGGCGAGGCCCGCACCAGAGAAAGACTGGAAAGATTCATCTAACGAGAAAAAAAGGCTGAGATTTCAATATCTCAGCCTCTTCTGTTTAATATTACAATCAAAGCTTGTTAAGTTCATTAAAAATTTTCTGCATCCGTTTGTCCAGAGTAGCGCTGACTTCGGCACAGGCCTTCAGCTCTATATCTATTCTGGCCGGAATTTCCTTATCCTTCTTATACCTGAGCTGATGCTCCAGACTGGCCCAGAAATCCATGGCAACGGTTCTTATCTGCACCTCCACAGGTACCTCAAGACATCCGTCCAGCAGGAATACAGGGACCATCAGTGAAAGATGAAGACTTCTGTAGCCGTTAGGCTTCGGATTTGCTATGTAGTCCTTACAGGTGTTGACCCTGATATCGTTCTGGGAGGTAAGCATGTGAGCCACCTCGTAAACGTCCTCCACAAAATTGCAGACAACCCTTATTCCCGCAATGTCCAGAATGTTTTCTCTGGCTGAAGGAATGGAAATATCACACTGCAGTCTGCGCAGCTTATCTTCAATTCCCTGAGGCGACTTAAGCCTCTTTTCGATGTGGTGAATAGGATTATAATCGTGTCTTACCGCAAAATCCTCACTGAGAATCTCTATCTTTGTGTCGACCTCCTTAATAGCAGCATTGTATTCGTGGATAAATTCGTCGAAGCCCGGCTGGTCTTCAAGATGTCCGTAATGTTTTTCAACCCAGGTCAATTTTAACTTTCCTCTCTTTTTTGAGTTTAAATTCAGGAGATTTTCCTTTATAATAACATTATAACTGATAATTGTGTAAAAAGAAAGGATTTTGGTGTAGATATGCTGAAAGTT
>CAZUFU010000134.1:0-3974 GCA_964619875.1 uncultured Oscillospiraceae bacterium
AAAAAATAGTACCGCGAATGAGCAAATTGTGATATGATGTTGTTATCAGAAAGTGCGGAAAGTGAGGAAACAAGGGATGTTTAAGAATATATATCCAAGAGAAAAATACCTTGAAAGGATTCGACCTTTCTATGACTCTGACATCATAAAGGTAATTACCGGTATTAGAAGGTGTGGCAAGTCATGCATTATGAAAGCCATTATGAACGAATTATGTTCAAAAGATGTGTCCGAGTCACAGATCATATATATTCCTTTAGACAGAAGAGGCTATAAAACCATAAAAACACCAGAGCAGCTGGAAGCAAAAATAGAATCGATGCTTGGGAATGAAGAAAAATATTATCTGTTTGTAGATGAAGTTCAGAATGTTTCCGGCTTTGAAAGTGTAATTCATGCGTATGCAGAAGAAGGCTATTCGATATTTCTTACAGGATCAAATTCATATCTGTTAAGTGATGAAATCTCTACAAAACTCACAGGCAGATATCTTAATTTTGAAATTTTTACCCTGGATTTTGCTGAATATCTTGATATGAAACAATTCTTTGGCAAAAAAACAGATCAGGATATGTATGTAGAGTTTGAAGAATATTTATTGAATGGAGGATTTCCAAAAACATTAGAGTTTGATGATGTCCAGACAAGACAGACATATACTCGAGGAATTATATCTGAAATATTTGAAAAGGATGTAAAAACAAGAAAGCGTATTTCGAATGTTCCGGTGTTTGAGAGAGTTCAGTCGTTTCTTTTAAACAACTATTCGGCACCTTTTTCACTTAACAACCTGCTTGAATGCATGGTAAAGGAAGGATATAAAACAAAAGCGACAACGGTCAGAGGGTATATTGAAGATCTGAAGAAAGCAAAAATAGTATATGAATGTAACCGCTTCGACCTCAAGAGTAAAAAGTCTTTGAAGAGAGACCAGAAGTACTATTTATCTGATTTAGCTATATATTTTGCCATGAATACGGATAACAGATTAAGCTTTGGTCCTTCACTTGAAAACATTGTTTTCTTGTATTTAGCAAGTCATGATTACCAGATCAGCATTGGAAAAATAGGAAAACTGGAGTGTGACTTTATAGTGAGAAGCAAAAGCGGTGAATATGCATATATTCAGGTGGCTTATACTTTGCAGGGTGAGGACATAAAAGCTACCGAACGAATTAAAGAGAGAGAGTACAGACCTTTCAGGGACATAAGAGATGGTTATCCTCGTTATATCATTTCACTTGATAAGTTCCGCGATCAACAGGAGGGTGTACATCATATAAATGCAATTGACTTGCTTTTGGGGAAAGAAACTATTTAGAAGAATGCTTCCATAAGAATAATGGGATAATACGGGGATATAGATACATGACCGGCTGAAACCCTTGAAACTCAAGGGATTGCAGACTTTGTCTCTGCCACAGAAAAAATAATGGATGCAAACTTTCTGTGAAATGTGGATTTTCCTCTTTATATTATTTCGGTATACCGATATAATAATAAAAGGAGGAGTGATTTATATGATGATAGACAACTTGCTCAAAAAGCGGAATATGACGAAATATCGATTGGCTGTTGAATCAGGCATTCCCCATGCTACGCTCAACGATATTTGCAGAGGAAAAACAAAGCTTGAAAAATGCTCCGCCGAAACGGTATATAAACTGGCGAAGGTTCTCGGTGTTTCTATGGAAATACTGACAGAAAGCGGCATACGGGCGACTGAGCGTGAACGCTCGTTTGAATACGGTTTGCCGGATTATCTCCAGCACGATCTGGACGCATACAAGGAATGACTGAAAAACAAGTCCTCCATTCTTGACTGCCTGTGGGGAGAGTTATACGGCAGTATCAATATAGCGGAAATCAGCGAAGCCGTAATTACGCCGGAACACGCCGACTACCTCAGACAAAAATATTCATGGAAAGGAGCAGGAGCATGACAAAAGGTATTGACTTTACAAACTGCCCCCGTGTATAGGGCGGTGGACGTAAAACAGCTATCAGCCACAGTAGTTTGCACTGCTGTGGCTGCGTTTGTATCTTATCCTGCCCTATGATAATATGGAGCCGACAAGATATACAGATCGGAATTTTTGGAGGTATATGATATGACCATTTCGCAAATTATGGACAAGATGATCGCCTTCTCAGAAGGCAATATTCACGATATAGACCATTTCATTCGCGTTTGGACATACGCCAAAACGATTGCAGAATTGGAGCAGTTGGACGGTGAAACGCAGTATATCCTTGAGGTTGCTGCAATTACCCACGATATTGCCTGCCCGCTTTGCCGTGAAAAGTACGGCAACACCAATGGAAAGCATCAGGAAGCGGAAGGCGTGCCGATGGTAGAAACGTTCTTAAACGATGCTGGTATGAGTGCACATCAGATGGAGCGGATAAAGTATCTCGTGGGACATCATCACACATTATCGGGCATTGATGGAATAGATCATCAAATTCTTGTAGAAGCAGATTATATCGCCAATGCTTCCGAAAATGGATATGATGGGAAGAACATAGAAAATTTTCTGAATCAAACCGTCAAAACAAGTACAGGGAAGCAGTTGATCAAAAGTGTGTTTCGCCTGTGAAACTTCCAGTTTGTCGGGATGCTGTAAAATACTTCCCGGACAAAAGGGCGCACTTCTATACTCTCCTGTCGAGAGTATCGTGTGTCCATCTCGCGCTAAGAGCCGCCTTCGGCGGTTGCGCTCCGAAACGCCTCGTTGCGGCTCGGTGTGCCGGGCTTCATTCGACCTCAGCAGAAAACTGCATGACCGAGAATGCCCGGTCATTTTGTTCCGTCAAGGTGGCTATACCCCCTTGCGCCGCTCAAGCGGCTATCCCCTGTGAACTTGCCGTCCGCAAACGGTTTATTAAAACCAATCGCCGCTAGCAAGTTTGAATTATGTGTAGAAAACGATCCTCCGTATGATCGCGACCATACGGAGGATCCACTGTTTTATAAACACCGCTCTATTTGGGCGGGCGTATAACGGAGCGAACGTCAAGAAAATTGCCGTGGAATACAGCGGCAAACCATATATGCTGAAATTTTCGCCGTCTGGTGAAGGAACGCCCACCGAGCTGTCCTATACCAATAGTTGCATCAGCGAACACATTGCCAGCAGTATTTTCAATATGCTCGGAATCAGGGCGCAGGAAACCATGCTGGGTACATTTACAGTAAACGGCAAATACAAAATTGTCTGCGCCTGTCTTGACTTCACAGAGGACGAAAAGAAGTTTTACGACTTCTGCTCTATCAAAAACACCGTGTTGGAATCCGATTCCAACGGCAGCGGCACGGAGCTTGAAGATGTTTTGGAAGTCATTGAAAAACAGCAGTATGTTGATCCTGTCCTCTTAAAGAAGCACTTTTGGGAGATGTTTGTCGCAGACGCATTGCTCGGCAACTTTGACCGTCATAACGGCAACTGGGGCTTTTTATATGATCCGAAGAAAAAACAGTGTGAGATCGCTCCGGTTTATGACTGCGGAAGCTGTCTGCTGCCGCAGGCCGATGATTCAGTAATGCAGGCGATACTGACCGATAAAGATGCTCTGAACCTGCGGATTTACCGGTTTCCGACTTCGGCAATTAAGCTGGACGGAAACAAAATCAATTACTATGATTTCCTTTCAAACGCAAAATATGAGAATTGTAATCAGGCGGTAAAACATATTTACGAACGAGCCGATATGAATAAGAGCATCGCGTTTATTGACGGAGTGCCGTATATATCCGATTTGCAGAAGGAGTTTTATAAGCGGTATATTGCGGCAAGACTGGATTTAATCCTTCGCCCCGTTTTTGAAATGACAGAGCTGACCAAAACGGAGCAAGCCGGACCGACGATGTCCCTGTAACATAATATTTTGCACAGAGCCATCGCAACATTGCGATGGCTTAGACTGTAGACAAAAGCCACGAACATCTTATGACATTCATGGCTTTTGTCTAC
>CAZUFU010000135.1:0-3831 GCA_964619875.1 uncultured Oscillospiraceae bacterium
TATATCAGATAGATTACTTTAATGCTGCTTCAATAGCTTCGATGATTACAGCCTTGGTAGCCTTTTCGTCGATAGCGATATTGTTTTCTTTAGCAAAAGCAATCAGTTCGTCTTTTTTCATTGATGCGGAAACCTTCTTAACTTCCTTAGCTTCTTCCTTTGCAGGTTCTGCTGCAGCTTCAGCCTTAGGTTCTTCCTTCTTAACAGCTTTCTTAGGAGCTGCTCCGCCGAGAGACTCAATCTTAACCATTGTATATGGCTGTCTGTGTCCCTGTTTCTTGCGATAGTCCTTCTTAGCCTTATACTTGAAGATTATAACCTTCTGGCCCTTTCCGTTTTCTACTACGCTGCCTGTTACAGCTGCATCAACGTAAGGAGTTCCAACCTTTACGTCTTTGCCTTCTCCCAGTACGAGAACCTTATCGAAAGTAACTGTTTCACCAACTTCTGCGTTTAACTTCTCAATAGTGATAACATCGCCTTCCTGTACTCTGTACTGCTTTCCACCAGTTTCAATTACTGCGTACATTAATTTTTATCCTCCTCTATCCAGTCTCGCCATTGTGGGTGGCTTAATTGCACTTCAAAACCCAGTCTGCGCGGCTCAACTCAGTTATCATACCATTGAAACATCACAATGTCAAGGGTTAAACTGAAAAAAATTCGTACAATTCGCTATTTTTCAATAATTACGCCGTCATCATCCACAAGCATATCCATAATTTCAGATATATCATCTTCCGGAATATCCGGTTCAGGAACATAATCATCGTCTTTTTTTATCTGATCGAGAAGCATGCCTTCAATCTTATCCATTACAGCAGGATGTTCCTTGAGATAAACCTTGACGTTTTCTCTACCCTGACCTATTCTCTCGCCTTCAAAGCTATACCACGATCCGGCCTTATCCACAATCTTAGCTTCCACTGCTGAATCAAGAATATCTCCAGCCCTCGAAATACCTTCACCATACATGATATCAAATTCAGCCTGCTTGAAAGGAGGTGCAACCTTGTTTTTTACAATTTTAACTCTTGTTCTGTTACCCACAACATTATCGCCCACCTTAAGACTTTCTATTCTTCTTACATCAAGTCTCATGGATGAGTAGAATTTAAGTGCTCTTCCTCCAGTGGTAACCTCAGGGTTTCCGAACATAACGCCAACCTTTTCTCTGAGCTGATTGATAAATATAACACATGTATTGGACTTATTTACCGTACCGGTTATCTTACGCAGCGCCTGTGACATAAGTCTTGCCTGAAGACCTACATGAGAGTCGCCCATTTCACCCTGAATTTCAGCTCTAGGAACAAGTGCAGCAACAGAGTCGATAACGATTACGTCGAGAGCACCGCTGCGTGCGAGCATATCACAGATCTCAAGAGCCTGTTCACCTGTATCAGGCTGTGAAACAAGCAGATCTCCGACATTAACTCCAAGATTCTTGGCATAAACAGGGTCCAGTGCATGCTCCGCATCTATGAATGCAGCCTTGCCTCCTGCCTTCTGTGCTTCTGCTACAATATGTAATGTAAGGGTGGTCTTACCTGATGATTCAGGACCGAAGACTTCAACAATTCTTCCCTTAGGAACTCCGCCTATACCTGTAGCGATATCCAGGCTTATAGAACCTGTAGAGATTGCATCTATATTCATATGTGTGTCATCGCCCAGTTTCATGATGGCACCCTTGCCGAACTGCTTCTGTATCTGCGCCATTGCGGCTTCTAAAGCTTTATCTTTTTCAGTCTGATTTACGCTCATATTATCCTCCATAATTAAACAGGAACTCATAGAACATTTGTTCTTATGCTTTCATATTACCTTATTTTGCCTTAACGGTCAAGGGTTTTTCGGAACATTTTTATGGTAATTTGTGTAATTATTATAACATTGTGGTACAATGCTGTCAACAGCTTCCATTATTTTATCTTAAGTGTCTTCAGATATGCTTTCTGCTCCGGAGTTATACGGTAGCTTTCCACAGACTTCTGAATAGCCTTGTTATGAGTCCACTTTTCGAGGCGCTTTCCTTCTATAAAAGGTATTACCGCATTGTACTGCTTGGCCAGTGCCGTGGCAAAATACCATGCAATCATCATATTCACATAATATTCTTCGGATTTTACACAGGCAACCATCTCGGGATATTCCGGTCTAAACTGGTCGTCCAGATAAAAACTCATGAGCATTTCGATGCCGAACCTTATGGTATATGTATGGTCTGAGCTCATCCAGACTTTTATTTCGTTCAGAAGCTCGGGCAGATGTTTCTTGAAAACTTTTGGTGAAATAATGTCGCATGTGGCCCAGTTGTCAATATACGGCAGGAATTTCTTCATCTCCGAAATACACTCGTCATAGTCCTTCAAGCTTTCTATTATCAGACCGTGAAGGTTGTTTTCTTCATAATACTTATGTGGAAGTGTTCTCAGAAAAATTCCGATATCAGGGTCTTTGGAAAGTTCCTTTGCCAGCTTTCGAAGCTGAGGCGTTCTGACTCCTATTACCGTTTCCTTATCAACGTTTGGTATTAATGATGCGTTAAAATCTCTGTACTTTAAATCCTGCAGCTCAAAGAGCTGCCTACGTATCATTTTATTTATATCAACCATAATGTCTCCTATTTAATTAACTGGTACACCTGATTCAGCATTCCAAGGAGGGCGTAATGCCTGTTCCATTTTCTGCTTACATTTCTATATTGGGATTTGACAGCTTTTACCTGTCCTTTATAAGCAATACCGATATAGGCAAGTCCTACAGGCTTTTCGGCAGTTCCGCCTCCGGGACCTGCAATTCCTGTAACTGAAATGCAGAGGTCTGAGCCGGTCTTCTCAGCAAGTCCTGCGGCCATTTCGCAGGCGGTTTCAGGGCTTACGGCTCCGAACTTATCGAGAGTTTCTGCCTTTATACCCAGTTCCTCCATCTTGGCCCTGTTGCTATAGGTCACGATTCCCCTTTCAAACACTTCTGAAATTCCCGGTATCTCAGTCAGAGCAGCTGCAAAGAGCCCTCCGGTACATGATTCGGCACATGAAATGGTTATGTGCTTTTCCAGCAGCAGTTTTCCCACAACATCGATGAGATCTTCGTCATCGTAGCTGTAAATGTATTCGCCAATTAATTTGTTTACATCTTCAATCATACGGTCAACCGCAGCCATGGCTTCTTCCTTAGTTGCTCTTTTAGATGCAACTCTCAGGCTGCACTCGCCTTCCTTGGCATAAGTGGCTATAGTAGGATCAGTCTGACCGTCTATCAGCGGAAGCAGAACCGTCTCCATGCTGGATTCTCCCAGTCCGAAGGTTCTTATGATACGATAAAATATAACGCTGTCCTGCATGGATTCCAGTATAGGTTTCACCTGCAGTTCAAACATTCTCTTCATTTCACGAGGCGGTCCGGGCATTGAAATTATCAGCTTACCGTCCCTTTCCAGTGCAAAACCCGGTGCAGTTCCCGCATCGTTAGGCAGTACCCTTGCTCTTGAAGGCATGTAAGCCTGTTTCAGATTATTAGGTGTCATAGGTCTTCCTGCCTTCTGATAGTTTTCCAGCAGCGCCTTCATGCACTCTTTGTTTTCTACTATTACATCTCCCATGGCCTCTGCGATTACTTCCTTGGTCAGGTCATCCTGGGTAGGTCCTAGGCCTCCGGTGGTGAGGATAAGGTCGCAGTCATGGAAAGCAAAATTTATCAGTTCTTTTAGTCTTCCCGGGTTATCTCCCACAGAATAGTGATACATCACATCATACCCCATGTTCTGCAGCTCCTGAGACAAAAAGGCAGCATTGGTGTTAACAATCTGCCCGAATAAAATTTCCG
>CAZUFU010000136.1:0-3778 GCA_964619875.1 uncultured Oscillospiraceae bacterium
AAATGACAACATTATTAGAAGATAATAAAATGCTGCAGCATGAGATACATGACGAAATGAAAAAGTCATATATCGACTATGCCATGAGCGTAATCGTAAGCCGTGCCCTTCCTGATGCCAGGGACGGTCTGAAACCGGTACACAGAAGAATCCTTTACGGAATGAGCGAACTGGGAGTAACCCCGGACAAGCCCCATAAAAAATCGGCCCGTATCGTTGGTGAAGTAATGGGTAAATATCACCCTCACGGTGACTTATCCATATACGATGCAATGGTAAGACTGGCTCAGCCGTTCAATATCAGATATACGCTGGTAGATGGTCACGGAAACTTCGGTTCTGTAGACGGAGACGGAGCTGCCGCAATGCGATATACAGAAGCCAGAATGACACCTCTGGCTCTTCAGATGCTCAGGGATCTGGACAAGGAGACGGTAGATTTCATACCGAACTTCGACGGCGAAGAAAAAGAGCCTACGGTGCTGCCTTCGAGATTTCCGAATCTCCTGGTAAACGGCTCCAACGGTATAGCCGTAGGTATGGCTACATCCATACCTCCTCACAATCTGGGAGAAACTATAGATGCAGCAGTTAAAATAATCGATGAGCCGGAATGTACCATCGATGACCTTTGCAAGATAATAAAGGGGCCTGATTTTCCTACAGGCGCTATCATCATGGGCAAGAACAATGCCAGAGAAGCCTACAGGACAGGTCAGGGAAAGGTCATAGTAAGAGCTGTAACTGAAATCGAAGAAACATCCCGAGGCAGACAGCAGATAGTTGTTACTGAAATACCTTATCAGGTAAACAAGGCCAGACTCATCGAAAAGATGGCAGACCTTGTCAAGGAAAAGAGACTTGAAGGTATCTCGGAAATCCGCGATGAATCCAGCCGTAAGGGAATGCGTATCGTAATAGAGCTTAAGAAGGATGCAAATCCGCAGATTATCCTCAACAGACTCTTCAAGCATACACAGATGCAGGAAAGCATCTCCATGATAATGCTGGCCATTGTTGACGGCAGACCTAAGATTCTCAACCTCAGAGAAATCCTCGATGTTTATCTCAAGCATCAGAAGGAAGTCGTAACAAGAAGAACCATCTTTGATAAGAAGAAGGCAGAAGCCAGAGCTCATATCTTAGAAGGCTACAGAATCGCACTTGACAATATAGATGAAATCATAAAGATAATCAGAAGCAGCTATAACGATGCCAAGGAAAGGCTCATAGAGCGTTTCGGATTTTCGGAAATTCAGGCTCAGGCAATTCTGGACATGCAGCTGAGAAGACTCCAGGGTCTGGAAAAAGAGAAAATAGAAAACGAATATCAGGAACTGATGAAAAAAATAGCATACTACAACGAGCTGCTTGCAGATGAGCACAAGCTCATGGGAGTAGTAAAGGACGAGCTTCTGGAAATCAAGGAAAAGTGGGGAGACAAGAGAAGAACCAAAATCAAGGCAGACGCTACCGAAATCGATGAGGAAGACCTTATAGAAGAAGAAAACGTATGCATCACTCTTACCCACCTGGGATATATAAAGAGAGTTCCTGTAGATACCTATAAGTCACAGAAGAGAGGCGGCAAGGGTGTAACCGGTATAACCACCAGGGAAAATGATTTCGTAAAGAACCTCATCATGACATCAACTCATGATTATCTCATGTTCTTTACTAATACAGGAAAGGCTCATAAGATCAAAGCCTACGAAATTCCTGAAGCGGCAAGAACCGCCAAGGGAACACCTGTGGTAAACTTCCTCAGCCTTATGCAGAGAGAGCGCGTGACAGCAGTAATTCCTATCAAGGAGTTCGCTGAGGATAAATTCCTTATAGCAGTAACTAAAGACGGTATCATCAAGAAGACCGCTCTTTCGAACTTCGATACAAACAGGAAAACAGGCCTCATCGCCATGAATCTCAAGGAAGGCGACGAGCTCATCGGAATCAAACAGACAACAGGCACCAACAATGTAATAATCGTAACCAAGCAGGGCAAGTGCATCTGCTTCTCCGAAGACGATGTTCGCCCTATGGGCAGAATCGCTGGAGGTGTAAGAGCTATCAAGCTGGATAAGGATGATGAAGTTGTGGCTATGGAACTGGTTGAACCTAATCAGGAACTTCTGGTTGTAACCAAGAAGGGCTTCGGCAAGAGAACCAAGGCTTCCGACTACAAGATTCAGGTAAGAGGAGGCAAGGGACTTCTCACCTATGATAAGGCTAAGTTCAAGAAGACCGGTGAGCTGGTAGGAGCCATGGTGGTAGATGAGGAAGACGATGTGCTTCTCATCAATTCAAGCGGTGTAATCATCAGAATTCCTGCCAAGGAGATTTCCAGACTGGGCCGTGCTACTCAGGGCGTCAAGATAATGAACGTGGGAGAGGATGTAAACATCATAGCTCTTGCCAAGGTTATCAAGGAAGATGAACTTGATGCGGAGGACAAAGCAGGCGGAGATGATGATAATCAGCGGTCTGATGACGGCCAGGAGCAGATGAAACTCTGAAAATGAGGAAGGAAGTGTCATAAAAATGGCAGACAAAATTAAATTTATAATCCCGGGAAAGCCGGAATATTTAACCATGGTCAGACTGGCAATCGGCTCTGTGGCAGGAGTGGCTGATTTTAATCTGGATGAGATTGAAGATGTCAAAACTGCCGTAGGAGAGGCATGCAAGAACATTTCTTGTCACGGCTCTGACGGTTTTGCGGAAGAGTATACTCTTGAATGCATAGCAGAAAACGGATGCTTGGAGATATACGTTACCGATACCAGTGCAGGTCATAAGATAAAAAAACTTTCAAAGATTTGTGCTGACTGTCCTAATGAAGGAGATCTTGGAATTTTCGTAATTAAATCGCTGATGAACGAGGTGGAGCTTCTTGACAATCCGGAAGGAAAGAAGACCATCAAAATGGTAAAGAGGAAATGACACCACAGGAAATACAGGAGTTTAAGGAGTATGCAATCCATCCTACTACCGAACTCAGAAATAAAATTGTAGAAGAAAACCTCTACATTGTGGACATTTTAATAAGAAAATACCTGGGCAAGGGCGTTGATTATGATGATCTTTATCAGGTCGGCGCCATAGCACTGGTTTCCGCTGTGGAAAGATTTGATCCGAACCGTGGGTACGAGTTTCGGAGTTTTGCCACGCCTACGATTCTGGGGGAGATAAAAAAATATTTCCGTGACAAGGAGTGGAGTCTTAAAGTTCCCCGCCGGATGAAAGAAATCGCAGGAAAGGTTCAGGAAACCAAGGACAGGCTTACATCGGAACTGGGCAGAGTGCCAAGTATAGACGAGGTGTCGGAAGCTACAGGATTTACGCCTGAGCAGATAATGCAGGCAATGGAAAGCGCCAAGGCATACGGAACCTATTCCCTTGAGAGCGCTGCAGCCGGAACCGATGAAGATGAAGCCGGCAGCGTCTTGGAAAAATATATCGGTTTCGAGGATTCAGGTTATGAAAGAGTGGAACTGGGAGAGATAATAAACTCGGTACTTTCAGGCTTCAGTGACACCTACAGATATATTTTCAAGCAAAGATTTATCGAAAATAAATCACAGGCGGAGATAGCTCAGAAGCTGGGAGTTTCACAGATGACCATTTCCAGATCTGAAAAGGCCATAGTGGAAAGCTTCAAGCGTGAACTCAACAGACATTAAATTTTAAGCGTCACCGGGCGCGTCATATATGGAGGCAAAGAAAAAATGAAAAGAGTATTTTCCGGCGTTCAGCCGACAGGAAACATACATTTAGGTAA
>CAZUFU010000137.1:0-3776 GCA_964619875.1 uncultured Oscillospiraceae bacterium
CCGGCCTTTGCCTTTCTGGCAATGAAGGGGGCCTCAATAGACATCAGGGTGACGGAAGGGTTCAGCTCTTTTTTATGCACAATTTTATACATGTCTGATCCGTCCTTTTCAGAATGATTTCTTTTTGGACATTCTTTGCCCATCACAGTTTATTATATAGCGTTATATTGCTTTTGTCAAATACATATCGATATATTTTTCTTGAATCTATTTGTACAGATAGTACAAACTCCGCCGAAATCGGCGGAGTTTGGTATCGTTTTATTGCTTTTCTTTCAGAATGTCCCGGATCTCGATGAGCAGAAGCTCCTGGGCAGAGGGCGCAGGAGGCGCTGCTTCCTGGGCAGGGACAGCTTCTTCCTTTCTCTTTGCGGCATCTGCCATTTTGTTCAGTCCCTTCACCAGGAAGAACACCACCAGAGCCAGAATGAAGAAGTTGATCACTGCGGAAATGAAATTGCCGTAGTTCAGCGTGTTCAGGATCTCATTGCCTGCTTCATCCAGAACCGGTTCAGAGAACAGGCGGGGCAGGGTGAGTTTCAGCTCGCTGAAATCAATGCCGCCCATGAAGATGGCAACAATGGGCATGATGATATCGTCAGTCAGACTCTTGGTGATGCCGGAGAAGGCTGCACCGATGATGGTGCCGACTGCCAGGGCCATGGCGTTTCCCTTCACGGCAAAGGCCATGAATTCATCCCACCAGGATGGTTTTTTCACAGGGCTGCTCATAAGAACGTCCTTTCTTAACAATACTTGTTTTGTATTGTTTAATCCTTTGTAATAATTTCAATTCCGCCCAGGTATTTGCGCAGCACCTCGGGCACCACAACGCTGCCGTCGGCACGCTGATTCTGCTCCACCATGGCGGGGAAGATACGGGAGGTGGCAAGACCCGAGCCGTTCAGGGTGTGGACAAATTCCGGCTTGCCGGTCTCTTCCCTACGGAAGCGGATGTTGCCCCGGCGTGCCTGGTAGTCCCGGGCATTGGAGACGGAGGAGACTTCCTTGTAGCCGTTCATGGAGGGAATCTGAATCTCAATGTCATAGGTCCGGGCCATGGAGGCGGAGCAGTCTCCCGCTGCCAGCTTTACGGTACGGAAGTGGAAGCCAAGACCCTTCACCAGATCTTCTGCCTTGCGTACCAGCTCGTCAAAGGCTGCGTCGGAGTCCTCAGGGCGGGTGAACTGGAACATCTCCACCTTGTTGAACTGATGGCCGCGAACCATGCCTCGCTCGTCGGCGCGGTGGGAACCGGCCTCCCGGCGGAAGCAGGGGGTGTAGGCGAAGAACTTCTTGGGCAGCTCGCTCTCTGCCAGAATCTCGTCACGATAGACGGAGGCGAGAGCTGCCTCGGCGGTGGGGAGCATGTAGTGGATGCGGTCATCCGTGGGGTTTGCGATCTTGTAGACCTCATCTGCGAACTTGGGGAACTGTCCGGCGGTCTCACCGCACTGGTACTCCAGCATGTGGGGAGGGAGGATGAAGTCATAGCCGTCGGCAATGTGGGTGTCGATGAAGTAGTTCAGCAGTGCCCACTCCAGTCGTGCGCCCATACCGGTGTACATCCAGTTGCCGGAGCCTGCCAGCTTGACACCCCGCTCGTAGTCGATGAGGCCCAGGGCATTGCACAGGTCAACATGGTGCTTGGGCTCAAAATCAAACTTGTGGGGCTCGCCGAAGTAGCGTAGAGGCTCGTTGTTTTCCTTTCCACCGGGCTTGAGATCGGGATCGGGGAGATTGGGCAGGCTCAGCATTGCGGTACGGTATTCGGCCTTGACCTCGTCCAGCTTCTTTTCGTCCTCTGCCAGACCCTTTTTCAGCTCTGCCATTTCTGCAAAGATAGCGGATACATCCTTGCCCTGCTTCTTCAGGACGGGGATCTCCTTTGCCACCTTGTTCTGCCGGGCTTTCCGGTTCTCGGTGTCGGTGATCAGGGTGCGGCGCAGCTCGTCCAACTCCAGAATACGGTCAACAATGGCGTCACAGTCCACTTCCTTTGCCCGCAGGGCAGCCTTTACTCCCTCGGGATCGTCTTTAATACGTTTGATATCCAGCATTGTGATTTCTCCTTATATTGTTTCAATATGGTCTTTTATTACTTTCCCAGCTTCATCAGGGCGTCCAGCAGATTCTGCAAATCGTCCTCGCCGTAGAATTCCAGTTCAAAGCGGCCCTTTCGCTTGCCGTTCACGATTTTGACACCCCGGCCAAGCTGCTTGCTCAGGTTCTTCTCGCATTCCGCAACGTAGTCAACCGCAAGGGTCGGTTCTTTTTTGGGGGCCGGTTCCTTTGCCATGTTCTTGCACAGGGTTTCCGCCTGGCGTACAGACAGGTTCAGGGCAATGATTTTTTTCGCTGCCTCCTGCTGCTGCTTTTCACTTTTCAGCGTGAGGATTGCCCGGGCATGTCCCGCCGTCAGCGTTCCGCTCTTGACCTGTTCCAGAACCTCGGGACACAGGCTCAGCAGCCGCAGGGCGTTTGCCACAGCCGGTCTTGATTTTGCGACCTGTGTTGCGACCTCCTCCTGGGTCAGGCCGTATTCCTTCATGAGGCTCTGATAGCCCAGTGCCTCTTCCACCGGGTTTAGGTCCTGGCGCTGAAGGTTTTCAATCAGAGCCAGCTCCATGGCTTTCCGATCATCTGCCTCCAGGATAACCGCCGGGATTTCGGTGAGACCGGCAATCCGGGAAGCCCGCCAGCGGCGTTCGCCGGCGATAATCTGGTAGTAACCCGTTTCCATCTGACGCACGGTCAGAGGTTGAATCACCCCGTGCTGGCTGATGGAGTCCGCCAGCGCCTGTAATTCTTCCTCGTCAAAGTCGCTCCGGGGCTGATCCGGGTTGGGTTCCACCTTATACAGGGGCAAGAGCTGATAGGCACTGCTTTCCGGAGATTCTTCTGTGAAGTCACCCAGCAGAGCGCCCAGTCCTTTCCCCAGGCCTTTGTTCGATGCCAATGGTACCATCCTTTCTTATGGCTTGTATCAGACGCTGACTTTCTCCAGCTTTGCTTTGATTTCCTCTGCCATCGCCTTGTAGGCAATACTTCCCCGACTGGTACGGTCGTATACAGTCACCGGCATTCCATGGCTCGGTGCCTCTGCCAGACGAATGTTTCTGGGTACGACGCTGGCGAAGACCTTTCCGGGGAAGTGTCGGCGCACCTCCTGGGCAACCTGGGAAGAGAAATTCGTCCTTCCATCGTACATGGTCAGGGCCACGCCGAATATTTCCAGCCTGGGATTCAGACGCTTCTTCACCATTCGAAGGGTGGCCATGAGATCGCTGAGTCCCTCCAGCGCGAAGTATTCGCACTGTACCGGAACCAGAATGGAATCGGCAGCACACAGTCCGTTCAGCGTGAGCAGCTCCAGCGAGGGGGGACAGTCAATAAAAATAATGTCGTACTTATCACGGACGCTGTGCAGCGCTTTTTCCAGCGCAAATTCCCGGTGGGACTGATTGATAAGCTCCACCGCCGCGCCTGCCAGATCAGACGAGGATGGCAGAACGTCTCCATACTCCGTGGATATGATGGCCTGTGTGGCCTCCACCTCGTTGATTGTCACATCATACGCTGAGTATTTAATTTTTCTCTTGTCCAAGCCCAGCCCTGAGGTTGCATTTGCCTGGGGGTCAAAGTCACACAGCAGTACCTTCAGACCCAGAGCATGGAGTGCGGCTGTTAGATTGACGGCGGTGGTGGTCTTTCCAACGCCGCCCTTCTGATTCACGACTGCAACGATTTTTCCCATTTCTCTCTCCCTTGATGTT
>CAZUFU010000138.1:0-3774 GCA_964619875.1 uncultured Oscillospiraceae bacterium
AGGAGTACGAAAACGCCTTCATTCTGGTATCCCACGACATGGATTTCCTCAATTCAGTAGTAAATGTAATCTACAACCTTGACGGCGGCAACCTGACCCGTTACACCGGGGACTACAACAACTTCCTGCGCATGTACGAAATTCAGAAAGCTCAGGAACAGCGGGCATATGAACGTCAGCAGGCCGAAATCGAAAAACTTGAGGACTTTATCGCACGGAACAAAGCCCGTGTGGCTACCCGAGGCATGGCCAACTCCCGCCAGAAACAGCTTGATAAAATGGAAATTCTCGAGCGTCCAACAGAAAAAATCAAGCCTGAATTCAACTTCCTAATGGCCAGAACACCTAGCCGCTTTATAGTAGAAGCCAAAGACCTGGTTCTGGGTTACGACAAAGAAAACCCTCTGACCAAGCCTGTTTCCTTTACTCTGGAGAGAGGACAGAAGGTTGCCATCGTCGGTACCAACGGTCTGGGCAAGACTACCCTGCTTAAGACCATCCTCGGCAAGCTTCCTCCAATCAGCGGTGAAGCTCATCTGGGCGACTACCTTTTCCCAGGCTATTTTGAGCAGGAAGCTGACAGAGACTCCACGGTCACAGCTCTTGACACCTTCTGGGCCCAGTTTCCATCCATGGAAAACAGGGAAGTACGTCTATGTCTGGCTAAATGCGGTCTGACCAACGAGCACATCACCAGCCAGATGAGAGTCTTAAGCGGCGGTGAAAACGCCAAGGTAAGACTTGCCATTGTAATGAACAGGGAGCACAACTGGCTCGTTCTCGACGAACCTACCAACCACCTGGATGTGGACGCCAAGGACGAACTGAAGCGTGCACTCATGGAATATCCGGGAACCATCTTGCTGGTTTCCCACGACCCGTCCTTCTACGAAGACTTTGTCACCGACATCTGGAATGTGGAGGACTGGACCACTAAGATTGTATAGTTTTTGATTTTATAATACCGTTGACCAACAACACGACCTATTGTATAATGTATTGGTTATCAAATCTTGAAAGGAGGGCTTAGGTCAATGAAGAGAATTGAGACAATTGAAACACGCAATCTGGCTGCAAGTGCTGCAAACGGCGGCTGCGGAGAATGCCAGACTTCTTGCCAGTCTGCCTGCAAAACTTCCTGTGGAGTTGCAAACCAGAAGTGCGAAAACAAGGATAACGAATAATTAAAGCCAGGGCCGCCTGCCTGTAAACGCAGGCGGTTTTTTACGGCTTTACACCGGTCATGTATTATACAGCCGGCAAGATCCTAAAGAAAAGAAAGGAAATAATCAGAATTGATTCATCAATATAAATTAAACGGCTATAACATCGTGCTGGACGTACACTCCGGCTCCGTCCACGTGGTTGACGATGTTGCCTATGATATCATAGAAATGTATGAAAACTCCACAGAGGATCAGATTATAGATGCAATACTAAAAAAATACGGTGACAGGCCGGATGTTACTGAAGAGGAAATCCGCCTCTGTCTCTCCGACATCAGAGAGCTTATAGAGCAGAAAAAACTTTTCAGCGAAGACATCTACAAGGACATCGCCTTTGACTTCAAAAACAAATCCCGCGATATTAAAGCCCTCTGCCTTCACGTGGCACACACCTGCAATCTCAACTGCAGCTACTGTTTCGCGAGTCAGGGCAAGTATCACGGTGAAAGAGCCCTCATGTCTTTCGAAGTAGGCAAGCGTGCTCTTGATTTTCTCATTGAAAATTCAGGAAACCATGTGAACCTGGAGGTTGACTTCTTCGGCGGTGAGCCTCTCATGAACTTCGATGTGGTTAAGGAACTGGTGACATACGCGCGCAGCATAGAAAAGGAAAAAGGAAAGAATTTCAGATTCACCCTGACCACCAACGGCGTAGGTGTTAACGATGAAGTTATCGAATTTGCCAACAAAGAATGCCACAATGTGGTTATGAGCATTGACGGCCGTAGGGAAGTTCATGACCGCCTTCGCAAAGACTACCAGGGAAACGGCAGCTATGATGTTATTGTACCTAAGTTTCAGAAATTTGCCCGCATACGCACAAGTGCTGAAAATATTGGAAATGGCGGCTACAGTGACTACTATGTTCGCGGTACCTACACTCACGCAAACACAGACTTTACCGAAGACATTTTCCACCTTGCAGGCCTTGGCTTCTCCCAGCTTTCCATGGAGCCGGTTGTATGCAGCCCTGATGACCCTTACGCTCTCACCGAGAAGGATCTGCCTGTGCTTTACCGCCAGTATGAAATCCTTGCCGAGGAAATGCTGAAAAGAAAAAAAGAAGGCCATCCTATAACCTTCTATCACTATATGCTGGACTTGAGCCATGGTCCTTGCATCCATAAGAGAATCGCGGGATGCGGCTCCGGTACAGAGTATTTTGCTGTCACTCCGTGGGGAGATCTTTATCCTTGCCACCAGTTTGTAGGCGACGAAAAGTACCTTATGGGCAATGTCTGGGATGGTGTCACCAACAACGGTATCCAGGAAAACTTCCGCAAGTGCAATGTCTACGCACGCAAGGAATGTGACGACTGCTGGGCCAGACTTTACTGCTCCGGAGGCTGTGCAGCCAATGCATATCATGCTTCCGGCGACATCACCGGCGTTTACGACTACGGCTGCAGGCTCTTCCGCAAGCGCATGGAGTGCGCCATTATGCTGCAGATTGCAGAGAGGAAAGAGCTGTAGATCGCATAATAAAAGACCTCAACTTGAGGTCTTTTTTGAATCTAGATGTTCTCCATGGCGTCCAGAATAGTCACCTGTTTTTCTGCCGGAAGAGTAACGTCCTCCTGCTCGCGGTAGCTCTTCATTATATCCGCAAAGATTTCAGCTGTTGAAGGCGGTGTGTAGCTTATGCAGTCCGCACCTGCCTCAATGGTTGCAAGGATAGTCTCCGGTGTAGGGCCTCCTGTGGCTATGATAGGTACCTTCGGAAACTTTTCCCTTATTTTGCGCACTACTTCAGGTGTTCTCGCAGCAGCGGACACATTTAGAATTGAAACTCCCGCATCAAGTCTGGCCTGAACATCCACGCTTTCATGTATAACTGTAGCTATAACCGGGATATCCACAACATTGGCTATCATTTTGATATTCTCATTGGTAACCGGAGCGTTCACAACCACTCCCCACGCACCATCACCTTCCGAGTCCTTGGCAATCATCGCAGAGCGTATTCCGTTGGTTATACCTCCTCCCACGCCTACAAAAACAGGCATAGGCGCTACATTGATAATAGACTGGGATATTATCTGCTGCGGTGTAAACGGATACACTGCCAGCACCGCATCTGCATTGCAGCTCCTTATTATTGCAATATCTGTGGTAAAAATCACAGATTTAATTCTTCGCCCCATTATTACAAGACCTTTTGCTCTGTATATTTCCTCTGGCATCTCAAGATACTTTGATCTCAGGTTGCCCTCTATTCTTGTCAGTTCTCTCTTATCCATCCGTTTCTCCTTTCGGTATCAAAAATATCATAATATAAAGTCACTAAAGATAGATCGCAGCCTCGATGACGACTTTACCCTTTCGGGTTGTCCCCTTTTCGCCTATGTAGACGGCTTTGCCTCTGCCGCGCAGAACTACCTTTTCGCCGCCTTTGAGGAAGCAGTCAGCCTTAACCGTTTCAACACCGTCTACGAAGACCTTGCCCCTTGAAACGGCTTCCTGTGCATCCTTTCTCGAAATTCCAAAAACTGATGATACTATATTATCAATTCTCGGTGAAGATATGGTGAATTTCTCGTTTTTTATA
>CAZUFU010000139.1:0-3772 GCA_964619875.1 uncultured Oscillospiraceae bacterium
AAGGAGAAACATCCGCAGAAGATGCTTTCCCTGGACAAGACCAAGGATGTGGAACAGCTTAAGAACTGGCTGGGCAGTCAGGATGGTGTTCTGTCCTGGAAACTTGACGGTCTGACTATCGTTCTGACATATGAGGAGGGAAAGCTCGTAAAGGCGGTTACAAGAGGAAACGGCGAAATAGGTGAGGTTATTACGGCCAATGCCAGGGCTTTTTCCAATCTGCCTGTTTCCATTCCTTTTAAGGAAAGGCTGGTTCTCCGGGGAGAGGCGGTAATTTCCTATCCGGATTTTGAAAAGATAAACGAGACAATTACTGATGAGGGAGCCAAATACAAGAACCCGAGAAATCTCTGCTCAGGCTCCGTAAGACAGCTGAACAGCGCGGTGACAGCAGAGCGTCACGTAAGGTTTTATGCCTTCGCACTGGTGTCAGCCGACGGCATGGAGTTCGGAGAAAGAACAAAGCAGTTTGAATGGCTGGCTCAGCAGGGATTTGCAGTGGTTCAGCATAAGAAGGTGACGGCTTCAGACCTTGAGGTGACAGTACAGTGGTTTGCTGACGAAATACTGGATAACATCAATCCTTCTGATGGTCTGGTGCTCAGCTATAACGATATTGCTTATGGACGGTCCCTGGGGACCACAGCAAAGTTTCCTCGGGATTCCATAGCTTTTAAATGGCGGGACGAAATCAGAGAAACAACTCTCAAAGAAATAGAATGGAGTGCATCCAGAACAGGTCTAATAAATCCTGTGGCTATTTTTGAGCCTGTTGAGCTGGAAGGTACCACTGTCAGCAGAGCTTCGGTGCATAACATCAGTGTAATGCGTGAACTCAGATTGGGAATAGGCGATACAATAAAAGTATATAAAGCCAATATGATAATTCCGCAGATTGCGGAGAACCTGACAGGAAGTAACAGCGTGGAGATTCCTGCAGAATGCCCGGTATGCGGCTCACACACGGAAGTTCATGATGAAAACGGCGTGCAGACCCTCATGTGCCCTAACTCTGAATGTCTGGCGAAGCAGATAAAAAGCTTTACCCATTTCGTATCCAGAGACGCTATGAACATAGAGGGGCTTTCTGAAATGACCATAGAGAAGCTCATAGCACGCGGCCTGATAAAGGAACTGGCAGATATTTTCCATGTAGAGAAGTACAAGGACGAAATAGTGGAGATGGAAGGTTTCGGTGAGAAATCATATGCCAACCTGCGTGACTCCATCGAGAAGGCCAGAAACACCACCGCACAGCGGTTTTTATATAGCCTTGGCATTCCTAATATAGGAACAGCCAATGCCCGTATTATCGTTCGTCATTGCCGGAATAACTGGAAGAAGGTGCAGAATCTTTCTAAGGAAGAGCTGATGACCATCGACGGCATAGGTGAGATTATGGCCGATGCTTATGTCAGATTTTTCGCTGATCCGGTCAAAGCACATATTGTGGAGGACCTGCTTAAGGAGGTTCACCTAGACGAGGATTTCGAGGCGGTTGGCACGGCATTGGAAGGCATGACCTTTGTAATAACCGGTTCCCTGAACCATTATGAAAACAGAGATGCTCTCAAGGCAGAAATAGAAAAACAGGGCGGCAAGGTGGCAGGATCAGTAAGTGCTAAGACAAGCTGTCTGATAAATAACGCTCTGCTTTCCCAATCAGGAAAGAACAAAAAGGCCAAGGAGCTTGGCATTAAGATAATAGATGAAGAAACCATTATGAAATGGCTGGAGACAGGAGTGACAGAATAAATGCAAGTGCTTAAAGTAGGAAAGCTTGACAGCGATTTACTAAAGAACGCAGTAATAGACAGAATAAGCCTCAAGAGACCTGAGGTACTGGTCCGTGCCGGAGTAGGCGAGGATTGTGCCGTGATTGATTTCGGCGAGTACGAGTGTGTGCTTTCTACGGACCCCATCACGGCAGCAGTAAGTGAAATAGGCCGCCTTGCCATCCATATTTCATGTAACGATATTGCATCCAACGGCGTGGAGCCCGTAGGGATACTTCTGGCGGTCATGCTGCCTGAGGGAAGTACTGAGGAGGACGTGAAGACTATTATGGGACAGGCTGCAGATGCAGCCGAGGCCTGCAATGTGGAAATCATAGGCGGTCATACTGAGGTAACGCCCGCTGTGAATAAGCCTGTAATAGTGTCTACAGCTATCGGGCGTGGTATTCGCGGATATTCTGCCTCAGCTGAAAATATCCAGGTTGGGGACTCAATAATTATGACCAAAACGGCGGGCCTTGAGGGGACCGGTATAATTGCAGGAGATTTTGAAGCTGAGCTTAAGGCCGTGCTTACCGATGACGAGCTCGAAGAAGCCAAAACTCTTCTTGACAATGTCAGTGTAGTGCGTGACGGAACTGTGGCAGGTGCTGTAGGTACCCACGGAATGCATGATGTGACAGAAGGAGGAATCCTGGGAGCTATATGGGAAATGTGCCAGATTGCAGGCGTAGGTGCAGAAATCCATAAGGATGCGGTGCCTGTAAACCCTGTTACCCGTAAAATCTGTGATCATTACGGAATCAATTTCATGCGCCTTATTTCCAGCGGTTCGATGATAATCATGGCACCACCGGAGAAGAAAAATGAAATAATAAAGAAGCTTGAGGCGGTGGGAGTGGCCGCTTCCGAAATCGGCAGGATTACAACGCCTGAGGAAGGTCTGGTGCTGGTGGAGAGTTCCGGTACGTGTGAAAAGCGTGTGGCCATCGATCCGCCGGGTCCGGACGAGCTTTATAAAGTGGTGAAATAAATAAAAAACGGATGGACAATGTAAAGCAATCCATCCGTTATATTTATATAGCTGCCACAATCATAGCCAGTATCAGCATATGCACAGGATAGAAGGCATAAAAGCCGTATTGAAGCGCTTTGCTGCTCCGGCCCTTTTTACCGTTATACATCCATATTAAGAGAAGGGACAGCACTGCAAAGCCCTGGGCCGGGAAGTCGAATGACAAAGAACCGATGGCCAAAGGAAGGGTGCGTCCCATTATAGCGAAGCAGTTTATATACACCATTCCAGCGAGCTGTGCCAGAGGAGCCAGGCGGAATCCGCGGCACAGGTAAAATAATATTATGGTAAGAACACCGGTCATTCCGTAGTCAGTAAAACCTATACCGGCGGCAAGTACACACAGAGCAGCCTTAATGATGCCGAGAATAAAGGCTTTGACTTGTGATGAATTCCAGCTGCGAAGAGAACGGCCGCTGCAGTCTATTCGGATACTGTCCAGAGATTTAATGGCCAGAAGCCCAAGAAGCAGAGTGAACATCACATTCTGGTGGAAGGGATATATAACCGAGCTGGCGTACATAAGGTTAAAAGGAATTTCCGAAATGAGTGCAAATATAAAAAGTCTGCGTGCATACTTTTTAAAGTCCGACGTGTGAAAAAACCCTTCTGCTATCTGAAAAGCAAATATGGGGAAGGCCATTCTGCCCGCATAAGTAAGCCAGTCGCTGCCGGGAATTACTGTAGCCCAGGCGTGGTCCATGAGCATCAAAATACAGGCTATTAGCCTGAGTGTGTTTGCATTTATAAGTCCGAAAGATTTGATATCGTTGTTAACTGTTTGTGTTTCCATAAATACCTCCCAAAATTCTTTACTGAAATATTTTAACATAACATAGCTTATATTTACAAGAAAATTATAACTCTACGTTAAGTATGTTGCGTTTGCTCCGAGGAATTGGTAAAATTTTAATCCAGAAAGGGTTTAAGGAGGCAAAAGCATGGATTATAAAAAAACGGG
>CAZUFU010000140.1:0-3750 GCA_964619875.1 uncultured Oscillospiraceae bacterium
GCTTGGCAATCGCCATGCAGAGCCATCTGAAAAAGCCTACTCTGGCCATTCCCTCTACCATTATCATCATTCCCGCTATAAATATTATTGTAGCCCAGTTAATGCCGCTTGAGCTGTCTGCCGCCTGACCTGCATGGTACCAGAATTCCAGCTTAAACACAGCACCCAGATTAAGTGTGCTCCAAATAGCATTTGTACTCCTCATACAGACACCGAAAACCACTATAAGTGTAGCAGTTCCGCACAGGAGAGTAACAACATGCCTCTCAATCTTGTCGAGAACGATCAGTCCGAACATTATTACAAAAATTGCTGCTGCAGCGATTTGCGCCATCATTTCAATACCTCCTGATTTTCACTGCCTATTTCACTTTTTTTCTCCTACGACAGGAAAATCCTCAAGGACTAAATTATAGCAGAACATTAGCACCTTATGTTGTTTTATCAGCATTCTTTAGCACAATCTTAACCATTTTTCCGGTCAGGATTAACAAAGGATGCATACTTTTTCTGCCTACCCAATGGCATCTCTGGTATGGCATCCCGCGTTCAAAAGCAAAAAACTCCACCATTTCGCAAAAAAATCGCAAAAAAGGTGGAGATCGAATGTCTGTCTTGCCAGCGCTATATTCAGTTTACTATCTAACTGTTCTGCTTGCCTTGAGTGAGTAATCAGTGTAGTATTTCTGGCCGTCGATTATCACATAGCCGCGCACTCTGTAGTAGTAGGTTGTTCCAATTTCTAGATGACGATTTTAATTCTACAGTCTACTATGCACAGATTTTTCCTTCTGTATAGCACTGACAGATATATTCCCGTGACTGGTAATAAAAGTCCGTATTATAATTGGATATGGCATCACTTATCCACGAATTATACACAGCTATAAGTGAATCAATAATCGCTTCGGTGTTGTCTTCCGAAACATCTTCTATCAATCTCTCATACACCTCACCTATTGTCCAATAATCCGGCACCTCATATCTTGCTCTTTCAACATTATTGTAGACTCCAACAGGAATGCTGCACATATTAATGAAATCATCCGCGGTTTTTTCAATTGGTTCACAATGGAAAACATCCGCGTACCTGTATATTCTCTTAATAATTTCTCTTCCCAACAGTTTTACTACATTGTCTCTTTTTTGCTTTTGTTCTCTTCCGATGTATTCTATAAGGCTGCAGGTATAAAACAAAGCACTGTTATTCTTCATCCCGAACCTCACTCCCTTTCAAAAACTTTAAAGTGGTCAATGCCTTTGCTGTGTGAAAACTTATCTGATGTGTTGGTCTTTTAAATCTGGCCAAATCCCAAAATGCCTCTCTGCTGATTTTACCGTCAACATAGTTCTGTACATAGTTGAAAATCGTATCGTTTGCCATAGGTCCCTCTACAATGTCATAATTATGAGGTTTTCCGCTTCTACATGCGACAATAAAATCCAGCCATTCTTCGCTCATTTCCGGAAACTTTTTCACAGACAATTCCTTATTTGGGGTGTACTGATATTCGTTCAGAAAACCCTTTCCATCGAATCTTGTTGCCCATCTCTCCGCTTGTTCAGCTAGTGTGGTACAGTAAAACCCAAAATAGAAATCCTTATTGTATTTTGTAACTCTAATTTCCGGAGATTCAACAATTTCCTTGCTTCCATGGTACAAAACAATCTCTTCCCGCATCTCTCTGTCCTTTCTATCATGAGGCCTTCTTTTTCTCACACATTGTATATGCTGACATATATAGTATACGCTATTTCTGCCGCAATCACAAGCAAAAACTATGTTGGTCCTCTCATCACGTAAAATGCAAATGTCATTAAGTTAAAATAGCGCTTGGAAGCCGGCACCGGTATGGCAGCCCACGTTCAAAAGCAAAAAACTCCACCATTTCACAAAAAAATCGCAAAAATGGTGGAGATCGAATGTCTGACACTATTTAACTGTTCTGCTTGCCTTGAGTGAGTAATCAGTGTAGTATTTCTGTCCGTCGATTATAACGAAGCCGCGTACTTTGTAGTAGTATCTGGTTCCTGATTTGATGGCGGTGTTGTAGTAGGATGATTTACCACTCTTGATTACAAATATAGGCTTCTTGCCGTAGCCGGAGTTGCGCTTTGTGGAGCGGAAAATCTGTAATCCGTCGAATTCCATCATTTCACCGTTCTTGTCGTACCATGTAATGCGTACAGCCTTCTTGCCGTTCTTCATAGTTACCACCTTTGAACGTACTGCCAGCTTCTGGTCTGCCAGTGCTGCAAGGATTTCTTCCTTCGTCGCTTCTGCAGATTCCGCTTCTTTCTTAGTCACGGTTACAACCAGCTTATCACCTGTCTTGAGGTCCTTCACCTCGGTAACCTTTCCTAAGGAAACTCCGTTGAGTATTACGTCAACAATCTCGTAGCCGTCATCAGCTGTGATCGCTGCCACTTTGCCGTCTGCGCTTAAGGTAATCTTAACGCCTTCGCCATCCTGGATGGTCGGCTTCTGAACCGGCGGAACATAACCGCCGCCGGTATTTTTGAATATTTTCGCACCGCAGATGTCGCAAAGGTGGTCATTGTTGTCATCTGTGTGTCCGTCATTAACCGTTACAATCATTTCAGCAGATACATTGCCCGCCTCATCGGTGGCAACGATTGTCTGCTCACCATCTGAAGGAGACAGGGTGAACTGATTGTTACCATCAAACGGAACACCCTTGCCATTTACAGTCACGCTTTCAAGCTTATCCTCTATAATAGTAACAGTCTGCGCAGCGCAGTAGGTCTTACCGTTTTCGATGCCCGAGATTACAGGAGCTTTAACATCTTTACACTGTGCCGTAATCGTAAGAGTTGTACTCGGCATTGTAAATGAATTGTCTGCATCTATCGTGACAAAAGATGGTGATACATTCCATTTGTCAAACGCATATCCTTCCGGAGGAATGGCATTCAAAGTAATCTTGCTTCCTGCCTTGCCGTAGGTTTTATCGTTATAAACGGATATGTTTTGGTCAGCGGTCGCATTTACAAGAGTAAGAGAATAATAGGCGTTATCCGCTTTACCCTTGAAAGTACCGTCGACATAGATTTTTCCGCTATTATTGATGGTTCCTTCGGATATCATGGTCACACCCTCCTGAATGATCAGGTTCTGATCTTCCTCAATGGTCAGCGTTTTGTCACTTCTAATGTCAAAATCCTCGGATGGTGCAACACTATTGCCGTAAAGTATGCCGTCATTGCTTCCATCAAAGATGATGCCGTTCCAGCTGTCCTGACCGGTCTTATCCGAAATTGCGCTTGCAAATATTACGGCATTTCCGTTTGTGCCGGTAGAGAAGCTGCTGCTTCCGTAATTTGCACCACTCATACTTATGCCGATGCCGATACCCGCACCCTTTTCGCTCTGCGCTGAAATGGTGCCCCCACTTATGGTGATGTTGGAGGAATTGCTCGCATTCTGTATATTTTTTCCGGTACCGATGCCTGCACCCTCTATGCTCTGCACCGAAATAGTGCCTCCGCTTATATTGATGCCAGCGGACATAGTATTGCTAAGATTTTTTCCGGTGCCGATGCCTGCGCCGCCGTTGCTGCTAGCCTCTATTATGCCTCCTTTTATGGTAATTTCCATATTATTATTGCTTCTACAGCCGATGCCGATGCCCGCACCTCCGTCGCTGGCGGCCCTTACGCTGCCATCGTTTATGTTGACTGTGATGTTATTGTTGCTGCAATATCCGCCACCGCCGATGCCCGCTCCGT
>CAZUFU010000141.1:0-3727 GCA_964619875.1 uncultured Oscillospiraceae bacterium
GGCCGTTATTTTTCTTTTGCATGCTGATATTTTTCTCTGGTGGCCATGCCGCCGCGAAGGTGGCGCTCCGCTTTGTTGTTTTCCAGAACGGCCTTTACCTCGGAAGCCAGCCCCGGATTGATTTCGAGCAGCCTTTCCGTAACATCCTTGTGAACAGTGGATTTGCTGACCCGGAATTTTCTGGCGGCGGCCCGCACCGTGGAGTTGGTGGTAATGATGTAGTGCGCTAACTCTAACACTCTTTCTTCTATGTAATCCTTCATTGGCAGACACACACTCCTTGCTCTTAGTTACCATAATATATGCCGGCAGATTTCAATTTATAACACTGTGCTTGATAATCAATGAGAAAGTCGGTATAATAATGCTAACAACATAAGGGGAATATTTTTATGGACGAAAATCTGATTTACAACAAACCGATAACTGCCTTAAATATGCTGTCTTTCGCTGTGCCTACAACGGTGAGAATGGTTTTCATCTCTCTGTACACTACGGTGGATGGTATTGTGGTATCCAATTATGTGGGAAGTATGGGCCTGTCTGCCATAAATATTGTATATCCGGTGCTTAACGTGAACATGGCGCTGGCATTTATGTTTGCCACAGGCAGCAATGCTCTCATAGGAAAGATGCTGGGTGAAGGAAAGCGATCCGAGGCCAATAGGTTTATGACTTTGACAGTACTTCTCAATGTGGCTATGGTTATGGTTATCATGGCGCTATTCTTTATCTGGGACGAAAGCATTTACATGATGCTGGGCTCCGACGAGGCACTGCTGCCATATTGTGTTGAGTATGGAACCATTATGGTTGCTGTAGGGCCTATTTGGACACTTCAGATACTGTTTCAGGGATATCTTGTTACTGCCGATAAGCCGGGAATGGGGCTTTGGCTTTCCGTCTTAGGCGGCGTACTCAATGTTATACTGGATGTGGTATTGGTAGGTGTGCTGGATATGGGATTAACGGGCGCTGGTCTGGCATCGGGATCAGGAATGTTTATAGGCGGAATGGTGCCTCTGCTGGTTTTCTTTAACAAGAAAAGCCTGCTTCATTTCGAGAAACCGGCAAGGCCGGGCAAAGATGTATTCAGAGCCCTGGGCAACGGCACTTCTGAGATGGTCAGCAGTCTGTCCAGTGCGGTGACTACGGCTATGTTCAACATCCAGATGATGAATCTTGCGGGAGAGAAGGGTGTAGCAGCAATAAGTGCACTTTTTTATCTTCAGTTTCTGTTTGTGACCATTTTTATCGGTTTTACTTCAGGGATTGCACCTGTGGTAAGCTATAACTACGGTGCAGAAAACCGTGAAAACATTAAAAAGCTTTATTCTATTGCAATAAGGGTTATCGGCTTATCTTCTGTGGTTATGTTTGTTCTGGCAGAGGTTCTGGACAGACCTATGACCATGATATTCGCTTCACAGGACCCGCAGCTTGCGGAACTGATGATTTCCGGATTTAAAATACTGGCATTGAGTATTCTGCTTTGCGGAGTAAACATTTTTGCTTCCGGGTTCTTCACGTCGTTGAATAACGGTAAAATTTCAGCACTGATTTCTTTCCTGAGAACCTTCGGATTTGAGGTAGGCGCACTGCTTCTGCTGCCTGCTATAATGGGAATCGATGGTGTGTGGTGGACTCTGCCGTGTGCGGAACTTCTGTCAGCGGCGGTTTCGATACCTCTGCTGATAAAAAACAGAAAAGTATACGGGTATTGATCAACGTAATTAAGCTGATATTTTTACAACGCCTTATTAAGCGCAACTAAAATGAAAAATTGAATATACTAAAGGAGAAGATTTGGATATGAGGAAAAAGGCATTTATGATTTGTTTCATTGTAATTTTGATAGTGTGTGCGGTTCTGGTAATCGGGGGATGCGGTGCTCATCAGGCGATACCTCCTGAGGCAGAAGGAGGCGGAGGTGCAGATGCAGTGACTGCTTCCGGCGATGATGATAACATTACAGATGCTGACGCTGAAGATCCGGATGGGTCAGATGGGGCTGATGTAACTGATGAACCTGACGTCTCAGACAAAACTGATCCGGTTGATGAGCCGTCGGACAGTGAGGGAAAAAAGCCTGCTGCTGTTGAACCTGACGACAATGATGCACCTTCCAGAGGTGATGACAGATCCATTCGAGGTATACCGGATGCCGTAGATACACGCAGCTCGGATGACGGCGATCTGCTTGTGGTGGTAAACAAGTATCACGCAGTATCAAAGGACTATAAGCCGAAAGATCTTGTTACCATAGATGACAAGTACGGTACATGGAAAAACATGGAGCTTAAATCGGAAGCCTACGAAGCATATAAAAAGCTGTATAAGGATGCGAAGGCTCAGGGATTTGAACTTAAGCTATGTTCGGCTATGCGCACATATGAAACACAGAAGACACTTTATACAAATGCAGTTAAGAACAAAGGGCGTGAAACCGCTAATATCCGCTCCGCATATCCGGGCAGAAGCGAGCATCATACAGGCCTTGCCATAGATGTGACCTCGGCCAGCATGGGATGGGGGCTGAAGCAGGATTTTGCGGACTATCCTGATGGGAAGTGGATAAACGATCACTGTCAGGAGTACGGTTTCATCATACGTTATCCCAATGGCAAAACAGATATAACCGGCTATGCATACGAGCCTTGGCATCTGCGTTATGTGGGCGTTGATGCAGCCACATATATTATGGAAAACGGACTGACTCTGGAAGAGTATGTGGGTATTGAATAGGGAGAAAAACATATAGTAATGGCGTGCTTCATAAGATTGAGAGGCACGCCATATTTTACAGAACAGCACCGATAACCGGAAGCCAGACAGGCACCACAAAGGTCAGAATAGTTCCGCTGATAAGTGCAACCATGCCAAGCTCAGGGCCGACGGCTCTGGTGACAGGCACTAGCATAGTATCCATGCAACCGGAAGCTCCTGAAGCGATGGGGCTGCCTTTGCTTATTTTTGACAGAAGGGGCATGAGTGCCACCGTGAAAACATCTCTTGAAACATTGACTATGAAACCGTAAGTGCCTGCCTCTATACCGAGAGTCTCAGTCATAAATGCACCTGTAAGACTATAGTAACTCATACCTGAAGCAGAGATTACGGAATAGCTGTACGGCAGACGCAGCAAAAGACCACTTATAAATCCCCCTGCGATGCAGCCTGCAAAAATAGCTGCCGGCATGAAGAGAACCCGTGCTCCCAGACGCTTTATGTATTGAAATACCTCTTTGTTTTCTCCCAGACTTACACCTACCCCTGTGTAGAGGAATATAAGTGAGACTGACAGTGCAGTATCAAGAATTCTTCGGCTTATATCCTGCAGACAGAAGTATCCGGCAATTATGCCGATGATAATGCAGGCAGGCATGAGGATTATGAGGGGTGAAAAGCTGCTTCCTGTTTGAACTTCTGCACCTTGGGCCTTTTCCTCAGCCAGCTGCAGACGAATTTTTTCCAGAGGCATTACGGTGGCTTCTGCGAGGCGCACGAGAATCACACTTCCAGTGATTGCTGAAAGCGAGATGATAAGACAGTTCAGCCCGATGGAACCCAGATTGCCCATGACCTGAGGGCTGGTTCCGATATTGAGGCCGATGACTGCCATGAGCAGAATCAGCGCTGCGTTTGTGGTTATATCGAAGGTCTTCAGTACAGGTGCAGGCAGACCGCGCCAGTTTATGGCCGCCCCGAAAGCGAGGCAGATGAAGGG
>CAZUFU010000142.1:0-3693 GCA_964619875.1 uncultured Oscillospiraceae bacterium
CAAAAGTTACCATTTGTTATGCACCTTTTCCGCGAAACCGAGGAAATCCTTTACGTAAATTTCTTTGCCGTCATCCAGTACGGCTTTGCCTGTAAAACGTCCGAAAACCTGATGCTGATCGGAACAGATGACCTTCACATCTGTACAGGCGGCTCTGTCTATGATTGGAACGAAGTCCATTTCAAAGCGTCCATCATCGCTGGTAAAGGTCCATGGAGACATGTAATCCTCTGTGCCGCCTTTCATTGGAATGTTGAAGGTTACCTGATTGAGCTTGTGAGCTTTACCGCTGTAGAACAACATGTTTTCGCTGGCAGCGGAGGTATCGCCGAAACCGTAGCCGATGTTGAAGCCGAATGGTACTCCGTCAACAAGTCCCGAAGCACTGCCCCAGTACCAGACGTTATCATAGGTCCATACACCGCGGCCCCAGTCCAGGACGCCAAAGGAATTTTCCTTATCGAAAGTGTATGTTTCTCCGTTAAATTCAACTTGACCGCTGGCCGGCAGGCAGTTGATTTTCTGATTGTAGTAAAATGCCGTGTCCTTTTCGGCAAAAGGCGTTACTATGACCATGGACTCCTGCTCAGGGTTTTCCAGGCGGATTTCTCCGCTGATAGGTTTGCCGTACAGGAAATTGTCCATATGGAAGGAAAGTATGCGATGGTCGCCGTTATGCTTAAAGCTGATGCTGTATTTTTTCGTCACATTTAATACATCGCCATTAGACGATGAAGCTGGAAAATGGCGCTTTCCAAGGGTTAAAAATGACATGGCGTTGTTGGTGTGCTCCCATGGTTTCCTGAAGTCCAAAAGGGAAATGCCGTCAAGACCCATGTACGAATTATCGGCTATTGTCAGAGCTACAGCATAGTCGTTGTTTGCGATAAGGTAGTAATCCCACTCCTTGATGCGGAGTGCACCGCCTTTTATGGCTTTTCTGTCGTAATCCATGAGCAGGCCCTTGGTATAGCCTGGCTCTGTCAATCTGCCCTTGTCGTCCAGCAGAGGGCGGCGGGTGGTTATTTCATGCTGCATAATATTAACCTCCGGATCATTAAAATTTTATACTTTAAAGATAACAAATTTATGAGATTTATGCAAGAAAATAAGGTATAATGTTAATTAAATGGAGGATAATATTATGTTAAATTTAGGCTGTCACCTTACATCGTCTAAAGGCTATGAGTTTATGGGCAGACAGGCCCTGGAGATAAATGCCGATACTTTTCAGTTTTTTACGAGAAATCCACGGGGCGGAAAGGCTAAAGAAATAGACCCGGAGGATGTGAAGAGGTTTCTTGAGATTGCAGAAGCGAACAGATTCGTTAAGATAGTTGCCCATGCGCCTTACACTCTTAATCCATGCTCTGCAGAGCAGAAGACAAGAGATTTTGCCTATATGGCCATGGAGGATGATCTGGAGCGCATGGAATTTACTCCGGGGAACTACTATAACTTCCATCCTGGCAGCCATGTAGGACAAGGAATAGAAAAAGGAATCGAGATGATTGCAGAGCTGCTTAACCGCATTCTGAAACCTGAGCAGACAACCACTGTGCTGCTGGAAACCATGGCAGGCAAAGGCAGCGAGGTAGGAAGCCGCTTTGAAGAGCTGGCAGCTATAATAGATAAAGTTGAGCTTAAGGAAAAGATGGGTGTCTGCCTTGATACCTGTCATGTCAGCGATGCGGGCTACGATATAATAGGGGATCCGGAAGGAGTTCTGGACGAGTTTGACCGCGTAATAGGCTTAAATCGCCTAAAGGCGATACATGTTAATGACAGTCTCAATCCTATGGGAACACACAAGGACAGGCATGCCTGTATAGGTGAGGGCCAGATTGGGCTTGAGGCTATAGTGAGATTTATAAACAATCCGCGCCTTGAGGGGCTGCCTATGATACTGGAAACACCGCAGCCCGATCTTGCAGGCTACGGAAAGGAAATAAAAATGCTTAGGGAGATGAGTAAATAATGAAAAAAACTGATATTCTGGTTATTAATCCGGGTTCCACCACTACAAAAATCGGAGTATTCAGAGAACTGGAGCCGCTTTTTGAGGAAACTGTAACACATGATCCTGACAAAATCCTGGCTTACGGCTCAATCGGAGCGCAGCTGCCATACAGATCTCAGCTGATTCAGGATTTTCTTGCGGTGAAAAAATATGATATGAATAGCATCAAGGCCGTAGTGGGCAGAGGAGGAATGGTTATAGGACTTAAGGGTGGCGGCTACCGGGTTAATCAGGCACTATGCGAAGCTATGAAAGATCCTTATAATCCGCAGCATGCTTCCAGCCTGGGAGCGCTGATTGCCTATGATATAGCGGGGAAGCTTGGCATCCCTTCGTTTATTTACGATTCCACCATGGGATGTGAATTAAATGATGTTGCAAAGATATCAGGCTTCGCCGAGCTGGAACGCTACGGGTGTTATCATGTTCTCAATTCCAGAGCACAGGCGATGAACTACGCGGAATCCATCGGCAAAAAATACGAAGATCTTAATCTGGTCGTCTGCCATATGGGCGGAGGCATTTCGGCAACTGCTCATAAAGACGGCAGAATCATAGACGGCGTATCATATGATGACGGCCCTATGTCGCCGGAGCGTACCGGAGGAATACCGCTGATCCTATGGACAAATCTCTGTTTCTCCGGTAAATATACGAAGGAGGAATTGGACAAGATAATATGCGGTAAAGGAGGCTTGTATTCATATCTGGGGGTAACTGACTGCCGTGAGGTGGAAAAGATGATAGAGAACGGCGACAGCAGGGCAGCAACGGTATATGAAGCTATGGCATATCAGGTTGCCAAGGGTATCGCACAGACTGCTGTAGCACTTAAAGGCAAGGTTGACGCGGTGATTCTGACGGGAGGCGCCGCACACTCCAGAAGGCTTACGGACATGATTAAAGATTATGCCGGATTTGTCGGAGAGTTTGTAATCATGGCGGGAGAGGATGAACTCCTGGCCCTGGCCAAAGGCGCAGAGCGTATTATGGAAGGAAAGGAAGAAGCTCACATATACGGCGGAGAATAGGAGCAGATGATGAAAAAACTTTTGTTTATTAATTCATGCGTAAGAGGAGAAGCATCCAGAACACTGGAGCTGAGCAGGTTCTACATTGATGGCTTTCTCGCAGCAGAAAAAGCTGACGGCAGAAGATGGAATGTGGAAGAGGTCTGTCTTGAGGAGCTTGAAGGACTGAAGCCCCTGGACAGCGTTGAACTGGCACTGAGAGACAGCCTTCTTGCAGCAAAGGACTTCGGTCACAGCATGTTCGACCATGCAAAAAAGATTATAGCCGCGGACCATGTGGTAGTAGGCGCACCTTACTGGGATCTGCAGTTCCCGGCACTTTTAAAGATTTACCTTGAAAGATGCTCCGTCACGGGACTTACGTTTATTTATAGCAAAGAAGGAATTCCTGCCGGACAGTGCCGTGCGGATTCGCTTATGTATATTACAACTTCAGGAAGTCCTATAGGGGATATGAATTTCGGATATGAATACGTGCAGGGACTCTGCAGGCTTTTCGGCATACCGAAAACATATTTTGCATCAGCTGAAGGACTGGATATTATCGGAAATGACACGGCAAAAATAATGGCTGATGCTAAGGGTAAAATTACCGATATTATAAAGGAGATTCAAAGCTCATAATAAATTTATGAGCATTAA
>CAZUFU010000143.1:0-3601 GCA_964619875.1 uncultured Oscillospiraceae bacterium
TGAAAGTATCAGACCCGGACATCATAAACAATCAGCCCCTCTGGCAGAAGCACATTAAAGAAATGGGCGAAATGGAGCCGATTGTAAACAAATACAGAGAATATAAAAAAGCCAAGGAGAGCATTGCAGAGGCTAAGGAAATGCTTGAAATGGGCGATGAGGAACTGAAGGAACTGGCCAAGATGGAGATTGCAGATCTGGAAGACCAGATTCCGGTTATGGAAGACGAGCTTAAGGTGCTTCTCCTTCCAAAGGACCCTAACGATGAAAAAAACGTAATTCTGGAAATCAGAGCAGGCACAGGCGGCGAAGAGGCTGCTCTGTTTGCTCAGGATCTTCTCAGAATGTATTTAAGATATGCAGAAAGACGCGGCTGGAAAGCCGAAATCATGGATGCCAACGACACAGGTATCGGAGGCATCAAGGAAGCCAGCGTGCTTATCAAGGGTAAGGGCGCATATTCCAGAATGAAGTACGAAAGCGGTACTCACAGAGTACAGCGTGTGCCTGAGACAGAAAGCTCCGGCAGAATTCACACTTCAGCTGCTACAGTTGCTGTGCTTCCTGAGGTGGATGATGTTGAAGTTGAAATCAACCCTAACGATGTAAGAGTTGACGTTTACCGTTCATCGGGTAACGGCGGACAATGCGTAAACACCACCGATTCCGCGGTAAGACTGACACACATTCCGACCGGCCTTGTAGTAACATGCCAGGATGAAAAATCACAGATTAAGAATAAAGATAAGGCGTTTAAGGTTTTGCGCTCCAGACTTTATGACATGAAGCTGCAGGAGCAGAATGCCGAAATCTCTGCTGAAAGAAGAAGTCAGGTGGGCTCCGGAGACAGAAGTGAACGTATCAGAACCTATAACTTCCCTCAGGGCAGAGTTACTGATCACAGAATAGGTATGACCATCTACAAGCTTGACAGCTTCCTTGACGGAGAAATTGACGAAATCGTTGACGGCCTTATCACCAGCGACCAGGCCGAAAAGATGAAAGGATTTTGATGTTGGAAACAAGAATTTTAGGTACAAGTGAACAGGATATACAGCAGGCGGCAGAGATAATAAAGGAAGGCGGCCTGGTGGCCTTTCCTACGGAAACTGTATACGGACTTGGGGCGGATGCCCTTAATCCGGAGGCGGTAGGAAAAGTATACGCAGCAAAGGGAAGACCATCTGACAATCCTATGATTGTGCATATATCGTCTAAAGACGATTTGGCTCGTCTGACTTTTGAAATCACTGAAGATATGAAAAAGCTGGCCGATGTTTTCTGGCCGGGTCCCCTCACAATGGTGGTGCCTGCAAGACCTGTAGTGCCAAGGGTTACCACCGGAGGACTGGATACGGTAGCTGTGAGAATGCCGTCGGATGTGACTGCTGCAGCTCTGATAACGTCATCGGGGGTTCCGATTGCGGCACCCAGCGCAAACCTTTCAGGAAAGCCCAGCCCGACTACAGCAAGACACGTCATCGATGACCTTGACGGTAGAATCGATGCTATCATAGAAGGCGGAGATTGTCAGGTGGGTATAGAATCAACGGTGGTGGACATGACCGGAAGCATTCCGACTGTTCTTAGACCGGGGATCATAACCCAGGATCAGCTTTCTGCGGCTTTGGGAAAGACCGTTGAGCTGGATCCTGCTCTGACGGCAAAACCCCAAATGAAACGAGGAGAAGGACTCCTGGAGACTGATGGGAGTTTCAAACCGAAGTCTCCTGGAATGAAATACAAACACTATGCTCCAAAAGCGGAGATGATAATATATAAAGGCGACAGAGAAAAAGCGGCTCTGGCAATGGCCGAGGAAAAGCTACGCAGGGTGGAGTGCGGTCAGAAGGTGGAGATAATCATCTACGATGATGAAGAGCCTGAGAAGGCGGCCAGAGAGTTTTTTGCCAAGCTGAGAGCCTGTGACAAAGCGGGGGTGGACGTAATTCTGGCGGCGGCCCTTAAAGAAGACGGAGTAGGATTTGCTGTAATGAACAGAATGTTCAAATCGGCAGGATATAATATTGTAGAAGTATAAGAACATGCGGCGTCATACGCCTGCAGACCGGAGGAAAACATGTTAAAGATTGCAGTTGCCAGTGACCATGGCGGTTTCGCATTAAAAGAAAAGGTAAAAGAGCATCTGGTGCAGAGAGGCTTTGAGGTAGATGATCTGGGCACTCATTCCGATGAGTCGGTGGATTACCCTGCATACGGAAAAGCCTGCGGAGAGGCAGTGGCATCAGGAAAGGCTGATCTGGGAGTAGTTGTATGCGGAACAGGCATAGGTATTTCCATAGCGGCAAATAAGGTTAAAGGTGTAAGATGCGGACTCTGCACATCTGTGGAGATGGCGCACCTGACCAAGCAGCATAACAATGCCAACATACTGGCCCTGGGAGGCAGAACCACAGAACCTGAACTGGCGCTGAAAATAGTGGACGAGTGGCTTGATACAGAGTTTGAAGGCGGCCGTCACCAGCGCAGAGTGGACATGCTGGACCAGATGTAAGACAGGTAAATATTTTAATTTAATATAAAATTAAGGAGAAAAATCATGGGTAAAGTATACGTATTTGATCATCCGTTAATTCAGCATAAGACAGCATTGATGAGACAGACTACAACCAGCGTAAAATCTTTCAGAGAACTGGCCAAGGAGGTTGCAATGCTTATGGGATTCGAAGCGACCAGAAACCTTCCGCTCAAGGAGGTGGAAATCGAAACTCCTATCTGCACCACCACGATGAAGATGCTGGATGGAGAAGATATTGCTATCGTTCCTATTTTAAGAGCCGGACTGGGCTTTGTAGACGGAATGCTGGCACTGGTGCCTAATGCCAAGGTTGGTCACATAGGATTATACAGGGACCCTGAAACACATAAGCCGGTGGAGTATTACTGCAAGCTGCCTAGTGATATTGAGAAAAGAAAGATTTTCGTAGTTGACCCTATGCTTGCTACAGGTGGAAGTGCTGCGGCTGCCATAGATTTCATCAAGCAGAGAGGCGGAAGGGATATCGTTTTCATGTGCCTTATCGCTGCTCCTGAGGGCATCGAAGTACTGCAGAACGCACATCCTGATGTTGATATATACATCGCAGCCAAGGACGAAAAGCTCAATGAAAACGCGTACATCGTTCCGGGACTGGGCGATGCCGGAGACAGATTATACGGTACTAAATAAAGATAATTCGGAGGAAAGACTAAATGGATTTTAATTTTATACCGGATACCGTAAGCAAGTACGACAATGTTTACGATGTCCTGAAGGAAAGAGGATTTATAGAACAGTGTACTGATGAGGATAAGGTTCGTGAGCTGCTGCAGAATGAAAAGGTAAAGTTCTACATCGGCTTTGACCCGACAGCTGACTGTCTCCATGTGGGACATTTCATGCAGGTTATCATCATGATGTACATGCAGAAATTCGGACACACACCGGTAGTTCTTATCGGCGGCGGTACAGGCATGGTAGGCGATCCTTCCGGCAGAAGTGATATGCGTCAGATGATGACTGTAGAGACCATCGAACACAACTGTGAACAGTTCAAAAAACTCTTTGATAAGTTCCTGGATTTTGATGATGAGTGGAAAT
>CAZUFU010000144.1:0-3558 GCA_964619875.1 uncultured Oscillospiraceae bacterium
CAGATGTGGCACGTGAAATGATTACAAAATACGGCTTCTCCGAAAAGCTGGGCAACGTAAACTACGGCGGAGATGGAGAGGTTTTCCTTGGGAACGATTTTACGCAGCATAAGAACTACTCCGAAGAGACTGCCAAGGAAATCGACGAGGAAATCAGAAGCTTTGTGGGCGACGCCTACGACAAGGCTCTCAGCATACTCAAGGAAAAGGATGAAATTCTGGAGAACGTGGCTCAGGCCCTTCTGCTTGTAGAGACCATCGACGGAGAGCAGTTCGAGGCTCTTTATACCGGCAAAATCACTCCTGAAGACCTGAAGGCAAGTGTCGACAAGGCAGGAGAGGAAAAGAAGGCAAGGGACGCTGAGGAAGCGGCAGAAAGAGAAAGAATCCGTCAGGAAGAGCAGGCAAGGCTCATGGAAGAACTGAAGAAGTATGACGGAGACTATCTCGAGGATGAAGCTCCGGAAGCAGCAGAGCATGCAGAGGCTCAGCCTTCCAACGAAGAGACAGAGGCTCCAGCTGAAGCTGAAGCCGAGACAGAGGTTCCGGCTGAGTCAGCGGAAGAGAAAGAAAAAGAGGGAGAAGATGAAAGTAACAGTTAGAGATTGCTTACAGCTTGATTCTTTCAGAAACTGTATAGTTGTTGCAGGGGAAAGAAAGATGGAAAACAGGGTCAGAACCGTTTCCGTCATGGATGCGGCTGATGCTTCCGAGGCAGTCAAGTGCAGCGGAATCAGCGGAATGATGGCCCTCACCACTTTCGCCGGCATGAAAAATAATATTAAGGCACAGTGCGATACCATAAGGGAACTTGCAGCAGCCGGAGTGGCAGCCATGGTATATTTTCCACGTGAACAGGATGTAAAATCAGTGGATAACGAGGTTATCGGAGCCGCTGACGAGGCAGGACTGCCGTTCATTGTTATGGCGGGAAGCCAGGCAGGAGACTACTCACAGATAATCTCAGAGGTTATGGAAAGAGTTCTCTACGGCAGCAACTTCAAGAACAGCCTCATTAACAATACTATTTTCCATCTGCTTAACTTTGAAAAGTACGCAAGTTTCCAGCAGGCGCTCCACGAGGCCGCTGTAAGCAATGACTTCCAGGTTGTGCTTCTCAGTGAGGAATTCAACCCTATATTTGCTGTGGAAACAAGGCACCAGACCACCATCAACGAGGCTATAAGGCGCGGCAGGGAGGTGGCCCTGAATTTAGGTAACATCTACAGCCTCATTGAAATAGAGGGTGTGCTGACCTACTGGGGTCTTGTAAATATAAACAACGAAAAATTTTATCTTTGCATAGTGGATAATGAGGATAATTACTCCTCTGGTGAAATCACCAAACTGGCCGAAATCATCGAGCTTGCCATGGGTATGTGGAAATATACTCCGGAGCGCGATGCCAAGGCTGAACTGGTAAAATCCCTTATGAGAGGCAACAAGAGTCTGGCATATTCCCTTCGCGAGGAGGCAGGCGTAAAGGCCGGAGACATTATATCTGTATTCTATGCCAAACATATAGAAACACGTCAGAGTGACGAAGTAATCGACCGCTTCGTCAAGGACGGCATAATCGACGTGATCAAGATCGCCGAAGACGATGAAAGCTACGCCCTTATTCTCAAAGGAAGCAATTTCAAAGAGAACGAGGAAAACCTTGATAAATCGGTGTGCACTGAGCTTTTTGATGCTCTTAAAGAAAACAAGGCTGTACGCATTTTCCATGTGACCGGTGTTGACGGTATCGAAGGTGCGGGGGACGGCTTCAGACTCATCGGTGAAACCTGGGCCTTCGTGGAAAGCATCTTCCCGTATAAGAGAGTTTTCTCCAAGTATGAGCTGGCACTGGTGGCAGGCTGCATCAACATTCAGGTGCAGGGCGGCCATCTGAAGAAAAACTTCATGGACCTGCTGGAACCTTTCAGAAAGGAAGGGGACAATAAGGCCCGTCAGCTGCTGGAAACTCTGGAGACCTTCGTACTGGATGCAGGCATGAACAGTGGCAAAACTTCCGAGTTCATGGGCATTCACACCAACACGGTTCAGTACCGTCTTAAGAAGATAAATGAAATTCTCGGCGCGGAAATCACGGGAAACCGTGTTATTCCGGGGCTTACCATCGCCCTCGCACTGAGAAGGCTGGAGGACACGGCTAAATGATAAAAAGCAAAAATGACAATTTAAAAATTGGAAATGTGGGGCTTTCGGGCCCCTTTTTGCTGGCACCCCTTGCGGGCATAACCGACGGCCCTTTCCGCAGACTCTGCCGGGAGGCCGGTGCAGCAATGGTTTATTCGGAAATGGTGAGCGCCAAGGGACTATGGTACAAGGATAAGAACACCGGCAAGCTTCTGGAAATCCTTCCCGGCGAAGACCCTGTAGCCTACCAGCTTTTCGGCCACGAACCGGAAATCATGGCTTTTGCAGCACGGGAGCTTGAAGAAAAGGGCAATGTGATATTCGACATAAACATGGGCTGCCCCGTTCCCAAAGTAGTGAAGAACGGAGAAGGATCCGCCCTCATGAAAGACCCTGACCTGGCTCACGACGTTGTAGCCGCAGCGGTAAAGAACACATCAAAGCCGGTAACGGTAAAAATCAGGGCCGGCTGGGATGCTGACAGTATAAATGCTGTAGAGGTGGCTCATGCCGTAAGCTCGGCAGGAGCCTCGGCTATTGCGGTCCACGGACGCACCCGGGAGCAGTATTACAGCGGCAAGGCGGACTGGTCTGTCATAGCGGCCGTGAAAAGAGCCGTTGACATACCTGTAATCGGCAATGGCGATGTTACCGATGCAGCCTCGGGCCTTCGTATGATGGAGGAAACAGGCTGTGACCTGGTGATGATAGGCCGGGGCGCACTGGGCAATCCTTGGATTTTCGCAGAACTGAACGCTGCATGGCGTGGAGAACCTCTTCCGCCGCCTCCGACCAAAGAGGACAAGAAGCAGATGATGCTCCGCCACTTTAACGACGTTCTTGACTTAAAAGGCGAATACGTGGCGGTACGTGAGATGCGTAAACACGTAGGCTGGTACCTCAAAGGCGTGCCGGGAGCGGCTGCTTTCCGCGGCAGAATTAATCAGATAAACTCGACGGAGGAGCTCCGCAGGGCCATTGAAGAGATATAACAATGGACGAAAGAATTTTAGCAGAACTTAAAAAACAGGATCCGACCTTCAAGGACGCGGTTAGCCTTCTATTAATTCAAAAGGGATTTTGGATTGAAGGAAGGTGGTAAAATGGTGAGAGTCACAATTACTATTGGTAAATTGCGAATTACCGTTTATATAAAAACTAACGGTTATTTTCCGTTAATGCGACAGCCTCTTTTTTCATAAAGAAAAGGAAGCCATTTCTGACTTCCTCTTAATGTTGGAAATATTCAGATTCCCGCAGGGAATCGCAAGCGTTCTAACCTTGCGGCAACGCCGTAGGACCGAGAGACCGCTTAACCGAAGTATCTTTCCAGAAGACCCTTGAGAGCCTTGCCGTGTCTTGCTTCGTCGCGAGCCATTTCGTGAACAGTATCGTGGATAGCATCCAGGTTGTTCT
>CAZUFU010000145.1:0-3498 GCA_964619875.1 uncultured Oscillospiraceae bacterium
TTCCTGTATTTCCGGTTCTGAGGAGGGCCGCAACATGAAAAAAATGCTGTTCTTCCTTGCCCCCCTCTGGGCGGCGCTTTCCCTTGCCGCCTGGCTTCTCCCCGCCAGGGCCGTGGACGACGCAGAGCGCCGCCCGCTGGCTCAGTTCCCCCAGACCAGTCTTCAGACCGTGCTGGACGGGACATTCCAATCCGGCTTTGAAGACTACGCCCAGGATCAGTTTCCCCTGCGCCAGACCTTCCGGCAGCTCAAGGCACTGTTTCACACCTATGTGCTGAACCAGAAGGACAACAACGGGATCTATATGACGGATGGCTTTGCCGTGGCCCAGGAGTACCCCCTGAAGGAAGCTGCCCTGGAGCACGCCCTGTCCCGGCTGGAATACCTCCATGAAAAGTACCTTCAGGACAGCCGGGTGGTGATGGCCGTGATCCCGGACAAGAATTACTATCTGGCGCAGCAAAACGGCCAGCTGAGCCTGGACTACGATGCCCTGTTTGAAAAGTGCCGCCTCCCCTGGGCCGAGAATCTGGATTTGACCGGCACGCTGACGGCAGAGGACTTCTATCGCACCGACACCCACTGGCGGCAGGAGCGGCTCTTCCCGGCGGCGAACGCCATCTGCCAGGCCCTGGGGGTCACCGGGCCTGATCCGGCGGACTACACTGTGGAAGCCCTGGCCCGGCCCTTCTATGGGGTCTACTACGGTCAGGCCGCCCTTCCCATGGAGCCGGACACCATGTACCTTCTGCGAAGCGACCTTCTGAGCCAGTGCACCGTGTACGACTACGAAAGCGGTCAGTTTCTTCCCATCTACGATGAGGGGAGGCTCACTGCCAAGGATCTGTACGAAGTCTACCTCTCCGGCCCCCGGTCGCTGCTCACCATCACCAACCCCGGCGCCGCCACGGAGCGGGAGCTGATCCTTTTCCGGGACTCCTTCGCCAGCGCCATCACGCCCCTGCTTCTGACAGACTACCGGACGGTGACCCTGGTGGACATCCGCTATATCCAGATTGACATGCTGAGCAGGTTCCTGGATTTCCACGGTCAGGACGTTCTGATTCTCTACAGCGCTCTGGTTCTGAACAACGGCACAACCATTAAATAAATAACGGGCGATTGGCAGCTCTCCTTTCCATCGGAGGCTCTGTCAATCGCCCGCATTGCTTGTGTGTTATTTCGTGAGATTTCGGATCCACTTGCCCTGTTTCAGCATATAGGCTCCCAGAAGGCTCTTGCAGCAGTTGGCCAGCTGACACACGGCGTACAGCGGGAGGATGGTGATGCTGGTCAGGCGGCTGAGAAGAAACACCACAGATACATTGCCCACCCAGGTATAGCAGCTGTCGAACAGCAGGGTAACCATCACCTGGCCGCCGGAGCGGAGGGTAAAGTAGGTGGCATTGGTGTAGGCTTCAAAGGGCATCACCAGTGCGCACATGAGAATCAGCCGGGACGCCAGCAGCCGCACCTCCTGGGTGGTGTTGTAGATGCTGGGGAAGGAAGCCGACACCGATGCCATCAGCGCACCGAAGACCACGCCGGATGCCACCGACACCGCAATGAGCTTGCGGTTGGCATCCCGGATTTCCTCCTCCCGGCAGCCGGAGCCAAGCATCTGACCCATGATGATGCCCACGGACACGCCCATGGCCATGAACACCACGCTGCTCAGGTTAAACAGGGTGGAGGAAATGTTCATAGCGGGAACCACCGTCAGTCCACAGGTGGAGTAGCACTGGTTCAGCACCGCCACACCGCTGGCCCACAGCAGCTCGTTGACCAGCAGGGGCATCCCCTTGAGGAAGATATCCCGGAGCAGTGCAGCCGGAATGCGGAAGGAGCGGTAGGCCCCCCGGATGAAGAGGTTCTTCCGGCTGTGGGTATGGGTCCACACTGCCACGATGGCCAGCTCTGCATACCGGGAAATGACCGTGGCCAGGGCAGCGCCCTCCACGCCCATTGCCGGGGCGCCGAAGTGGCCGAAAATCAGTACATAGTTCAGGCACAGGTTGATGAGCACCGCGGCGATGCCCGCGGCCATGGGAACCATGGTCTGTCCGGTCTCCCGGAGGGTGCTGGAATAGACGTTGGCCAGGGCAAAGGGAACAAGGCCCCACAGCATCCAGCGCAGATACTGCATGCCGTACGCCAGAACCTGGGCGGCATCCGCCGCGTCACCCTCACCGGTGAGGTACAGCCGCACTAAGGTTTCTCCCCCAACCCGGAAGATGGCCCAGCCCACAACGGACAGGAAAGTGCAGATCAGGAACTTGAACCGGAAGGTATGCCGGATGCCCTTGTGATCCTGGGAGCCGTAGAACTGGGCGGTGAAGATCCCCGCGCCGGAGCTGGCTCCGAAAATGCACAGATTGAACACGAACAGCAGGCCGTTGACGATGGACGCACCGCTCATAGGGGCAGTGCCGATCTGGCCCACCATGATGTTGTCCAGCATGGACACGAAGTTGGTAATGCCATTTTGGATCATAATGGGAATGGCAATCCCAAAGACCCGGCGGTAGAACGCCCGGTCACCGATGTAACGTTTCAGCATAGTATCCTTTCAATAAATTATACACAGTGGTTGGCGGAAACCGCCTTCAGCATTCTTTCGTGCATGGCAACCATCAGCGCCAGAATGGCCAGCAGGAAGGCCGGCAGCAGGGCGGTGGTGATGTGGTTGGCGATGAGACCGAAGATGGGAGGCGCGGCACAGGTACCCACATAGGCGCTGGCCATCTGCACGCCGATGAGGGCCTGGGATTTGTCCGCACCGAAGTTGCCGGGGGTGGAGTGGATGATGCAGGGATAGATGGGAGCGCAGCCCAGGCCGATGAGAATCAGACCAGCCAGGGACACTGCCCGGCCCAGGGGCAGCAGCATGGCGGCAATGCCCAGGCCGATAATCCCCTGGCCCATGCGAATCAACTGGGTGTCGCTGAATTTTATGGTGAGAAATCCGTTCAGCGCCCGTCCGGCGGTGATGCCGATGTAGAACAGGCTTGCAAAGAAGGCTGCCGTCTCGGCGGACACCCCCTTGATGAGCACCAGGTAGGAGCTGGCCCACAGGGCAGCGGTCTGCTCAATGGCGCAGTAGCAGAAGAAGGTGATGAGGATCTGCCGGGCGCCGGGGATGCGCACCACCTGGGAGATGGGCAGGGGCTTGGTGCCGTGGGGGTCGCTGCCGTCCCCGGGGCGCTTCTTCCACAGCGGCAGGCTCAGGAAGATGCAGACAGAGAGCACCACTTGAATGATGCCCACATACCGGTAAGCGCCGCTCCAGTGGCCGCCGCCGGAGAGCACCATGCCCATGACATAGGGGCCGGTGGCCGCACCCAGGCCCCACATGCAGTGCAGCCAGCTCATGTGACGGCTGGTGTAGTGCAGGGCCACATAGTTATTCAGGGAGGCATCCACGCTGCCCGCGCCCAGGCCATAGGGGATGGCCCACAGGCACAGCATCCAGAAGGAGCTGCTTACCGAAAAGCCCAG
>CAZUFU010000146.1:0-3496 GCA_964619875.1 uncultured Oscillospiraceae bacterium
AGGAAAGAACAGCGTTCCATCCAAGTAAGTGTCTTACCTTCTTTGACATCTTTGCAATGAGTGCTGCTAAAGGAGCGAAAGCGTCCATAAGCTGCATTACACCGCCGAATGCTGCAACCCACATCATCATTGGAACTACCCAGCTGCCGGCATCTTCGATACCTGTGTAAACATAATCATCTAAGAATGTCTTAATGCCACATCCGGTTCCTGCAAATAAGCTGAGAATATAGGATGAGATGATACCGCTTCCGATGCAGGCAAAGGTGTTAACTCCCAAAACAGCAAGGCCAATTACCAGTATAAGAGGAATAACCATATAGATAGGAACACCTGAAGCTACCTGGTTGAGAAGGTCGAGAGCTGTAGGATTTTCTTCTTCAAGGAAGGCCTGAATTTCAGGAGTGATGTTATCCATAACTGTGGAAGCATCGCCTGTTCCGTTTAATCCCATTACTGTAGCAGCAACGAAGAATGCGATAGCAGCTAATACAAGGCAGGAAACTGACCAAACACCCTGGTGTCTGATTCTGTCTGTAACCTGTACACCCTGAATACCGGATGATACGATAGTAGTATCGGAAATAAGACCGATGTTGTCGCCGAAGCAGGCACCACCGGCGATAGCGCAAACTGTGAGGTAGATGTCTCCGCCAACGATGTGTGATAACCATAAGAAGATAGGTGCACATGCAGCGAAGGTTCCCCATGAAGTACCGGTAGCAACTGAAAGTAAAGCGGTACAAACAAGTCCTATGCAGGCAACAGTCTTAGCTGTTACACCAAGATTTAATGCCAGGCTTACTACTGCAGCGCCAACACCGAAGCTAGTGAAGCAGTTAACCATTACATAGGCTATCATGAGAATGAATAAAGCCACTAAGATATTCTTTACAGAGTCCATTGCAGCATCTAAGCATTCCTGCCACTTTTTCTTTGCAACGGTCATTGCAACAATTACCGCACATATGAATGCAATAGGAGCTGCAATCATTGCGTTTAGTCCTGTAATCATCAACACAGCGAGGATAATAACAGGTACGAACTTAACCAAAGCCTTTAAAAAGTTCATTTGATAATTTCTCCTTTTCCTAGTTATTGAAATATAAATACGAAGACATTATAAAGCAATTTCCGTGCCAATCATGGGTAAAAATTAGCAGATGCTTAGCAAACCGTTGAAAACAAGCGCTTTAATTGGAAAAAGCATTGAGACATTTTTCTCTTTTTTCTACATATGTTGACAGAACTGAACCGAAAATGGTACAATAAGAAAAGCGTTGACCCGAAAACGGAACGAAAACGGGCCAAGAGGGAGGAAAAATGAAGAATTTTGGTTTAGGAAGGGTGATTGAACCTGCAGACAGCCTTCCTGTAACGGCGTGGAAACTTGATAACAGTCCTGAACTCAGAAAGGGTGAAATCAGGATACGGCTCAGCAGCATAGTGTTTGAACGTGAAAACTTCTTTCAGCTGTGCAGCATCTGCGAAAACGACGATGACGAGATAAGAAAAAGAATTATCAAAATAGTAAATGAGAGAGGCAAGCTGCACAATCCATATACTGAAAGCAGTGCTTTGTTTGTAGGCACTGTTGAAGAAATTTCCCCGGGCCTGGATCTGGGAGAACTTAAGGTGGGGGACGATGTAATAAGCATGACTCCTCTGGCTGGCCTGCCTGCATTTATTGAGGAAATCGGAGAGATAGACATATACTACGGCAGAATTCAATGCACAGGTTATGTGATATGCTTTGAGACTGTGCAGCTTATGAAGGTGGAGGATCCTTACTCGAGAAAGACCATACACCTGATGAGAGCTCTGGAGGAGGAAGGCAGCATATACGGAATATCGTGTGAACTCAAACCTCGCCAGATTAATAAGGCAGCAATAATAGGAAGCAATATTGCAGAAACAATATACTACTCTCAGATGGTCAGGGAAAGCAATCCGAATAATCAGCCATCAGTAAAATTCATTATTGACGGTGCATATTTCGCCGGGATAACCGAAGAAGATTTAAGAGTCATTTTCGGTTCGCTGGTAGATGGGATATACTTTGTAGACCTAAGCAAGCCTATGGAGGCCGTGGAAAAAATAATGTCATCAGAAAACGGAGAAGCTTTTGATGCCGTAATAAACCTTGAGAACATAAAGGGCTGCGAGAGTGTGGCTTCGCTTATAGCCAATGATAACGGCCTTGTGTGCTACACAAGTATGAACAACAGATATTGTCATGGTCTTCTGGTAGTGGACTGTCTGGGTAAGGATATTACCCATTACGGACTTGACGGTTACAGCGCCAATGCCTACGAGTTCGCTCTTCAGGTGGTGGAGAAGACTGAACCTGCGCTGCGCAAACTGGATGCATTTTATGCAGGAAAAAAGAAGAGGCCGCAGAAGGTACGTACTGCTTTCAGAGAAAGAACCCAGGCTGCTGCCCGCCAGATTGACGGGTTCATATATAAGAGTCCTGTTACTGCGGCAATGGTGGAGGAAGTTCTGAATGTGGCTCAGTATGACTGCAACGTCATCATACAGGGTGAGACAGGTGTAGGTAAGGAAAAGGTTTTCAATCTGATACATCAGAACAGCTCACGCCGGGACAAGCCTTGCGTCAAGATAAACTGTGCTACTATTACGGAAAACCTGGCGGAGTCGGAGTTTTTCGGCTACGAGAAGGGTTCTTTCACAGGCGCACAGGCAGGAGGAAAGGAAGGATACTTCGAGCTTGCCAACAACGGCACTCTGTTTCTGGATGAGATAGGCAGTCTTTCCCTGGCTATGCAGTCCAAGCTGCTTCGTGTTCTACAGGAAAGTACATACTATCGTGTGGGAGGTACACAGCCAAGGCATGTCAATGTAAGGGTAATCTGCGCCAACAACATACCTCTTAAGAAGCTTGTTGAGGATGGCCGGTTCCGTGAGGACCTGTATTACAGGCTGAACATATGTCTGATTAATGTTCCGCCTCTCAGATTCAGAAAAGAAGACATTTCATGTCTGGCTGAGGCTTTCCTTAATAATTATGTCAGCAAATACGGGGTAGCAAAGGAGTTTTCGCAGGATGCATACAAGCAGCTGGAGGAGTATCACTGGCCGGGCAATGTCCGTGAGCTGGAAAACACGGTACACAGGCTCTATATTGCTGAAAAGGAAAGAATAATAGACGGATATGCGGTGGATTCACTAATAAACCAGAATGTTCTGGGTGAGGTTGTCCTCGATATAAAAAAGGAAATGAACGGTGAGGAGACTATAGATTTCAACCAGATAATGGACGAGCAGGAAAAGAAGATAATAGCCTACGCCCTGAGAAAAAAGGGTACTACCAGAAAGGCGGCGGATTTCCTGGGAATACCGCAGACCACTCTGGCCCGGAAAAAACTTAAACATAATCTGTAGATACGAAAAAAGGATGCCGCAGGGGCATCCTTTTTCGATGTATGACGGGCATGCCGTTCGTCTGTGGTGAAAGTCCACAAGGGGCGTAGTT
>CAZUFU010000147.1:0-3448 GCA_964619875.1 uncultured Oscillospiraceae bacterium
CCGAACGGCATGCCCGGTGGTGTGAGAGGGGCTACGTGTTAGCCCCTACTCGATTCATTCTTTATTTATTCTTTATTTATTGTTGTGGTGTGTAGGTTGAGGACCTACTATGGGTATCGTGTTTTAGTTCTGCTTATTTCATTGTCCAGGTCTGGATAGTGAAGTCTTCTCTTGACTTAGCTAAAGTTTCCATACCTGCAACGATTGTAGCGTGTACTTCTTCCTTTGTGAATTCATAACCTTCACGTTCAGCATATCCGAACATTGCTGTAGCGATTATGTCTTCTGCAAGTTCTTTAGTAACAGAATTAAGGTTTACTGTGGATACAGCTTCAGTGAAAGCGTAGTCTAAAATCTGCTTCTTGTTAGTCATTTTAATTACCTCCGTTTACATCTTTCGATTATTGTTTTGGTTGCTTGTTTTCTTTTGTGCCAACATATATTGCATAAGCTGTGCCAACTTTTACTAAAACGCAAAAAAATCTTAAAAAAACGAAAAAATTATAAAAAAGCTAAAAAAAGTACCCAAAACAAAACGGAAATCAGATCTAAAACCGGATTGCAGGCAGATTATAAAATAAGTGAAGATAGCTCTTGACTCAAAAACGGGTCAAAACAAATAAGGCGTTGACCCAAAAATGGAACATATGACGCAGAAAAACTGCATACATGCTCATTTTCCGTCGTTTTCTTGCCCGAATTTGTTGGCATGATACTTGCTTTATATAACGCAGTATCGATTTATCACACAAAAGGAGTAAAACAACATGGAAATTATTTTGAATCCAATAGTTATTGCGGTAGCTCTTCTAATAGTGCTCTGCATGCTTAAGATTAACGTATTGCTCTCCCTTCTGATTTCAGCCATGGCTGCAGGGCTGCTGGCGGGAATGTCCGTAGGTGACACCATGAGTGTTCTGATTTCGGGGATGGGCGGCAATGCACAGACTGCTCTCAGCTACATCCTGCTGGGAATACTGGCAAGCGGTATGGCCTACACAGGTATAACGGAGATACTTTCACAGAAAATTTCTCATGTGGTGGGTAAAAATAAGCTGGCATTGATTATTTCACTTGCCATTATAGCCTGCTGTTCACAGAACCTGATACCTGTTCATATCGCTTTCATTCCTATATTAATACCGTCGCTCCTTCACCTTATGAATGAGATGAAGCTGGACAGAAGAAACGTTTCATGCGCTCTTGCATTCGGCCTCAAGGCACCGTACATCGCTCTGCCTTTCGGCTTCGGCTTCATTTTTCAGAGCCTCATTTCAGACAATCTGGGGGCAAACGGAATGAATATAGAGGTAGGAAATGTATGGCACTACACCTGGCCTCTGGGAGCTGCTATGATTATTGGTCTTGCAGCTGCAATATTCGTTTTCAGAAAACCGAGAGAATATGAAAATCTGGAGGTTGTGGGCGCTGCACCTGCAGAGCTTGATGAAAACGGCAAGCCTCTGCAGCTTAAAATGAATGGGGCTCACTGGGTCACTCTGGCTGCGGCAGTAGGAACTCTGGTCATCAATCTTCTTACCGACTCACTTCCTCTTGGAGCTCTGGCAGGCATAATAATTATGGTTGCAGGAGGAGCGGTAAAGGTGCGCGACCTTGAGACTGTGGTTAAGAACGGTTTTGCCATCATGGGCGTAATCGCTTTTATCATGCTTGTTGCGGCAGGTTATGCCAGCGTAATGAATGAAACCGGTGCAGTTCAGGAGCTGGTTGAGGCTTCGCTGTCCATCATGGGAGGAAGCAAATTTATAGCAGCGGCTGTTATGATGCTCATAGGTCTCGTAATAACCATAGGTATCGGAACATCCTTCGGTACAATTCCTGTCCTGGCTGTACTCTACGTTCCTTTATGTGCTCAGATGGGCTTCAGCGTAGGAGGTACCGTAATGCTCATTGCGGCAGCGGCTGCTCTTGGAGACGCAGGTTCCCCTGCATCGGATACAACTCTGGGACCGACATCAGGTCTTAACGCTGACGGACAGCACGACCACATATGGGATACATGCGTGCCTACAGCACTTTGTTATAATATTCCTATAGCGCTCTGTGCCATTCTGGTGGCGCCGCTTCTGTAACAGACAATCCGGACTGAAATTTCAGCCCGGATTTTTTTAAAAGCATATGCAACCTTTTCCTGCTATACATCGTCATTATATATGAAAAGGGAGGTATAGATAAATGAATATCAATTTAATGAAGACTTTTAAACAAACTATTGCTGTGGGACTTGCTGCAGCTATGATTATTACGGTTTCCATGCCTGTGACGGCAGATTTCGCACAGGCGGAGCAGGGCAGAAGAGACTATTACTCCTGTACTGAAAACGGCCAGGATGGAGACGGAATACTCAAGGGCGATACAATCCGTCATGGCGACAAGATAGTTAATTCCGAGGCTGAGAAGGGCGTAGGCGGTTTCTACATAGTAGATACCAAGGGAAACATTCTGGCTCCTAACAGCGGGGATAACGGAGGGGAAGGCACCCTTTACACCGGACCTGCCAAGGGACAGAAGGGAGCACCGGAGTATTACTTCAGTGACGGTCAGGCATTTTATCCTGAAAGCTTTCTTGATCTGGGACAGCAGTATGTGGTCAAGTCTGTAGAAGATACGGAATATTGGATTTCATCTGATGCGACTTCAACCGCACTTCGCAAAATAGAAGTGGAAGTACAGCCCATCGAGTACAAAGTGGTTTACCACTGTAATGCCGGCAAATGCGAAAAGCTGGGATGCAAGGGATTCCACACAGACATTGTGACCATGGATAAGCTGCAGGAAGGCGGCGCTGCTGATTATGCCAGGGTATGGGATGCAGAAGGCATCAAGGCCTATAACATGATGTTTGATGAATGGAATACCAAATCAGACGGAACAGGTACAGCTCTCCAACCGGGAGAACCTGTTACCGCAGAGCTTCTTCTTACTGCAGATGTTATGGATATCGTAGACATCTACGCTCAGTGGGATGACGCCGATATGGTAAAGAAGGTGAAGAGCCAGAAGATTACCGGAGTCAAGGCTGTTGCCGGAAAAGGAAAGATTACCCTTAAGTGGTCCAACAAGGCTTATGCAGACGGATATGTGATTTACCGTTCCACAGCCAAAACAAATGGCTTCAAGAAGGTTATCACAACTTCAAGTTCTAAATCATCCTTCGTAAACAAGAAGGGTCTCAAGGCCGGCAAGAGATATTACTACAAGGTAAGAGGCTATGCTGAAATCAACGGAAAGAAGGTTTACACCAAATACAGCAGCACCGTAAGTGCAGTTGTGAAATAGCGGATAAAGAAAAATAATAAAGTATACAGAGAGAAACAGCAGGAACTGTCTATTGCAGGCCTGCTGTTTTTTGTTTTAAGAAGTAAACCTACGGAATATACGGGTAATCTTTATGCGATCTTAATATCCTGCTCATCTTGCTTATGCA
>CAZUFU010000148.1:0-3358 GCA_964619875.1 uncultured Oscillospiraceae bacterium
TACCGCTATGCCGCCTTTATCCTGTTTACAACCCTTACAACCTACGCATCTGCTATTTGGATGCGCAATATCACCCGACGTGCGAATTCGGTTCTGGGTGAGAACAAGGCCCGATGGGACAGACAGCAGAAAAGGGACTTCAAGAATCAGGTTCGCACCCGCAAGCGTCTAATTCTTGGGGCAACGCTCGTTCTCAACTTCGGTATTCTTGTATTCCTGAAGTACTACAACTTCTTCGCCGGAAGTCTGAACGATGTGCTGGGCGCTTTCCATATCCGCTTTTCTGCCCCTACACTGAACCTGCTTCTTCCTCTGGGTATCTCCTTCTACACCTTCCAGTCCATGGGCTACCTGGTGGATGTTTATGAAGAGAAGGTAGAGGCTGAAGAAAACCTGTGGAAGGTGGCACTTTTTGTCTCCTTTTTCCCTCAGATTATCCAAGGCCCTATCAGCTTCTATGACCAGTTGGCCCACCAGCTGTACGATCCCCACCGCTTTGATTTCACCCGCTTCAAGCATGGCTGTGAGCTGATTCTGTGGGGCTTCTTCAAGAAGCTGGTTATTGCGGACAGAGCCGTTATCGCAATCAATGCGGTTCTGGCAGATTACTTATCCTGGAACGGAACCACGCTTGCTTTTACGGTATTGCTGTATTCTCTGCAGCTGTACACCGATTTTTCCGGCGGCATCGACATTTCCAGAGGCGTGGCCCAGATTCTCGGCATCGATCTGGCCGAGAATTTCCGACGTCCCTATTTTGCGCAAACCATCCAGTCCTATTGGCACAGATGGCATATCACATTGGGCGCATGGATGCGCACGTATGTGTTCTATCCCATTGCCATGTCCAGGCTTTTCCTGAATGCAGGCAAAGCAATGAAGCGCAGCCGTTTTGGTACAACAAAGGCAGGGGGCTATCTTTCCAAGGTTCTTCCCACCAGTCTTGCATCCCTGATTGTGTTTTTCCTGGTGGGTGCATGGCATGGCGCCAACTGGAAGTACATAGCCTTCGGCCTTTGGAACGGCGGCATCATTATGCTCTCCACGGTGCTGGAGCCGGTTTTTGAAAGCTGGACTGCAAAACTGAAGCTGAACCACTTCCCCCGGACTTTCAGTCTGCTGCGCATGGCAAGAACCTTCCTCATCGTTCTGGTGGGTTATGTCTTTGACGTTGCACCCAGCTTTACAGAAGCCATGCAGACCTTCCGCCTTATCTTCACCTGCCAGAATCTTTCGGTTGGCCTTGCTCAAATTGGCCAGCTTGGACTGGATTGGATGGACTACGGACTCCTTTGCATGTGCACTGCCATCGTTTTCACGGTCAGCGTCATTCAGGAGCGAAACTCTGCAGATACCATCCGGAGCATGCTGGATCGCCGCCCATTTGTCCTGCGTTTTGTGGTAATCCTTTCCGGCGTAATGATGGTACTTCTGTTCGGTATCTACGGCCCCGGCTATGATGCAGCTGAATTTGTGTACATGCAGTTTTGAGGCAGAGAAACTATGAAAAAACAACTGTTCTTTTGCAGAACCGCCAAGTTAATATGCCTTTTTGTACTGATCGGTCTTTTATCCAGTCTCTGCTCAACCTTGTACAGTGTCTTTGACAACAACAAAACCGGTCTGGCAGGCTTCTACGCAGAACCCAAGGATTCCATGGACGTTGTTCTGATTGGGGCCAGTGAGGTATTTGCCGACTTTTCCTCCGCCTATGCCTATGCGCTGCACGGCTTTACCAGCTATCCTTATGCTCTGGATGCCTCCAGTTCCGTGCTGTACGAAGCAGAGGTTCGGGAAGTTCTGAAACGGCAGCGTCCAAAGTGGATCGTTATTGAAATCAATGGGCTTCTTTACGACGATCCATCCATGCACACAGATGAGGGCGGACTTCGGCGGTTTCTGGATAATATCCCTATGAGCCTGAACAAGGTGAATACCATCGTAGAAATTCTTCCCCGCGACGAATGGCTGAATTATCTGTTTCCCCTTGCCAAGTACCACAGCAACTGGAAAACCATGTACGACCAGCTTGGAAACCTCAAATCCATCTGGACGTTTTATCTGCGTGGAAATACACTCCTGAAGGGCTGTGTTTCAAACAGTACTGTTGTTCCTGTTCCGGAGGTCAGTTCTATCGCAGGGGATTATTCCCGGGCCGCTCTGGAACCCCAGTCAGAACAGCATTTGCGGTCTTTTCTGGAATTCTGCAAGGAAGAGAACCTGACAAATGTGCTGTTTGTCAGATTCCCTCACTCTGTCTCCAGTGAATGGTCCTACGGACGGTTTCAGCGGTGCAACGAAGCGCAGCGGATCATTGAGGAAAACGGATTTGATTTTATCAATATGGAGCGGGATTACCAGGGTATCGGTTTGGATTTTTCAACGGATTTCTACAATGAAGATCACCTGAATGTCTTCGGGCAGAGGAAGTTCACCGAGTATTTCAGCCGCATTCTCTCGGAGCAGTACGGCCTGGGTCCCACGGTTCTGACCGCTTCTCAGAAAGAAAACTGGGATTTGTCCGCGCAGTACACACAATGCTTCCATCAATATCTTACTGAGCTGTCCCGGCAAGGCGTTCAGAACATCTATTGGGAAACCTGTGATCTGATTGAACTGCTGGACACCAGACAAAACTGAACTCGTTTACAGACTGATTCTTTTTTATTTCAGGAGGGTACTGCGTTATGCCAGCAATGCGGGGCACAGCGTCCCGGCAGGTTCTTTGGAAGCAGATGCTTCTGTTCTTCCTCCCGCTTCTGTTTGGAACCTTTTTTCAGCAACTTTATAATACGGTAGATGCGGTGATCGTAGGCCAGTTCGTGGGCAAGGAGGCCCTGGCCGCGGTGGGCGGCAGCAGCGCCGCCATCATCAATCTGCTGGTGGGCTTTTTCATGGGCCTGTCCAACGGCGCCACCGTCATCATCGCCCAGAGCTACGGCGCAGGGGACCGCCAGAACGTGTCCCGGGCCGTCCACACCGGCATGGCCCTGTCCATTGCCGCCGGTGCCGGGCTGACTCTGATGGGTGCTCTGTTCGGCGGGGCCGCCCTGCGGATGATGGGCACGCCCCAGGACGTGTATGACGGCTCCCGGGTCTATCTCACCATCTACTTCTGCGGCATGGTTCCCAACCTGGTGTACAACATCGGCGCGGGCATCCTGCGGGCCGTGGGCGACTCCAAGCGTCCCCTGTATTTTCTCATCATCACCTGCTTTGCCAACATCGGCCTGGATCTTCTGTTCGTGGCCGTGCTCCACTGGGGGGTTGCCGGTGTGGCCGCCGCCACCATTCTCAGCCAGGCCATCAGCGCCGCCATGGTCATCCTGACCCTGACCCGGAGCCGGGAGGTCTACCA
>CAZUFU010000149.1:0-3331 GCA_964619875.1 uncultured Oscillospiraceae bacterium
AGGCTGTAATTGACAGCCTGACCTCAAGCGGAGCTTTTACCCACGGTCTGGCAGTAAAGCCCGGGAAGCCTACCATCATCGGTTTTGACGAGCCCACGGAATGTGCCATAATCGGACTTCCGGGACATCCTGTGGCAGCGCTTCTTCTTTTCAGGCTAATCGTGGGAGGGATATGGAAACGGCTCACAGGCTCGTCGGAAACCGAAAAGGAAATTGCCGTTGATGCTGTCATGGCATCAAATATAGCCGCTTCTCCGGGACGAAAGACCTTTCAGCTGGTAACCCTGGATTACGAGCATATTGACCTTGAAACAGGGCTGCCACAGGCAGTGCCCGTCCTTGGAAAGTCAGGGCTCATACGAACTATGAGCGCTGCTGATGGATATATCGTTATGGATGTAAATGACGAAGGTCTGAGCAGGGGAGAGAGAGTCAAGGTACATTTATTGATGAGATAAATCTGCATTTTCAGTGAGACACTTTTTTTCTTTGTGTCGCCTTACCCGATTTGGGTTTTATGCAAAAATGTCTCACCAAGCCCACAAACGTTGAAAGTTAATTCACCGTGAGACACAGGGCCTGCAGTGTTGCAGTAATATAATCCGATAATTTAAAAATATTTACATATATGGGCGTTAATTTGCGTGAAACATTCATCTTTGGTTTAATTGACCGTTTGTCTTTGTTTTGCTGTGTCTTTTTTCGATTATTTTATGCGGGTTACAGCGTTTCGTAGGACAAAAATGTATAAAAGGCAGTTTGATAAAGGAGAAATTCAGGAATATGAGATTTGAAAAAGATAGATTTTTTCTTCGACCGCGGACAGAAGATGTTGAAGTAGTTTTATACATTCACGGTAAAGGCGGCAACGCAGAGGAAGCAGAGCATTACAGACAGTTCTTTCCCAGGAAAGACATATACGGATTTGATTATAAATCACAAAATCCCTGGGAGGCAAAAAAAGAGTTCTGTGATAAGGTAGATGAATTATCAGAAAAGTATGATAGGATAACCCTTATAGCTGTAAGTATAGGTGCATATTTTTCGATGAATGCTGATATCGGAGAATTCATAGATCAAGCATATTTTATTTCTCCGATTGTTAATCTTGAAAAGCTGATATTGGATATGATTAACTGGGCCGGAACCAGTGAAACTGAACTTGAAAAGAGAAGGATAATACCGGTAGACTTTGGTGATGATTTGTCATGGGACTACCTGCAGTATGTGAGGAAAAACAAGATAAGCTGGAATGTTCCAACAGAAATTTTGTATGGCAGTGATGATAATTTACAGTCGATTGATACAATAAAAGAGTTTGTAATGAAAGAATCTGCAGGGCTGACTGTTATGGAAGGTGGAGAACACTGGTTTCATACAGATGCACAGATGAGATTCTTAAACCAATGGCTGAGTATAAAGGCTTCGGAATGACGATAACAATGGAGGAGAGATATGAAAAAATTTCTGATGACAATAATGTGCATAATGCTGGCGCTGGTCTTTACAGCATGTGGAGGTAATGAAAGAACCGAAACAGAGCCGCAGGACATAAGCCTTGGCCTTTCCACAGCAGAAAACGACATAGAATACATGCAGACAAGCGATCTTTCCGTCTTCGGACTGGAAAAGGCTGAAAACTGCACACTTACGCTGGACTTCACCGATAGTGAAAGCACTGGGGAAGGATTCATAGTTTCAGGAACAGGCTCACTTGATTTAAACGGGAAAAAATACGATTTCATTCTAGAAGATCAGGAACTGATATGCATTGAAGTAAGCGAAGAAAACACCGTGTACAGCGGCATACTGGACTCATCTATAAGCATGGAGAATGGAGAAAATCAGGAAATTTCCATAGATTTCACTGCTGACAGAGACTTTTCAAAGGCTGTGGCCACGGTATCGTCAGACGGGGGGTATCTTTTCTTTGGAGATGTGTTTGATGACTATCTGGAGTATTTCAACATGGTATTAACCCAGATGGCAGGTGAGTAGATGGAGAAGGAGCAGCCATGGCAAAAAGAAATTTATATCTGAAGACAACACCGGTGGAGGAAGCAGGTAAAAAATATATGCAGGCACTTGAGGAAGCAGGATGCCTGAAACCGCAGACGGAAGTTATAGACACATATGAATCCTTAGGCCGTATTACGGCAGAAGCCATATACGCAAGATGCTGTTCACCTCTTTTCAATGCGGCGGCTATGGACGGAATTGCTGTAAAATCCGCGGAAACAGCAGGTGCAAGCGAAGAAAGACCGCTTACGCTGGAGCCGGACACAGGCTATAAGATCATAGATACGGGAGATCCAATCAACGCTCCTTTTGATGCGGTAGTTATGGCTGAGGATGTGACCGAAGAGCCCGGCAGTGACAGGGTTATGATTACCCGTTCAGTTCCGGGATGGCAGCATGTAAGACCTATTGGAGAAGACATAGCTGCAGGGGAAATGCTTTTGCCGAGCCATCACAGGATAAGACCGGTTGATATAGGTGTGCTGCTGGCGGGAGGAATCCTGAGCATGAATGTCTTTAAAAAACCGCTGATTTCCATAATCCCTACGGGAACGGAGATAATAATGCCCCATGAAAACCCTGAGGAGGGGGATATTATAGACTCAAATTCAGGGATGTTTGCGGCCATGGTAACGGAAGCAGGAGGTATACCGAACAGATGCGGCATAGTACCTGATGACTATGAACAGATAAAAGAAACAGTACTTCGGGAAATAGAAAAAAGCGATATGGTAATCATAAATGCCGGCTCCAGCGCAGGAACTGAGGACCATACGGTTCATGTGCTCCGTGAAATCGGAGAGGTTATAATCCATGGAGTGGCCATGAAACCGGGCAAGCCTGTAATTCTGGCAATAGTGCAGGGCAAGCCTGTAATCGGACTGCCGGGATATCCGGTAAGCGCCTATCTGGCTTTCGAAAATTTTGTTACGCCGGTGCTGAAAAAAATGGCGGGGATAGACCACGGCGGAGGGCGCATACCGCGAAAGACGGTAAAAGCTGTTCTATCCAAACGTATCGTTTCATCTCTGAAGCACAGAGAGTATGTCCGTGTCAAGGTAGGCAAAGTAGGAGATAAATTTGTCTGTGCACCTTTAGCCAGAGGAGCAGGAGCAGCAATGAGCCTTGTGCGCGCTGACGGCTTCTGCGTCATACCGCAGGAAAGCGAAGGCTTTGAGGCAGGAGAAACGGTGGATGTTGAGCTTTACACTGATATCGCTCAGATAAAAAACACACTTGTTTCCATAGGAAGTCATGACATGATAATAGATGTGATGAACGATATGATGGCAGAGCGTTTTCCGGGAATGAA
>CAZUFU010000150.1:0-3294 GCA_964619875.1 uncultured Oscillospiraceae bacterium
GGTCATCAGCAGCTGCTTGAACTGCTGGGGTGCCTGGGGCAGGGCATAGAACTTGCCGGGGTGGTTCCGGGCAGGCACCAGATAGTCCCGGGCTCCCTCCGGGGAGGAGGCGGTGAGGATGGGGGTGGTGATCTCCAGGAAGCCCTTCTCAGTCATCAGCCGCCGCAGCTCCGCCACCACCTGGCAGCGCAGCACAATGTTACTCTTGACAGCAGGGTTCCGCAGATCCAGGAAGCGGTACTTGAGCCGGGTATTCTCGTCCGCGTCCTTGCTCTTGTTGATCTCGAAGGGCAGCTGGTTGTGGACGCACTTGCCCAGCACCTGAATGTCCTCCGGGACGATCTCAATTTCGCCGGTGGGAATCTTGGTGTTCTTGCTCTCCCGCTCCCGGACGGTACCGGTGACGGAGATGGTGGACTCCTTGTTGATGGGCTTGACAAGGCGCATCATGTCCTCGTTCTCGATGACCACCTGGGTGGTGCCGTAGTAGTCCCGGAGGACGCAGAAGGCGAAGTTTGCGCCCACCTCCCGGACATTCTCCAGCCAGCCCACAACGGTCACCTTTTTCCCCGCGTCGCACAGCCGCAGCTCGCCGCAATTATGTGTTCTGGATTGCATCATAGCGATAATCCTCTCTTGTTTCTTAATTTTAACCCTCTTATTATTTCACAAACAGCTTCAAAAGTCAATCCAAAATGGCAGGAAAACCCGGGAATATCGGGGTGAACAATTTGTTGAGAAAGGAATCCTTGACAATGCCATTTCTCCACATTATAATGTTTTCATAATTGGGAAAGCGAGTGAGTTTTATGATGAACATGATGTGCAGCACCCAGAACTTCACCGAAAGACTTGCTCCTTGTGCTCTTGCCCGATAATCGGGATATACGGCATTTTATGGCGCAGGCTTCGGTCTGCGCCATTTTTGTATTTGGAGGGGAAATTATGAGCTTGTTCGATACCTTTGATCCATATTCAGAGGAACTAATCAAAGTGAATCAGCAGCGGTCTTTCCGGGAAATAGAAGGCTTTCCGGAGGTCATCATTGGGGCGTTCAAGGAGGAAACCTTTCATGCGTTGGAGAAGGTGTATTCTGCGGAAGTGATCTGTTCTCTTCGGGGAGGTCGCACGATCCCGGTGTATCGGCTTCACTGGCAGGGACGGGATATCGGTATCTTCCATTCCCTGATGGGAGGTGCCGGAACGGTGTGTTTGATGGAGTCGCTCATCGCACGGGGTGCAAAAGCATTTTTATACTACGGGAACTGCGGTGTTTTGAATAAAGAGATCGCCGCAGGACATCTGATCCTGCCCACCTCCGCTTATCGGGACGAGGGAACCAGTTATCACTATCTGCCCGTCAGCAATTATGTGGAGGTTCCCACACAGCCCCATTTGGCAAAGATTATGGATGAACTCCATTTATCCTATGTTTCCGGTAAGGTATGGACGACCGATGCGTTTTATCGGGAAACCCGGAGCAGCATGGAAAAGCGGAAAATGGATGGCTGCATTGCGGTGGATATGGAATGTGCATCCGTCATGGCAGCCGGTCAATTCAGAGGGGTTCCGATCTATCAGTTTTTCTATGCAGACGACTGTCTGGACGGCGAAAAATGGGATCCCCGAACGCTGGGAGCAAGACCCACATCCAGTCACGAAACGTATCTTCGGGTTGCGTTGGAGATCGCTGCGAGGTTGTAAAATGAGCAAGGAGGCCAATGTGAAGGAAATTGTTATCAACGAAAAAATAAGCTATATTGAATGCTCGGATGATCCTCTGTCGGCAGACATCGGTATCATTCGGAATGGAGATGCCGTATGGCTTTACGATGTGGGCAGCGATGAACGGGCTATTTCCGAATTGACAGGAAATTACAATATTGTCCTGTCTCATTTCCATCAGGACCACACCGGCAATATCGGGAAGCTGAATATTAAGGAAGCGTTTGTATCCCATGAAACCAAACGCCATGTCCAGATGGGTACCATCGCAGACAAGGATATTTATATTGGCAATCTGCACATTTTCCCGCTGTCCACCAGCCATTGCAAGGGCTGCCTGGGACTGGAAGTAGATGAAACCTACGCATTCGTGGGTGACGCTCTGTACAGCAAATTCCGGGACGGCTATTATATTTTTAATGCCCAGCTTGTGAAAGAGGAAATTGCAGTTCTAAAAAAGCTGAAAGCACCTTACCTTCTGGTCAGCCACTTCAAGGGGATGGTTCGCCGCCGGGACGAGGTGATTGCAGAGCTGGAAGAGCTGTACCATTACCGGGATAAAAACAGTTCAGAAATTAAGGTGAAGCGGGGATAATCCTATGGCGCAATGACAATCCGGCAAATGCAAGAATGGAGGATGTGGGTATTCCACATCCTCTTGTTTGCTGTAAAATTCTTCGTTGATTTTTTCGTGAAATCTGTATATACTAATGTCAGAAAGGAGGCAGATGCTATGCCTAACATCAAACCCGTTTCTGACCTTCGCAACTATGGTGAAGTCTTGCGTGATGTCGCTGTCGGCCAGCCTGTGTTTCTCACCAAAAATGGCCATGGCCGCTATGCTGTCCTGGATATCGAGGAGTATCGTCAGTACGAAGTGCTCCTTGCCAGGCAAAAGCTGCTGTCCGAATTGGAGAAAGGATACCGCAGCGGGGAAGCTGCGGGCTGGATGGATGCCGAAAGCGTGTTTCAGGAATTAGGTGCAAAGTACGATGGCTAAAATCCTTTTCTCTCCGGAAGCCCGGCGGGATCTCGCCGAAACCGGTGACTACATTGCATTCAAGCTCCACAACAAAGCTGCTGCCCGCAGCCTGGTAAGCCAAATTCAGGCAGCTGTCCTCTCCCTGGGACAGTTCCCTGAATCCGGCACCCCGCTGTCCTTCTCCGGGCCGCAAATCGTATATCGGTATCTGGTGTGTGGGAGCTACATGATCTTCTACCACCTGTCCGAAAATGCCGTACATATTGACCGCATCCTCTATGGACGCAGAGATTATCTTTCTGTCCTGTTCGGGGAAGAATTTAGCGATGAAATGGATAACTGATACTATTTCTTGATTAAAATATTTAATCAAGAAGGCTGTGCCAAAGCACAGCCGAATCTGCAATTGCTTGCAGATTCCCGTCTCATCGAATTCTTAATAAAAAGCTGTTAAAGCTTTTTATTAAGAATTCGTATGACAAAACGCCGGGGCTGCATCAGCAGTCCCGGCATTTCATAACCAACGTAACAATCTATTCTTCCTTGGCGATTTCCGCCAGGCATTTTTCCAGGTACACCTTCTGCAC
>CAZUFU010000151.1:0-3287 GCA_964619875.1 uncultured Oscillospiraceae bacterium
ATTCATAGGAAACAGAGTGTGTCGGATTTTTTCTGATTCTGTTTGCATAAAGCATTGTCATAACCGCTCCGATGCCCGTGAAAAGAACCCATATAACGATTCTGAATGTTGCGCCGGAGAATACAGGCACACCTGCTATACCCTGTGCAATAGCCACTGAGAAAGGATTCATCCATGAAGTACCGAAACCAATCTGAGTAGCAACATAAGTAATGAGAACTGCTGTAACGCCGTCATAACCCATCGCGATAACAATCGGAACGAGAATCATAAGGAATGGAAGTGCTTCTTCGCCCATTCCGAATACAGCTCCTCCTAACGAGAAGAGAAAGAAGAGTACAGGTATAAGAAGCTTTTCTTTGCCGTTGGTCTTGCGGATCATATTCATGATACCGGATTCAACTGCACCGGTTCTGAGCACAATACCGAAGGCACCGCCGATAACAAGGATAAATGCGATAATACCTACTGCAGAGCCCCACTTGTCTCCGCTGACAAGACCTTCAAAGAGATAGTTAAACAGTCCAACTCCGCCGCCTGCAGCAAAGAGAGCAATCCCCTGCTTCACAGGTTGTCCGGCTTCATCGAGAACGTACTGGAAGCTTCCGTCCTTGATAACGGTTTTTGTCTTCTCGACGCCATCTACAACATATGTAACGTCTTGAGTTTCGTAGAAGCCTTGAGGGATGATATAAGTAAGAAGTGCAGCCAGGCAGACTACGAAGAAAATGATAATGTAAGTGTCGGGAACGGAAAAACCTTTGTTTAAAGAGTTCAACGTTTGCCCTTGTTTCTTTTTACTCATCTGAGTACCTCCAAAGTAATAAAATTAGTGTGGTCCGATTATGCAATTTAGTGCAAAAAAAAATCGGCAATAGGGTTTTCAAGCCAAATTGTCTTCAGTCTAATGCATTATATCATATTGAAATAAGTTCGTAAATATGGTATTCTAAAAATTAATTGTGAAAAAAAGCCTGCAATATGAAGGAGATACAGATTATGAAATATGAAAGTACAAGAGGAAGCCAGCTTAAGAAAACAGGCGCACAGGCAATAATACAAGGCATTGCAGAAGATAAAGGCCTTTATGTTCCTGAAACTGTTCCGGCGCTTCCCTTTAAAATAGAGGAAATGATCGGGAAATCATACAAGGAAATTGCCATGAAAGTTATCGGTGCATTCTTTGATGATTTTACCCCTGAGGAAATGGGTTACTGTATTGACGGTGCTTACGATTCAAAGTTCACTGCACCGGATGTGGTTGGAATTAATGAGGCAGGAGTAGCTCATTTTCTTGAGCTGTACCATGGAAAAACTGCGGCATTTAAAGATATGGCGCTATCCATTCTGCCATACTTGATGACAACTTCCATGAAAAAGGAAGGGGTAACTGAAAAAGTATGTATTCTTACAGCAACTTCAGGCGACACGGGAAAGGCTGCTCTCGAAGGCTTCGCAGATGTACCGGGAACGGAAATCGTTGTGTTCTATCCTACAGGGGGCGTAAGCCAGGTTCAGGAAAGACAGATGATAACTCAGGAGGGAGCCAACACTCATGTATTCGCCATCAGAGGAAACTTTGACGACGCTCAGACAGGGGTGAAAAAAATCTTTAATGATGATTCTTTTGCGCAGGAACTGGCAGCCGGCGGCGTAAGACTATCATCGGCAAACTCCATAAACATAGGCAGACTGGTACCCCAGGTGGCCTACTACGTATACAGCTACGTGAAGCTGGTTGAAAGAGGGGTACTCAGAGCCGGAGAACCTATGAACGTGGTAGTTCCTACAGGCAATTTCGGAAACATCCTGGCAGCGTATTTTGCCCGGGAAATGGGTGTGCCGGTAAGAAAGTTCATCTGTGCATCCAACGACAACAAGGTTCTCACAGATTTTATCAGAACCGGCGTTTACGATATAAGGAAAGAAGTGCGTGAGTTCTACTGTACCAACTCACCGTCCATGGATATTCTGATTTCCAGCAACCTGGAAAGACTTCTGTACATACTCAGCGGCCGCGATGGTGATGTTGTGCGCAGTCTCATGGAAAAACTGGACACTGAAAAGGTGTATCAGGTTTCCGAGCAGGTTCGTGAGGCCCTGGGAGACTTTTTCGGAGGCTTTTCGACGGAAAAGGATACTCTGGACACCATCGGAAAAATGTGGTCTGAAAAGGGCTATTTAATGGATACCCACACAGCAGTGGCATATAAAGTATATCAGGATTACGTGAAGGAAACGGGCGATGCATCAACACCGGCAGTCATTGCATCAACGGCAAGCGCATACAAGTTTGCGGAAAGCGTGGCTTCTGCCTGCGGAATCGGCCCGTGCAAAGACGGCTTCGAATATGTGTCCGCACTTGCTTCGGCAACCGGCGTGAAGGTGCCTTACGGTCTTAAGGACCTGGACAAGAAGCCGGTGCTCCACAAGGGTGTCGTAGATGTTCCGCAGATGGCGGAGGCTGTAAGAGAGGCGCTGAAGTAATGAAAGGCAGGAGAGAGGAAGGTCCGGAGCGCCGCTGTGGTTCTTCGGGCGGCCGCCGTCCTGCGGCTTATCCCGGTCTGCCGGCGGGTTACGATTTATATGAGACTCTGGATATGGCAGCAGACCGTACCGTGTTTAAGCGTATTACGTGGTGCAGCCTGCTGATTGTGGTGGTCATGATTGTATTCGGTCGTCTGGTTGTATCACCGAGTCTTATTTTTGACAAGGGATGGCTTCATGTACTGTTTACCGCTGCCCTCATACTGGTGGGGCTGGTGGTCTATGTATTCGCTCACGAGTGGGTTCACGGCGTGTTTATCCGGATATTCACGGGAGAGCCGGCGCAGTTCGGATTCAAGGCCGGCTCGGGGATGGCCTACGCTAGCAGCACATGGTTTTTCTCACGTCCTGCATATATCACTGTGGCTCTGGCTCCTGTGGTTGTCTGGGGTGTGGTGCTGGCTGTGCTCATGGGAGATGTTCCGGATGAGTATTTCTGGTGCCTATACGCGATTCAGATTTTCAACATAAGCGGCGCCGTAGGCGATCTGCACGTGACATGGCTCGTAATGCGCATGCCTTGCGATATTCTCATATTTGATGAGGGCGTGTCCATGAAGTTTTTTGCACCGGTGAAGTTCACGGAAGAATAAAACTTTGCATTTTTTATTCAAATTGACTTATTTAAATTAAAATTATATGAGAGAGAAACTGATTGAGCAGCTGGAAAAATACAAACCCTTTAATGAGCAGGAGACTCAGGATAAGGCTTTAATTCTTCATATGCTCCGAAATGAAAA
>CAZUFU010000152.1:0-3156 GCA_964619875.1 uncultured Oscillospiraceae bacterium
CACCGATTATGGGCAAGGACTGCATTCCAAAAATCGTATGGCTCAAGGAAGAACGGCCTGACATCTACAGACAGACCTACAGAATCCTCGACGTAAACGGTTATCTGAAATATAAATGTACAGGAAAGATGGTAACTGAGCTCTCCGGAGCCTCATCCTACGGCCTGGATCTTAAGAAGAAGGAATGGCTTGGAGTGATGAAGCTTACCGGTGTGGATATGGAAAAACTGCCACCTCTGGTGTGCAGTACAGACATAGTAGGGGGACTGCTTCCTGAAGCGGCACAGGCCATGGCATTGCGCCCTGAAACTCCCGTCTTTGGCGGTTGTGACGATGTACAGGCTGCAGCTGTTGGCTCTGGAATGTGCGGAGATGGAGATCTGCATATTTATTTAGGAACATCGGCCTGGGTTGCAGCAGCCAGCAGAACGGCAGACAAGTTTATGCACGGCGCGGCGGCAATTCAGAGTGCTGACAGAGAGATGAACCTCATCGCGGGCATTACAGAATCAGCAGGAGCCAACATACAGTGGCTATGCGATGAATTCTTTTCCAGAGAAAAGGAAGAATACGGCGACGGTATATATCAGTATATGGATGATGTAATCAGAACAATTCCTCCGGGAAGTGACCATCTGGTATGCACACCTTGGATGCTTGGAGAACGCTGTCCTGTGTCGTCTACAACTACCAGAGCCACACTTTTTAATATCAATATGGTTCATACCAGAGAGCACCTGATGAGAGCCGTTTATGAGGGCATAGGATATAACCTGAGATGGATTCTTGAGAACTACAAACAGGACTATGGCTTTACATGTGACAATTTCAGAATAATCGGAGGCGGAGCACTGGATGACGGATGGATGCAGATAATTGCAGACATAACAGGCAAACATTTCGCTGTAGTTAAGGATCCGAGAAACGCAGGGGCGGTAGGAGTCGCCGTGGTTGCACTCATAGGTCTGGGTGAGCTGCCTGGGTTCGAAGCTGCCAAAGATTTCGTGCAGATTGAGAAAAGGTATAAGCCTGATCCGGAAAACAAAGCTATATATGACGATTTATTCGAGGATTATAAGAACATTTACAAATCTCTGGAAAAAGCGTATATTATAGCTAACGGACGAAGATTTACAGGGGAGGAACAGTAATGCAGAATGCTTATTACCAACTATTAAAGAAATACGCAAAGATGATGGCTGAACAGGATTATCCTGTTGGAGAGGCTGCCAAGCTCCTAGTTGAGACTGCAGAGGGTGTCTATGGAACAAAGGATGGAGCTGACCTTTCAGATCTTAAACCGGAAGATGTGGAAAAGCTTGCTGTAGCACACCTGCCTCTGGCACGTAAGGGAATGAGTGCCATGGTGTTTTCACAGACTCCATATTGTCAGGAATGTCTCCGTAATGCAAGACCATTTAAGGCTTCTCTTGACGACATGGCACAGATAATAGGCCCTGCAGCATATATAGCCGATGGACGCAGTTCCAATGATAAAGCAGGGAAATCCATGGCGAAGGCATTTAAGAAGAGTACCGGGGCAATGGTGCTTCGCGGTGTGGATAAAGATGGAAACGGCATAGGCTATACTATAACAGGTGGCAGAACTCCTTACGAAGCTGTTGTCGGTATGACCGTTCTGGAAAAGTCAGCTGAGATAACCGTTCTTGCAGACAGAATAGGAGGAGCCAAGGAAATAAACAAGTTTGAAGCTCTGCTCATGCACAAAATATATCAGAAAAAATACTCAAAGGCCGAGGCAGGTGTGAAGAAAACCGAGGCGGTGCCGGGGAAGACAGAACAGCAGGCACAGCCATGCAACTCAGAAAATGCAGAGGGTAAATACGAATCACGCGAATGGGAACTGAGAGAGAAGCTTTGCGAATACGGCAAAAAACTTGTAGCCACCGGCCTTGTACAGGGCACCTGGGGCAATCTTTCCATAAAACTTGATGACACTTATATGCTGGTAACACCTTCAGGATTGGATTATACAAGACTGACTCCGGCAGATATGGTCAAGGTGAACATCAGCACCCTTGAGTATGAGGGCAGCCTGAAGCCTACATCAGAAAAAGGTCTTCATGCAGAGGTTTATAAACAGCGCCCTGATGCGGGAGCTGTAATTCATACACATTCCAAATACTGCTGCGTATTCGCAGCAGCAGAGAGACCGCTGCGCATAAATGACCCTGAAATGCAGAAAATTTTCGGCACTCAGGTTGAACTGGCAGAATACGCCCTTCCGGGAACCAAGAAGCTTATGGCAAACACAGTAAAAGCCCTTGGTCAGAACTACGGATGCATTATGAGCCATCACGGTATGGCGGCCTGCGGAGCAGACATCGAAACCGCCTTTGACAACTGCGTCAAACTGGAAGAGTGCGGCAGGATGGCACTGGGAATATAGCAGCAGGTGGTGAAACATGATGATTAAAGCAGTATTATTCGATGCTGACGGGACTCTGATGGATTCCATCGCATCATGGAGAAAAGCTCTGAAGACGGTTCTGGGTCGCAGAGGTTTTCCATATAGTGAGGAAGACTTTCAGGTGCTGATACCTCTGACGACTAAAGAGGGCGGAGCATACCTGAAGAAAAAGTATGGATTCAGAGAAACCGGCGATGAGATAGCAGCAGAATACTTAGGACTGGTAGAAAGCTTCTACGCCACAGAGGTTGAACTTAAGAAGGGGGCTCGCCAGGTATTGGAGTATTACGACTCAAAGGGAATACCTATGGCAATCGTTACTTCCAGTGAAAGAATTTTAATCGAAGCCGCCTGTAAGCGCCACGGAATAAGTCAGTATTTTCAGGGTTTATATATTTGCTCAGAGCTTGGTACAAGCAAGCGACAGCCAGATATTTTCATCAATACCGCTAAGGTTCTCGGAGCTGAACCTGCAGAAACTCTTGTTTACGAGGATTCAGACTACGCCATAGAGACTGCTGTAAGTGCGGGATTCAAAGTAATAAAGGTTATAGACGAACTGAAGACAGTTGAGACAGAAACGGAAAGATAGAGTATGAGAAGATGTGTGATTATAGGCGGAGCATCCATAGGTGATTACGAGACTGTTGGTGCAATGCTCAGACCGGACGACTATGTGATTTACTGTGACTGCGGGCTCAGACACATGGATGGGCTTGGGGCTG
>CAZUFU010000153.1:0-3151 GCA_964619875.1 uncultured Oscillospiraceae bacterium
GAGTTTGCTACCAAATTCGGTATTGATATAATTCCTGTTGTTGATCCGGGAGATCCTGAGATTGACCTTAATAATCTTAAGGAGGCATGTGCCGCCGAGGGTACTCTGATAAACTCCGGCGAGTTTAACGGCATGAACAACAAAGAAGCCATCGGTAAGTTCATTGAGATTGTGGAAGAAAGAGGAATCGGTAAGAAAACCACAAACTACAGACTGAGAGACTGGCTGATTTCCAGACAGAGATACTGGGGTACTCCTATCCCTATGATCTACTGCGAGGATTGCGGCTGGGTTCCTGAAAAAGAAGAAAACCTTCCGGTACTTCTTCCTACCGATGTTGAATTTACAGGAAAGGGAGAGTCTCCGCTGACAACATCCAAGGTTTTTGCACATGCTGTATGTCCTAAGTGCGGCAAACCTGCAAGAAGAGAGATGGATACTATGGATACTTTCCTGGATTCATCGTGGTATTTCTTAAGATACTGTGATCCTAAGAATACAGAGGCACCGTTTGATCCGGCCAAGGCAAACTACTGGATGAATGTAGACCAGTACATCGGCGGAGTAGAGCACGCTATACTTCATCTGATGTATTCGAGATTCTTCCAGATGGCACTTTATGATATGGGACTTGTTGACTGCGAAGAACCGTTTAAGAACCTTCTTACTCAGGGTATGGTTAATAAAGACGGCAAGAAAATGAGTAAATCACTTGGAAACGTAGTAAGCCCTGAAGAAATCATAAAGAAATACGGTGCAGACACGGCAAGACTTTTCATACTCTTTGCAGCACCGCCTGACAGAGAGCTTGACTGGTCAGATGCCGGCGTAGAGGGAAGCTATCGTTTCCTTAACAGAGTATACAGACTTGTATACGAATTTAAGAAGAAATACCCTGAGGTACCTGATGAATTTAAGGTAGAAGGACCTGCTGACAAGTCACTTAATTACATGCTCAACGCAGCTATAAAGAAGGTAAGTGAGGATGTTGGAGGCAAATACAGCTTTAACACGGCCATCAGTTCAATTATGGAACTTGTAAACGAAATGTACAAGTACAAAGAGGGCGAGAACGTAAATGCAGGCCTTCTGGGCAAAGCTGTAAAAGATCTTATTCTTATCCTGTCGCCGTTTACACCGCATATCTGCGAGGAAATGTGGGAGCATATCGGACAGACCGAATCTGTGGTTAATATGCCATGGCCGGAATTCGATGAATCCGCACTTGTCAAAGATGAGGTTGAAGTCGTAATTCAGGTTAACGGCAAGCTGAAGGATAAGATTTTCGCTGCCAACAATTCAGACAGGACAGAACTTGAGAAGGCGGCTCTGGAAAACAAGAATATCCAGGCATTATTAGAAGGAAAAACAGTGGTTAAGGTAGTAGTGGTACCTAACAAACTGGTAAACATCGTAGTAAAATAGCTAAAAATTGAATAATGTGACGGCTGTCTTTTCATAAAATATAAAATCAAAAGGACGGAAAAAATTTTATGAGAAGTAGACAAAAAACCAAGAAAGTACCTAGCCTGAAGGTAATACCCATAGGAGGACTTAACGAGATCGGCAAAAACATGACCCTCCTTGAGTATCAGAACGAGATTCTGATTATCGACTGCGGGCTTTCATTCCCGGATGATGAAATGTACGGTATTGATATCGTCATTCCGGATTTCACCTATCTGATAGCAAACAGGGAAAAGATTGTAGGCATGGTGCTTACTCACGGTCATGAAGACCACATTGGTGCGATACCGTATCTTCTTAGGAATATTAAAATTCCGATTTACGGTACCAGATTGACACTGGGACTGGTGGAAAACAAGCTTAAAGAGCATAATGTCATAGGCGATTTAAGAACGATAAAGGCCGGTGACAAAATAACTCTGGGACACTTTGATATCGAAACCATCAGAACAACCCATTCAATTGCCGACTCTATATGTCTGGCAATAAACACGCCTGCAGGAGTGGTTTTTCATTCCGGAGACTTTAAAGTTGACTATACACCTGTGGACGGAGAACCCATTGATTTCTCAAGACTGGCTGAAATCGGAAAACGAGGAGTTACGCTGATGCTTTGCGACAGTACCAATGCCTTGAGACCGGGCTTTACCGCATCCGAAAGGGTGGTTGGACAGACCATAGAAAATATATTCAGAACAGCCAAAACGAGGATAATAATTGCAACTTTCTCCTCCAATGTTCACAGAGTACAGAGGATAATAGAAAACGCAGTAAAGTTCGGACGCAAGGTTGCCATTTCCGGCAGAAGCATGGAAAATGTAGTTGCTCTTGCCATCGAACTTGGCTATCTGGATATACCGCCGGGAACACTGGTTGACCTTAAGATGACCAAGAATATTCCTGACGACAAGCTTGTAATAATTACTACAGGCAGCCAGGGGGAGCCTATGAGCGCTCTTGCCCGCATAGCTTCAGGTGATCACAAATCTGTAAAGCTAAAAAAAGGTGATATGGTTATTCTTTCCTCTACGCCTGTACCGGGCAACGAAAAAACCGTATCGAATGTTGTAAATAAGCTCTTTGAAAAGGGCGCAGAAGTAATATATTCCGATATTGCTGATATTCACGTTTCCGGCCATGCCTGCCAGGAAGAACTGAAGCTTCTGCATTCTCTTATAAAACCTAAATACTTCATGCCTGTTCACGGTGAATACAGACACCTTATCCAGCATGCAAGACTGGCTGAAAGCCTGGGCATGCCGAAGGACAATATCTTTGTCATGGAAAACGGTGAGATATTGAAGTTCAACAGACATAGGGCGGCCATAGAAGATACCACAGTAGAGGCAGATGCAATTCTCGTGGATGGTCTTGGAGTAGGAGATGTAGGAAACATTGTTCTAAGAGACAGAAAGATGCTTTCGGAATCAGGACTTATCATAGTTGTGGCAGCTATAGAAAAAGAAAGCCACATGGTAGTATCGGGACCGGATATCATATCCAGAGGTTTCGTATATGTGAGGGAAAACGAAGGACTCATGGAAGAGGCCAGAAGAGTGGCCATGGAAGCTTTGGAAAAATGTCAGGACAAGAGAATTAAGGACTGGAACAGCATGAAATCTCACGTGAGAGATTCTCTCAGCAGCTATATCTATGAAACCACCAAGCGCAGTCCGATAATCCT
>CAZUFU010000154.1:0-3146 GCA_964619875.1 uncultured Oscillospiraceae bacterium
CAGATTCTACGACGGTATCGAATACAGAGGATACAAGCAGTCTGTAGTAGAAGAACTGGCAGCTAACGCAGGTGTACCTGTATGGAACGGTTTAACAGACGTTGACCACCCTACTCAGATTCTTGCTGACATGCTCACAATCGAAGAACACATTGCAAAGCCTTTAAACAAGGTTAAGGTTGTATTCTGCGGAGACGTAAGAAACAACATGGCATATGCATGGATGTACGGCTGTGCTAAGATGGGTATGCACTTCGTAGCTTACGGACCAAAGGAACTTGCTGACCAGATTGACAGCAGCGTTCTTGAAAGAGCAAGAAAGGTTGCAGAATACACAGGAGCAACTATCGAAGTAAGCTCAGACGAAGCATGCTTAAAGGGAGCAGACGTTCTCTACACTGATATCTGGGCATCAATGGGTGAAGAAGACCAGATCCCTGAAAGAGTAAGACTGTTAACTCCATACAAGGTAACAAAGGAAATGCTTGATAAGACAGAAAACGACGACGTTATCTTCTTACACTGCTTACCTTCATTCCACGATTTTGACACAACAATGGCAGCTGAACAGAAAGAATTAGGCTACGACATCCGTGAAGTAACCGACGAAGTATTCTTATCAAGACACTCAAAGGTATTCGATGAGGCTGAAAACAGAATGCATACCATCAAGGCTGTTATGGTTGCAACAATGGGCTAATCGGTACGGAAACAAAACCGTAAATGACGGGCGGCAGATTCGAGTCTCTGCTGCCCTATAAAAAGGAAGGGAGGATAAAAATATGTATCCTGGAATTCACAATTTTTCTGAAATAGGAAAGTTGAACAAGGTTCTTCTTCACAGACCGGGCAGAGAGCTGGAAAAGCTCACACCGAACAACTTTGAAAGACTTTTGTTTGACGATATTCCTTTCTTGAAAGTTGCACAAGAAGAGCACGACAGATTCGCTGAGGTTCTTAAGGAAAACGGCGTTGAGGTCGTATATTATCAGCATGAAACAGCTAAAGCCCTTAAAGATGAAAAGATTAAATATAATTTCGTAAGAGAGTTCGTTGAGCTTTCCGAAATCCACTCAGAGGGAAGAAAGGAAGCCATCGTGGAATATCTCCTGTCAAAGGAGCCTGAAGATCTGGTTGAAACTTGTATCGCAGGTATTTTCACCGATGAACTCAAGCACATTGTGACCAATTCACTCTGTGACCTCGCTGAGGATGAAGAGCATTTTGCCAGCGATCCTATGCCTAACCTGTATTTCACCAGAGACCCGGGTGCATGCGTAGGAAACGGCATCAACATTCACCACATGAGTACACCTGCAAGAAGAAGAGAAGCACTGCTCTTAAAATACATGGTTAAGTACAACAGAGACTTTGCTGTGGAAAACACTCCGATGTGGTATGATGTTTATGACAACTACTCAATTGAGGGCGGAGACGTACTCGTTCTTTCCAAGGATATGGTTGCAATCGGATATTCACAGAGAACAACTATTGCAGGTATTGAAAGCTTTGCAGAAAAGCTTCTCAAGAACTCCGAGTTCAAGAAGGTTCTCGTATTCGATATTCCTAAGTGCAGAGCATTCATGCATCTTGATACCGTATTCACGATGGTGGATTACGACAAGTTCACAATTCATCCGGAAATTGAAGGTCCTCTCGGCGTTTATGAGATTACTCTCGGAGCAGACGGAAGACTTAAATACAATGCTATCAAGGATGAACTGGCCAAGGTTCTGGCTCTCGAACTGAAACTTCCGGCAGTTGACCTTATCAGATGCGGCGGCGGCGACCTCATTGCAGCACAGAGAGAACAGTGGAACGACGGATCCAACACTCTCTGCATCGCACCGGGAACAGTTGTGACCTACGAAAGAAACTATGTAACAAACGATTTACTGGATAAGAAGGGCATCAAGGTTCTTGCAATTCCTTCAGCTGAGCTGTCAAGAGGAAGAGGCGGCCCAAGATGTATGTCCTGTCCTGTAAACAGAGACGATTTAGATTAAAGGAGAAAAACAAATGGCAAAAAAAATTGTTGTCGCATTAGGCGGAAACGCTCTGCAGTCAGGCAAGAGCGAAGCTACCGCAGAAGCTCAGCTTGCAGTTGTTAAGGAAACCTGCGAAAGAATTGCAGACATTTCCGAGAGAGGATATGAGCTGGCAGTTGTACACGGTAACGGACCTCAGGTCGGAAGAATCCTTCTGGCATCAGAAACAGCCAAGGACGTAACACCGGCAATGCCTTTCGACGTGTGCGGGGCCATGTCCCAGGGATATATAGGATACCACCTGCAGCAGGCATTAAAGTATGCTCTCAATAAGAGAAACAGAAACATTCCTGTAGTAACAGTGGCAACACAGATGGTTGTAGAGAAGGCAGACCCTGCTTTCCAGAACCCTACAAAGCCTATCGGACCTTTCTATACAGAAGAAGAAGCAAAGGCTCTTCAGGAGAGCAAAGGCTATACAATGAAGGAAGACGCTGGCAGAGGCTGGAGAAGAGTAGTACCTTCACCGCTTCCTAGAAAGATTGTAGAAATCGACGCAGTGAAGAAGCTGTGGGATTCCACAATCGTAATCACCTGTGGAGGCGGCGGAATTCCTGTACTGGAAAATCCGGACGGAAGCCTTGAAGGAACTGCAGCAGTAATCGATAAGGACTTTGCGGCAGAACTTCTTGCAGAGCAGGTTGAAGCAGACGTGCTCATGATTCTGACAGAGGTAGAAAAGGTTGCAATCAACTTCAATAAGCCTAATCAGGAAAACCTTTCAGAACTGAACCTTGCAGATGCTGCCAAGTACTGCGAGGAAGGCCAGTTTGCACCGGGAAGCATGCTTCCGAAGGTGCAGGCAGCTATGAGGTTTGTAAGAGCTTATCCGGGCAAGAAGGCTATTATCACATCTCTTGATAAGGCCATCGACGCTCTTGAAGGCAAGACAGGCACAGTAATCACATTTGCATAACAATATACAACTTACGGAAAATACCGCAGGGCGTTAAGCCATGCGGTATTTTTCGTGTTTAAACCGGTTGGGACGATTTTATATCATTTATTTGCTTTTCTATGCTCTCCGGAGAGGTTGAGCCCTCGGATTTTTTATTGATTTGATAGACGGAAATCTTCTTATAAGCCCGCGCAAGTGTT
>CAZUFU010000155.1:0-3120 GCA_964619875.1 uncultured Oscillospiraceae bacterium
ACTATTTTGTATTTTAACACAAAAACTACTTTTGTTCAAGCACAATTATTGTTTCGTCAGTAGCCGAATCCGCTTTAAATTCCGCTGAAAATCTCCCTTTCTGCCGGTTTCGTTCACCAGGAAAATGTTCTGACGGGAGAACCCACAGTACGCGGCTTCCAACAGCCAGCAACAGCATATTGTCCCTGTACATCTTAGGCACCTTGCAGTCGGTGAAAAAGTCCTGCAGCTTCTTGGTGCCGCCTTTGATGGCTATGGTGTCGCCGTCACGCCTGGTCCTAAGTTCCGGCCGGGCTCCTGTTTCCATGGCCCTGCCGCTGAAGGCGCCGTAGATGTGAGTCGGATAGGCGGCTTTGGTTGCTTCCAGAAATTCACAGTACTCCTGTCTGTTCATTACTGTAAGCTTCCAGCCTGACTCTGCCGGCTGTGACGCCCCTGTTTCTACTCCTGCCTGCATCTCTCTGCCGCAAAAGACCAGCCTGTCATATGCTCTGTATACACCGAAACCGTCTGCCAGCTCCGTCCTTGCAGACGGGCTTGACGAGGTTCTCACACGTTCCACAGCCTCCAGGTGAGCCCGCGTGACGTTTCCCTTCATGCCGGCATTCTCCAATGCTATATTATACACGCGGAATCTTATTGCCGGGTGAAGAGTTTCCAAAGGTGCTGTGAAGATGGACACGGCCGGGCCCGCTTTTCCCGGCTGGGCAGTCTGTCCAGACTGCCCAGTTTGTCCCGCTTGCGACGTCTGTCCCGGCTGGGCAGTCTGTCGAATTTTGTCGAAAACAGCACGCGCCTCCTTGTACATGTAGTCCTTGTCCTCTGCTGCAATGCGCCCAAGGCGATTTACCGTCTCCACTATATTTTCGTTGAAATTAGAAGCCAGGTAAGGTATCAGCTCCAGTCTTATGCGGTTCCTCGTATATACCGTCTGACTGTTTGTATGGTCAATGCGCGGGTCCAGGTTATTATCCGCGCAGTATTTTTCGATTTCAGTTCTCGTAACATCCAGAAGAGGCCTGATTACAGGAATTCCGTCCTCTCCCTGCCGTTTGTATGCTATGCCCGAAAGACCGTCGGTTCCTGTTCCTCTCATAATGCGGAAAAGTATTGTCTCGCACTGGTCGTTGGCATTCTGTGCCACGGCAACGGCAATTTTTTCTGCAGGCACTCCTTTCTTCAAAATCTCACGTGCCACTTTGGAAAAGGCTTCGTATCTGGCATTTCTTCCCGCTTCTTCCGAAGTCAGCCTCTGCTCCTTTGCAATGGCAGGACAATCGTATATAAAACTCCTGCACTCCAGTCCTCTGCTTCTGCAAAGCTCTTCCACATATGCCTGGTCCTCTTCTGCCGCCCCCGGTCTGAATTTGTGGTTTACATGGACAGGATATATGGTCAGGTTCATGTCCTCCGCCAGCTCCATAAGCACACTAAAAAGGCACACCGAATCAGGGCCTCCGGAAAGTCCCAGAACGATGTGCATGCCTGCTGTTATAAGGTTGTGTTCTGTGATTGTTTTTAAAATCTTTTTCTTCATTCCTTTGCACCGTCTGTGCCGCCGTTGACTATCAGGGCGGCGGCTACCGTCAGGTCATCCCGCTCCCGGCCTCCGTATCGGGCTTCTGCTTCTGCGAGAATATCTGCGGCAATCTGTCTGGCCGACATGCGGCCTGTATCAAAATCTGCTGAATAAATTTCTTCAGAAAGGTAGTCGCAAAGCCATCGAGCCTCCAGATCGTTCCTGTCGGCATCGGTTATGCCGTCCGATACCATGACTATGAGGTCACCTTCCTTCAGTACTGCGGAAATATGGGTCAGCCGCAGCTTAGGTATTATCCCCACCGGCAGTGCCGCCCCTTTTATTTTTCGTACCCGGCCTCCTCTCATTATAAAGGAGGTGGCCGCTCCCATCTTGTAAAATCTGGCCCGGCGGCTCTGCCGGTCGATTACGGTCAAATCCACCGTGGCAAACTCCTCACTCATATCGGCACCTTCGCCCTGTGCATCGACCTGGGCGAACGACAATACGGCTTGGGCGGTTTGATGAACATCATGACCGTCGGCTGGCGCGGCTTGAGGAACTGCCTGATCGTCGGCTTGAGCGGCCGCAAGTTCTGTGCCACTTGAATGTTTCTCCGCGGCACCTTCCGCCTGCTCTATCATATAGCGATTGACTTCCTTTATGGCCGCCGCCACCGGCATTCCGACCTTCAGGTTTCTCCTCAATCTGGTCACCACCAGCCTGCTGCCGGCCGCCGCCTTAATCCCCTTGCCCATTCCGTCCGACAGGATTAAGGCGCGGCTGCCCCCGGGCAGCCCGCAGGAAACAGCGGCGTCGCCGCTGATTCCTGCGGCGGCGGCTGTGGCGTAGCCAACCCTGATGTCGATGCCGCCGTCAGCCCTGCCGCTTTCGTGCAATTGATGGGCAGGGCTGGCTGCCGATTGGCAAAATTCAACGGCAGCCTCATCATGCATGTTTACTTTTTGCGGCCTTGGGCCGACTTTTTTCTTTCTTCTCATTCCCATGAGCGAATTCTACCACAAACGCCCATCGAAATATGTCGAAGCATGCGGACCGAAAAGCCGCAATGTCCCCTGAAGGGAAGTTTTCAAAACGGCTCTGATTGTTTTCAAAAAGAAAACCAAACAGCACTTTTTGAAAACTATCCGGCAATTTATCCCTTCAATTCCAGATAATTATGGTGCTTTTGCAGTCCACGTCACACTGATTGCTTACTTCGAATACATAATTTTCCAAAAGTTTTCCAAACACCCCTTAAAGTTTTCAAAAAGAAAACAAAACAGCCTGAAATGAAAACCTTCGTCTTGCAAAAAATCCCAATTTCCATTCGCCGCCTGCTATTGTTACACTATCCCGAAAAACCGTTTGGCGTTTTCCAGCGTCCTGCGGCATACCTCCTCATACTCCATTCCTTTGATAAGAGCAACTCGTCTTGCAGTATGCTCCACATAAGGAGGCTTGTTTTTCCGGCCTCTGAAAGGCTCCGGCGTCAGGTAAGGCGAGTCCGTCTCAACAAGCAGGTATTCGATAGGTATCGCATTGACCACCTCCGTGGTCTTGCGATTATTTTTATATGTCACCGGCCCGGCTATGGAGAT
>CAZUFU010000156.1:0-3057 GCA_964619875.1 uncultured Oscillospiraceae bacterium
ATGGAGGAGGATGAAGCATGAGAAAGCTTTTCAGAAGTGTACTTAGTTTGATTCTTGTACTGAGCCTGCTGGGTTCCATGAGCGTGGCAGCATTTGCTTCCACGGAGGAAACAACGGAGCCCACTGCCGCGGTGGAGCAGACCCCTGCCCCGACCCAGACGGAGCCCCCTACTCCCCCTGCAACGGAGCCCCCCGCTCCCCCGGGGACGGAAGCGCCCCCGGCCCCGGAGCCCGAGCCGGCGCCGGCCCCGGCGGAGCCGAAGGAAACCCAGGCAGAAACTACGGCTCCCGAGGAGACGGAAACTGCCGATCAGGACGATCCTGCTGCCAAGCGTTATACCTGGCGGCATCCCATCACCAAAAAGCTCTACACCAACCTGACCTGGGAGGAGTATCAGAAGCTGCTGGAGGCCTGGGAGAAGGAGAAGGAAGAGCTCCGGGCAGCCGGCATCAAGATCCCCGGCGAGGATGACGACGATACATACCAGGAGCCCGCTCCGGAGGAGACCGAGCCTGCCGGGACGGTGGAGGTAACTGTTCCCGCCGAGACGGTGGAGGAAACCGTTCCCGCCGAGACGGTGGCCGAGACGGAGCCTGTGGAAACCACCGTGGAGACGGTTCCTCAGGAGACCGAACCCCAGCAGACCGAGCCTCAGGAGACGGAGCCTGCCGGCTACTATGTGGACTACTATGTAGGTGACAAGGTGGTCAAGGTTCGCGGCGACAGCGGCATTTCCGTCACGGAGCTGCTGACACAGCTGGGGGTGGAGATCCCCGAGGGCGCCGAGATTGCCCTGGACCCCGACAGCGTGGACACCAGGAACCTCACCGTCACAGAGGTGGACGGCGAGCTGGTGCTCACCTCCAACGGCACCTTCTTTGAAACCGACCGGGATCTGGTGGTTCTGATTAACGGCGTTCCCACCGCCATCCAGGTCAAGGACCCGGAGACGGCTGCAAACTTAATCGGACGCACAGAGGGCAAGGACGACGTTGTTCTGAAGGACAGCGTGGAGGTTCAGAAAGGATCCGGCGCTGTTACTTACGACTCTGGCACCACGGTGATCGATCTGAACGGCAAGACCATCTACGGTGACGAAGATGCCGACTATGCCGTTGTTGTGGAAGGCGGTTCCGGTTCCGATCAGGTATCCGTCACCTTTATGAACGGCTCCATTGTGGCAGCCCAGAACGCTGTCAAGGCGGTCGGCAATGCCGTGGTGAACTTCATCAACATGACGGTGAAGGCCGCAGGCGAAGCCCTGCATATGGACACCGACGGCAATGCTTCCGGGGTGACCACCCAAGCCAATGTGGACAATTCCTCTGTGCTGATGAATACGGATAAGACCTCTACGTCTGATACCGTGTTTATCGAGGGCGGCAATGCTGACCTCTATATTGACGGCACTGTGGTGAACAAGGGCGATGGCTACGCCATCGGCGGCGATGACGCTTCCAAGGACAGCGACATTATGCTGGACTATAACTCCAGACTGTATGCAGCCGGCGGAAAAGAGCTGGACGACGATCATCTGGGACAGCCCGACAGCGGCGGCGCCCGCTTCGCCCATGAGAAGGAGCTGGGCGACAGCTTCCCCCTGGTTCTGGATCTGAACTACGACACAGCCTACAGATTCCAGGGCATCAATGACAAGGATATGATGCCTACCACCAATCCCCAGCGCGAGGGCTATACCTTCGTAGGCTGGAACACCTGTGCCGACGGCTCCGGCAAGTATGTCACCCGGTCCTTTGCTCTGAAGTATGACATCACCAAGCTGTACGCCATCTGGCAGAAGAATCCCACCGGCCCGGCGGATTACGCCTGGCTGGTCAGAGGCACCGTGGAGGGCACCAACAACCGGACCTATTTTGCCCAGACCCGGATGTCCATTTCCAAGAAGATTGCCCACATCTACTTCCAGAGCGGCAGCAGCCAGCATCTGAGCCCGGTGAAGGTGGAATTCCGGAACGTCCAGAGTCTCAAGAATATGGGTGCCGAGTATGCAAGAGTGCAGCTGGATTCCAACCTGTACCTGGAAATCGACCTGGATGAGCTGGTGGAGCGGGGCGAGAAGACCGCCGACGGTAAGAAGGTCAATACCTTCGTGCTGGAGCGGGATAAGGACGATATGATCACCGTGACCAGCGGCGAGACGGACGTGTTCTGCTTCGACGCTGCGGAGCTTGCCAAGGCCACCAAGAACGACCTGATCCTGTGCTTCGAAAGAGGCGGCCTCACCGTCTACTATGGCAAGGACGAGATCTGCGATACCAAGCTCCCCGAGGGCCAGTTCTCCAAGGTGAAGCTGGACACCAAGGAAAAGGAACTGAGCATTTCCAAGGCAGAGCCGAGGAAGAAGTAACAATCAAGTGCATAGCAAGGGGCCATCCCACTAACCAGCGTAGTGAGACGGCCCCTTTGCGGTGCGCCCAGCGGGTGCCCTTAAAAAAGAAGGAGCGGACCAGCCGCTCCTTCCATAGATTTGTCAGTTAGACTTTCGGGCGAATCGCTTTGTGGTAGTGGGCGTAGGTGCAGGGGGCGCCCTTGCCGAGAACCTTGGATTCGGTGACCTCGCCGATGAACATCATGTGGCTGCCCAGATCCTTCTTGTCCTTCACCTCGCAGGAGAACATAGCGTTGACGTTCTCTGTCAGGTGGTAAAGGCCGTTGCAGCTGCGCTCCACCGCGGTGAAGTCCGCAAACTTATCCACATCCCGACCGGACTGCATACCGAAGTGACGGATGGTCTCGAAGGGCACATCCTCGGTCAGCACGCTGACATTGAACTTGCCTGTCTTCTCAATGATTTCCCGGGTCAGATTGCCCATCTGACAGGAAATCATCAGACGAGTGGGTTCGCCAGCCACCTGCGCGCAGGTGTTGATGATGCAGCCGTTGTCCTGATCGTCCTTTGCCGTCAGCACGAACAGACCATAGGTCAGATTCCGTGTGGCGGCAGAGTTAATCGCAGGCTTTGCCTGCTTAGCGAAAGTACCGCTCCAGCAGGCCCTTCAGAGCCTTGCCGTGACGGGCCTCGTCGCGGGCCATCT
>CAZUFU010000157.1:0-2964 GCA_964619875.1 uncultured Oscillospiraceae bacterium
TACGAATGCTGATACAGGTGCATCCACAACAGACAGTCTTTCAACCGGCTCGTTGTTATCATTGAATCCTGCATAAGGTCCGTGCTGAAGCGGAGTAGGCACATATGTAACCAGAAGGTCAAGAAGTCCTTCAAGACCTGCACCCAGCTGGAATGCAGAGGAGCATACAGGAACAATGTTTCCGTCTGCGATACCCTTCTTTAATCCATTGAGGATTTCTTCTTCAGTAAAGTCTTCGCCTTCGAAGTACTTATCCATCAGTTCTTCGTCAGCCATAGCGATAGCTTCCTTTAATTCTTCATCGATTTCTGCGCTGAGCGGCCAGCTGAACGGAATGAGCTTGGTGCCGAACTTAGCCTTTAATTCGCCGAAAGTTTTATGGAAATCAAACTCGTCCTTATCTCTCTTATTGATAACGATGAATCTCGGAGTCTTATATCTCTCGCAGGCTTTCCATGCGGCTTCTGTACCAACCTGAATGCCGGAACCTGCATCAACCATGATAACAGCAGCTTCAGCAGCTCTGAGTGCAGCATTTACTTCGCCTACGAAATCAAAATATCCCGGAGTATCGATAAAGTTAATCTTGTTTTCCTTCCAGAGGATCGGAACCACGGAAGTATTGATGGAATAACCTCTTTCGATTTCCATCTTATCGTAGTCGGATACGGTATTTCCGTCTTCAACTCTACCCATTCTGTTGGTAACACCGGTTGCCAGCAAAGCTGCTTCCAGGAAAGTAGTCTTTCCGCATCCGCCATGACCCAGCAAAGCAACGTTTCTGATAGTTTCGCTTGTATAGCCTTTCATCTATTAAGACCTCCCAAATATATTTTCATTCGTGAATATTATAACATAGCCACTTGGAAATATTATACCAAAGGGTCGTTGAAATTACAACTGTTTTATTGGCTCTTTATTCTTTCATTTTGGCCACAATCACCACCGAAGATAATATACATACACATCCCAGTATAGCCTTGCAGGAAAAAGCTTCGTTATAGAGCAATACTCCGATAATTACGCTGGTGATAGGCTCAAATGTGCTGAGAATTGCCGCCGATTCAGGGCCTATATATTTAACACCAATCTGGAAGCCAAAAACTCCTATCAGCGATACCACAGCCGCAAATATTACGGCCGTCAGCCAAGCTGTCGGTGTCAGGTCCGTGGTAAAACTTCCCGAGGCAAGAGCCATTATAAGAATCATCACCGATGCCACACTGTTCATATAAAAAATCAGTTTAAAGGTGTACATTTCCTGCAGTCCGCTTTTTTTAAGATAAATTATATAAAATGAGTATGTTATGCCGGAAAGAAAGGCAAGACCTATTCCCGGAAGGCTTGACGCGCTGTCCCCGTCGTAAAAAAGAAGAATTCCGCACATGCATAACAGAGCGCAAAGAATTTTCAGCGGACGCACCTTTGCTTTCAGGAAGATGACGCAGCCCAGGATGGTGAACACAGGGTATACGAAATGTATAGTCGTTGACATGCCTGAAGGTATGAAATTGTATGAGAAAAACAGCAATACCGCAGTACCGCCGTATCCGCATATGGTTATGAGGCATATTTTCAGGAACTCCGCCCGGTTAATGCCCATAGGCACCTTCTTGTATTTTATTACTGCAAAGAGTATGGGCAGGGACAAGGCGAAGCGATAAAAAGCCCCGCTCAGAGTCGTTCCTCCTCCTGCTATAACTGTTTTCATAAAAAGGGGTACCATGCCGAAAACCACAGCAGATATTATAGCCGCTGCAACCCCAATTGCACGCTTGCTCATTTTTCCCTCCAATCTTAAAACAAAGCCCCGCTTCCGTGAACTGCTCCACTTCCGCGGGGGTTGGGTCAAATATTGACTTTACTGCTTTTAGAATTCTGCAGTCTTAGGTGTTCTTGGGAACGGCAGTACGTCTCTGATGTTGCTCATTCCTGTGATATACATGATAATTCTTTCGAATCCCAGACCGTATCCGGCATGCTTTACGCCGCCATATTTACGAAGGTCGAGATACCACCAGTAATCTTCTTCCTTAAGACCAAGTTCTTTCATTCTTGCAGTGAGAACATCAAGTCTCTCCTCTCTCTGGCTGCCGCCGATAATCTCACCTACTCCCGGCACCAGAAGGTCACAAGCCGCAACGGTTTTGCCGTCATCGTTGAGTCTCATATAGAATGCCTTGATATCCTTAGGATAATCGGTTACGAAGACAGGCTTCTTGAAAATTTCTTCTGTGAGATATCTTTCGTGCTCAGTCTGAAGGTCTATACCCCACTCAACAGGGTACTGGAACTCCTTGCCGGACTTAAGCAGAAGATCAACTGCCTCGGTGTAAGTTACACGGCCGAAATCGGAATTTACGATATGGTTAAGTCTTTCCAGCAGTCCCTTGTCCACGAAGCTGTTAAAGAACTGCATTTCCTCAGGAGCATTTTCAAGCACATAGTTGATGATGTACTTAATCATAGCTTCTGCCAGTTCCATATTGTCCTCGAGATCTGCAAAGGAAATTTCCGGCTCTATCATCCAGAACTCGGAGGCATGTCTTGCTGTATTTGAATTCTCCGCTCTGAAGGTAGGTCCGAAGGTATATACGTTTCTGAACGCAAGGGCATAAGTCTCTGCTTCAAGCTGACCGCTTACAGTCAGGTTTGTTTCTTTGCCGAAGAAGTCACCGCTGTAATCAACAGTTCCGTCTTCATTCTTAGGCAGGTTGTCCATGTCAAGAGTTGTAACTCTGAACATTTCTCCTGCACCCTCGCAGTCACTGCCTGTTATAATAGGAGTGTGAACATATACGAAGTTCTGCTCCTGGAAAAATTTATGAATTGCATAAGCCACCAGTGAACGTACACGGAAAACAGCTGCAAATGTATTGCTTCTTGGTCTTAAGTGTGCGATTTCACGAAGGAATTCCATGGAGTGGCGCTTCGGCTGAAGCGGATAGTCCGGTGTGGACGGTG
>CAZUFU010000158.1:0-2949 GCA_964619875.1 uncultured Oscillospiraceae bacterium
GCATATAAAAACAGCCGGGTAATCGAGGTCACCACCGACAATTACCACGGCTATGAAATGAGCTATGAAAACTCCGAATTAAAGGACTATCTTATGTCCGAAATCACTGTTTTTTTCAAAGATAATCTTTAGGAACGGCCTTCCCGGCATGCATACCCTAATCAAGTGAATACTTGGCCTCGAAGCCCCTTTCCTTCTGCTCGAACTCATCCACATCATACTTCTTGATCCGGCTTGTATATCTGTGCATGTCGAAGGCCCCCTCTGCCGCCTCGATGGTACAGATTGCAAGGTTGGAGCAATGGTCTGCCACTCTTTCCAGATTGGTTCCCAAATCGGAAAGTATGAAGCCCAGCTCTATAGTGCAGATGCCCTTTCTCAGACGCTCTATATGGCGGTTCTTCACATCTGCATGGATTTCGTCTATAACCTCTTCAAGAGGCTCTACTGATGCAGCTTTTTCCACATCCTTTTCTATAAATGAATCGACAGCCATATTTACAATTTCCCTGACAGCATTCATGTAAATTCCAACTTCACGCTCTGCATCCGGTGAAAACTTAATCCCCTTCTGATTAAGCTCCAGAGCCGATTCGGAAATATTCTTAGCATGGTCGGATATTCTCTCCAGATCTCCCACATTATGCAAAATAGCACTCAAGGTAGTGTTATCATCGTTTGATAAATCCTGTCTTTCCAGCTTTACAATGTATGCACTGAGAGCATCCTCATACCTGTCTATTTTACTTTCCAGAAGATCCACATAATTGAACTTGTCCTCATCGAATCTTTCAATCAGGCCCATAGCTGCCATTATGCTGTCACGTGAAAGCTGAGCCATTTTAGCCGCAACTTTTTTGCACTGCATTGTAGCCACAGACGGTGTTTCCAGAAATCTCTCGTCCAGGAGTGTAAGGGTCTCGTCCTGAGCCTTCTTTTCCGGCACATCTTTTACAAGCAAAATTGCCAGCTTTTCCAGCTGCTTGTAGAACGGCAGCATGACTGCAGTGGTTGCAATGTTAAAGATACTGTGTATTACAGCTATATTGGCCGGATGCACTACGCTATCCATAAAATCAAATGGAATTACAGCATGAATTGTATAAAAAGCCACCAGAAAAACCACCGTACCGATTACGTTAAATAGTAAATGAACTGCAGCAACTCTCTTAGCACCTTTATTGGCACCTATTGAGGAAAGGATTGCTGTCACACAGGTTCCGATATTCTGTCCCATGATAATCGGTATTGCCGTCCCATATGTAATAGATCCGGTAAGGCACAGTGCCTGCAGAATACCTACTGATGCTGACGAACTCTGAATTGCTGCCGTAAACACAGCACCTGCTGCCACACCCAGCACAGGGTTTGAAAACATAGTGAGGATGCTTACGAATTCAGGTACATCTCTGAGAGGCTCAACTGCTGAACTCATAATATCCATACCGTACATGAGTACAGCAAAGCCTATGAGTATCATGCCTATGTTATACTTCTTTTCACTCTTCATGAACATCATGAAAACTATAGCAACTGCCGCTAATATCGGTGAAAATGACATAGGTTTAAGCAGCTGCACGAAAATGCTGTCTCCGTCAACTGCTGTCAGACTGAGCAGCCATGATGTTGCAGTTGTACCTATATTTGCTCCCATTATTACCGGAATGACCTGTCTCAGCTGCATGATTCCCGAGTTAACAAAACCAACCATCATTACTGTGGTAGCCGACGAACTCTGAATAACCGCCGTTACCACACATCCCAGAAGAACTCCCCTTGGAACACTTGATGTCAGGTTACTTAATATACTCTCAAGCTTGCTGCCTGAAGTCCTTGTCAGCCCGTCTCCCATAGTCTCCATACCGAACAGAAACAGGCAAAGTCCGCCTATCATCTGCAGCACATCGAAAATATCCATCTAACTCCATTTCTCCTTTTTATCTTTTCTTAATGAATCTATAACCACAAGATTACTATTCTATTCTAAGGTGAAAGGTGCGAAAAGAAAAGTTAAATGTATGTAAAATCTTAAAGGCAGTTTGGGCAACAAATATATTGCTTTTGTATTTTAGTACAGATGGGAAATACCCGGAGAATTGATTCCCATTTCATTGTTAATCTCATCATGAATTACAGGCAAAGAATTCAGGAAATCCCTTAATTGCTGGATCTCTGCCTGTGAGCATTCGTAGAGTTCTCCGCCGTTGTCATAGTAAACTTGTGCATTACTTTCTATCGTATCCACAACGTGAATAAGGCTTTCCGCTTCCTTGCACAATGAATTTACTTTTTCACCTTCTCTTGTATTTGATTCAAAGTCTGATACCTTTTCGATGCCATTATAAACATAAAGTCTTAAGTCTGCATATTTTATCTGGCTAATGACATATCCGCCTTTTTCAATGTCATGGGTAAGATCAAGTATATCAGCAATTGCGGTGCTGGCTTTAATCCAGGAATCCTGGGCCTTTTCGTCATATCTGCTTGAATTGTATTTTGAATATAGGGGCAGGACTACAAGCACGGATATTAATACTATAATGATTATAGAAACCATAATCATTTTATTACGCTCTTTCTTTCGAATTTCTGTGCTGTATAATTTTACAGCACTTTCAACCAAACAAGCATCATCTGCAGCTTTCATTTCATCTTCACCGGATAGCAAAGCCTCTATACTTATATCCAATATCTCAGACAATGGTTTAATTAGTTCTATGTTGGGCAGGCAGATGCCTCTTTCCCACTTGCTGACTGCTTTATCAGAAACCAAAAGTTTTTCCGCAAGTTCCTTTTGCGTAAGTTCTTTCTTTTTCCGCTTTTCAGCAATATATTTACCTGTTTTTACTTGATTCATAGCCTTACCTCATATTTTCCCTTCCATAGTGACGCAGCTCTTTTCTATATAAATCATACCCTTTTGTAATTACGAGGTCAATAAACCTCTGG
>CAZUFU010000159.1:0-2868 GCA_964619875.1 uncultured Oscillospiraceae bacterium
CGTGGTTGCGGGGGCCGGATTTGAACCGACGACCTCCGGGTTATGAGCCCGACGAGCTACCAACTGCTCTACCCCGCGATATCTCTCATACATATTATATGAATAAAAATAGGGCTTATGCCCAAATTCTTATGCCAAAGCTATAGATGGTGCCGGAGACCGGGGTCGAACCGGTACGATCGGTAAGGATCGCAGGATTTTAAGTCCTGTGCGTCTGCCAATTCCGCCACTCCGGCATTCTTTGGGCCTGCTTAAAACTGGCTCCGGGGGAGGGGCTCGAACCCTCGACCTTGCGGTTAACAGCCGCCTGCTCCACCATTGAGCTACCCCGGAACGCCTTATTCATCGGTCTTAACACCGCCGACAACAATAAAGATTATAACCTAAGAGGGGCATCATGTCAACCCCTCTTTCGCATTATTTTCTATTTTTTTGCCCAAAATTTCAGAAAAATATACGCAGCATGGTCCGTTAGTTGAGTATTGTGTTCTCACGTTTGAGAAGCTCTGCGTCATCTCTGTCCTTTCTGGCGTTTTCCTGTACTATCTCCAGCTTATTGCGATACTTAGATGCCTTTTCCTCATCACCCAGTTTTTCATAAATGTGTATCAGTTCTTTCATTGCCTCTGCATTGCTCGGTGAAAATCTGAGAACCTCCATAAAACATGCTGCAGCCTCTTCATCGCGCTCCAAGCCTTCATAAGCAGCACCCAGATAGTACCACAGCGGCCACCATGAAGCATACTCTCCATCAGTGTATGGTGAAAGTGCAGCTATACCTTCCTCGAATTTGCCGGAGAGAACCAGGTTATATCCCTTTTCTATTTTAACCGGTTGCTCCAGCTGGGCCAGCCTTCCTGAGATTTCTTTTTTCAGTTCTTCATCTGAACTAAGCTTCATGAACTCATCCCATGTAAGCTTGGCCTTAATGTACAGTCCCAGGTTCACATAGCCGTAGCCCAGGAAATAGAAAGCTTCTGCCAGCCGCGGATTCTTGATGGTAGCTATTTCGAAAGCCTCCAGGGATTCCGCCTTATAACGGCCTACCATTTCTTCTTCCTCACATGCCTCATAGGCATCCTTGCAGGCTCTGCCGTAGCAGTAATACGCGTTGGCATTTTCATGGTCAATCTGCATGGCCGCTCTGAACTGTATGCAGGCATACTCAAAGTCGTTTCTGGCAGCGCCCTCCACGCCGTCAGCTATCAGGCCTTCTGCGAAGCGTTTGTCAAAGGTGCGCAGAATATATGATATATAGTTTTCTTTATACTGGAATCCCGGGTCACAGCCTATGACAAAAGCCATATTTCTAGCAATAGCCAGCGTTGATATGCTGTTAAGCTCTTCCTTTCTGATAGGCACCGGTACTCCTGTCATGATGTCGGCAATGCCTGCTTTTTTCAGGTATCCGTCCGAAAGCTCGTCAAAAACCATTTCCGAAAGATGAGGTACCAGATACTGTCCTATCCTGTCCTTTTCCTGTAAATTCATTTTCATCAACCTACCGGGTCAATGCCCAGCCCTTTCTCAAAAATCTTTTAAATATCTCCGGGTTTGTACTTTTTTCCATGTCAGCCTCCAGCAGCCGGCGAGTCCTTTCTTTAAGGTTCTCGCCACAGCCCGCTCCTTCCAGCTTTCCTGCAAACTCCAGCATAATTCTGTACTGATCTTCCTTTTTACGTTCTCTGTGCTGATATCCTCTTTCGTAATAGAAATCGGCCAGTTTCTCATAGAACCCAAAGGCTCCCGCATCCACGGCATCAATAAGATAATCCAGCGTATCTTCGAAGCCGCCTCTGTTGTAGAATATATCCACCATGTTTTCAATCATCTTTAGCCGCACCAGTTCCTCAGCTTTTATATAGTCAGTGGAAATCACCTCATAAGGAGCGTGGCTCCTGTATTTTATACCGTGAGCTTCCAGCTGTCCGTATATAGGTGTGCCTGCCAGAACCTTGAGAAAGCCAAGCTGCAGCATGTCTGCCTTCAGGTCATATACCTTGTCAAAGGATCGTGCAAAAATCTCGTAGCTTTCATAGGGCAGCCCGGCTATCAGATCCACATGGGTGTGAATATTCCCCAGCCTTATAAGTCTTTCTGTATTATAAAGCACCGGATATACGTTTTCCTTGCGTCCTATGGCAGCCAGGGTAGCCGGATTGGCCGACTGTATACCGATTTCCATCTGGAAAAGTCCCCTGCGTGCTTTTGACAGCAGCCTCAGCGTCTCATCGTCCAGCAGGTCTGCACATATCTCAAAATGAAAGTTAGTCACTCCGTTGTCGTTGTCGATGAGATACTTAAAAATCTCGTAAGCCCTCTTCGGCCTGCAGTTGAAAGTCCTGTCGATAAACTTCACCTGGGCAGGCTTTTTGTAAAGAAAATATCCCAGCTCGCTCTTGACTCTGTCCATGTCCAGGAACCTTACAGAGGTCTCTGCCGCAGAAAGGCAGTATGAACATCTGAAAGGACATCCTCTTGATGACTCATAGTAGACAACCCTGTCATCCTCACAGTCCAGCACGGAGTAAGGGAAAGGAATCAGATTGAAGTCCAAAGGCTCCAGAAGGCCGTTTACGTAGATTTTTCCTTCCTGGCGGTAAATCAGTCCGGGCACCGTGTCAAAACGTCCGTCTGCGCTTTCCAGCACCTGACAAAGCCTGTAGAAGGAGTACTCTCCCTCACCGCAGAGCACAAAATCCGCCCACGGGTTTTCCTTCATAAATTCAGGCCCGCAGTAGCTGACCTCCGGCCCGCCCACCAGTATCTTCATCTCAGGCCGGGCCTCCTTGACGTCTCTGGCCAGCACCTTGATCTGCTCAATATTCCATATGTAACAGGAAAAGCAAACCATATCATAGTTTGCTC
>CAZUFU010000160.1:0-2857 GCA_964619875.1 uncultured Oscillospiraceae bacterium
GAAATGGGCAAGATGTTCAGAAACGAGGGTATGGACAGAAACCACAACCCTGAATTTACATCTATGGAATGCTATGCTGCATATGGCGATATGGAGCTGGTTATCGAGGTTACAGAGCAGGTTGTTTACAAGGCTGCTATGGCAGTAAACGGAAGTCCTATTATTAAATATCAGGGCAAGGAATTCGATGTGACACCTCCTTGGAAGAGAATCGATATGACTGACTTCGTATGCGAGGTTACAGGAATTGACTTCCATAATATCGAAGATGACGAGACTGCAAGAGCAGAGGCTATCAAGTACGGTATGGATAAGGACGAGGTTAAGGAATGGACCCGTGGCAAGATTATCGCAGAAATGTTCGAAGAATACTGCGAGGATATACCGGGCGTTCTGGACGGACCGGTACCTGTTTTCGTAACAGGTCATCCTGTGGAAATTTCACCGCTTTCCAAGAGAGACAGAAACGACCCGAGAATCACCAGAAGATTTGAAGGTTATATCAACGGCTGGGAAATCTGCAACGGCTTCTCCGAGCTCAACGACCCTATCGACCAGTACGAAAGATTTGCAGAGCAGCAGCATCAGCTTGATGCCGGCATCGATGATGAAGCACATCCGATGGATATGGACTTCGTAAATGCTCTGGAGGTAGGTCTTCCACCTACAGGCGGACTTGGAATCGGTATCGACAGAGTGATTATGCTCATCTCAGATGCACCTAGCATCAGAGACATTATCCTCTTCCCGACGATGAAGCCGTTAGATAAATAAGAAAAAAGTGCACAAATAATAAAGACGGGTAACTCCACGAAGGAGCTGCCCGTTTTTTAAAAGTTGACATTGTTATTTTCTCAGCTCGTTAATCAGATTCTGAAGCTGAATGCGTATTTTTGTCCGCTCAATTCCGTCGAAACCGGACATTTCGGCTATCCTCAAAAGATGCTCGCGACAGGCAAGAACCATTTCCGGTCTGTGCATTTCCAACATAAGCGGCGGCTCAGAGGTCTTTACCAGCAGGGACAGACCGCCTTCCTTTACTACAAGGTTGTAATCCGAATTAGGCTCCGACTCATAAGGGAAGAAAAAGTAGTTTTCGTACTGATCCATCAGGCGGATGATGTTTTCAAGATGGAGTGCATAGGTTTCAGGTGTATAGCAAGGCTGCTCCGGATAGTGCTTCATTTTGGAGGCGATGGTGACGCCGCCTGCTCTGATATCTTCTGCAGAAGCCAGTTTGCACATATCGATACACTTGGTATGCCTGAGACAATCCTCGAAATGAGGTATTTCGTCAAGGTACATGCGGAATGATGCCTCCCAGTAAGGATTGTCCGCCTCTTCAATGCAGCGCTTTAGCAGATCACTTGGAATAGTGTTTGCTGAAAGAGGGGAGACCATCTGTATTGCATCTCCTGGGCATGAGAAAATGTCTTTGAGACATGTAAAATATTCTTCCGGGTCGGTGTGCAGCTTCAGTGCCGGCAAACAGAGGGAAAGATGCTCCTGATACTGCTCCGTATAAGCCTGAACCAGCTCGGGATCCGTGGAGACAAGGGTAATCTGGCTGCTGCTTCCGAGCCCTATAGTTGTAGTGGCCTGGACTGCATGTCCCGGCACAATTACAGTGGAATGACGGTAAAGGTTATCGCGAAGACGGGGGTAATAATATACCTTCATCTGACCGGTGCCGTACAGAGGCAGCCAGAAGCGAAGAGCTTCCGTGTATCTGTTTACATAGTTCATAGCAGGCATAATCTGATAAAAGGTAAATCCGTCTTCCATTAATTTAAGCAGATTGGAGCGAAGTTCTCGTGTGACATGGTAGTCTGATAAAAGCCAGTCCAGATTATCGTCCATGGTCATGAAAATATTATGAGGATGTTCAAGACTGTTCATTATAGAAGTCATATAATGGACAGCTTCACGTCGTCCTTCAGTGCCATAAAAAAACTTCGTCCACTTTTCATCGGCAGCAGTATTGCTGATACGTTCGGGAGAATGTGAAACTGTTGTTACGGTACTTATGCCGTCAAGAATCTGTTCAACCATATCGGCATCACCCAGCATCCAGCGGAAAAGGCGAGAGGCCAGAGCTTCCTGCGGCATGGGTGAACGTAATATTGTCTGCCCAAGCATTTCAGAAAGAGCATTTCTCTGAAATTCTGCAGTACATCTGGAAGCGAAGTATTCTGCCATATGTTCTATACGCTGAGGGTTGTGGGGCTGTTTGCGCTTTCCTGTGCGAAGCAGGCTTATGAGTGAAGGATCTACTGATATTCCTCTTGCTAGATCCTTATTTGATGTTTGAGTTATTTTCATAAGGAAATCCAATTTATCTTTAAACAGCATATTGTTTTGACCTCCGTGTTAAAAAATGTCAATTTTGATTATATGTCATTTTCAATGACAAATCAAGCCCTGCTATTGTTTTTTACCGTGGAAAGGTGTATCATTAACCAAATAGTTTTAGCATTTTTTGTTTCAGAAGATATATGGTATAGATGCGCACACATCAAAGCCCGTAAACACAAAGAGACTGAAGTCTGTACTTGCAGGGATAAAAGAAAGGAAAAACCAAATGACAGAGAAAAGAAAAGGCTTTAAAATTCGTGCCGTCGCAGTATTATTGATCGCAGTAATGGTGATGAGTATGGCAGGATGCGGAGGAATGAAGACATCTGAAGAAAAAACATCAATATCCGTTTATCTGTGGGGCACCGGGATACTCGACCAGTATGCGCGGTATATTCAATCTCAGCTTCCTGATATGGAACTGGAATTTGTAGTGGGTAACAACGATCTGGATTATTATAAGTTTATGGCCAAAAATGATGCGCTGCCGGATATCATAACC
>CAZUFU010000161.1:0-2843 GCA_964619875.1 uncultured Oscillospiraceae bacterium
ATTTATGACCGTCATGCACGCATTGCGGCGGCCACAAGAAAAGCCCTCACAGAAGGCGGCGTTCCTCTTTACCTGGAAAAAGGCTGGTCCAACACAGTAACCTGTATAGCCGTTCCTGATGGCATAACCGATATGGAAATTCTCGAAGGAATGGAAAAGGACTATAACATTATGATTTCCGGATGCTTTGATGTGCTGGCCGGAAAGATAGTGCGCATCGGACACATGGGCGAAAACTGCTACGAAAACAAAGTAGCCGAGACTCTGGAAGCCCTTCAGGGAACTCTGGAAAAGAAGGGCATTAATGTTAAATGCGACCTGTCTGAGGCCTTCAGAAAAGAACTTGTATAATCAGATAATAAATAATTGTGAGAAAAACTCCGCCAAGCGCGGAGTTTTTTGATTTGAAAGTGAATTTGGAGGTATATTATACTAAAATAGTTAATATTAAAAACGGACAGAATCATCGAGTCCATGAACCTGTAAAGAACATAAATACGCTAACCTGATGTTATTCCTGACATTTGGCGAAGATCCGCCCTTCGTAATACACGGAGGGCGGATTTTTTGCTGACAATTTATAGACAAGCATATGGTTTAATGATAGAATATAAATGCCGTGTGCCCTGACAGGGCATACTATTTTGGTAAAAACAAAATGAACTTGAGAGGAATGTACTCTGGTGTTTAGGTAAAACTAGGGGGTTAGAAATGAGAAGCGATAGAAGAAGAGAAATACAGGCCCAGATGGAAGCAGACCGCAAAGATGAGATGAAAAAAAGGGGAAATATGTTTTGCAGAACGGTTTCCATTATATATACAATTCTGGCGGTGGCATTTATCGCCCTGTTGGCTTGGCTTAACGTGCTGCCGGCGAAATATTTCTGGGTAGGGGTTGCCGTGCTGATAATTGCTTCACTGTTTATAGTGCCTGTTATGTACAGCCGTCACGGTAAAAAGGGAAGAAAGATAGGGGCAACTATAGTGGCTTTCCTGCTCATAGGAGTATTCGGTGTCGGCACATACTATCTGGCGGATACTCTGAATTTTCTTGATGAAATTACAGATATAAGGGAAGTGACCGAGGATTACCATGTAATAGTAAAGGCAGATGCGCTTTATGAGGACATAAGCGGAATAAACGGACAGACTGTGGGAACTTATCTGGACAGTGACCTTAATTATTCCCAGGCAAAAGCCATGCTTCAGGAAGAGGCAGCGGTGGAGTACGGATATGAAGAAGGTCTGACAACATTGTTGGAGAAGCTCTATTCCGGAGACTACCCGGCCATTCTTATAAGTGCCGCAAGCTATGAGGGGTTAAAGGGCGAACACCCCGAACTGGAAACGGACACAAAAATCCTTTATACTGTAAAGGTGCCGGTAGAGACCGAGGATAAGACCAGTTCTGTGGATGTAACCAAGGAACCGTTCAACGTATATATCAGCGGAATTGATGTTGAGGGAGATATAAGTACTGTTTCAAGAACCGATGTGAACATGATTGCAACTGTTAATCCGGTGACTCACGAAGTTCTGCTTACATCCATTCCGAGAGACTATTATGTGACACTTCCTACCAAAGGGGCCCAGGACAAGCTTACTCATTCGGGCCTTTACGGAATACAGGAAACTATCGGTGCAGTAGAAGATATTATGGGCATCGATATAAACTACTATGTCAGAGTGAATTATACTACCGTGGTCAAGCTTGTAGACGCCATAGGGGGTATTGAGGTAAATTCGCCTTATGACTTTACCACCAGCGGAATGCAGAGCCTTAACGGTCATCATTTTGTCAAAGGCATAAATCATCTTGACGGCAGAGCAGCTCTTGCTTTCTGCAGGGAGAGACATTCTTTCTTAAACGGTGATATGCAGAGAAACGAAAACCAGCAGCTGGTTATGGAAGGCATACTTAAAAAGGCTGTATCCAGCACGACTATACTCACATCCTATACATCTATCCTGGACGCTGTAAGAGGAAACATGGAGACAAATATGAGCACTGACGAGATGTCATCCCTGATTAAGATGCAGCTCGACGGAATGCCGGGATGGGACATCCAGAAACAGGCTATTAAGGGAACCAACGGATGGGGACAGTGTTACGCACTGGGATTTTCGGCATCTATTGTAAATCAGGATCCTGAGGAAAACGCACGTGCTGTAGACAGGATAATAAAGGTTATGACAGACGAGGAAGACGGCAACAGTAATGAAAACACAGCAGAGTAAACGAATTAAGAAAAAGGTTATAAGAAAGCAGATTTCCACCACTACCAGCATAACTTGCGGTACGGAGAATCCAGCATCCCTGGGATGCACATATTATGAACTGGAAGGCGGAGAAGTCGCTGCCACGTTCAGAGGCGGCAAATGGCATGAGGGTCACGAAGGCATAATGCACGGAGGCATATCAGGTTCGGTTCTGGACGAAGTGATGGGAAGGGCCAACCGGTCCTATGACCGCTTGCAAGGAGGTCTCAAGGTTCCTGTTGTAACTGCGGAGATGACAGTGAAATATCTTAAGCCAATCATGAGCGGTGAACTAATGACTGCCTACGGCAGAATAGACAGAAAAGACGGCCGCAAGCGTTTCGCCTCGGGAGAGATTTTAAATGAAGCTGGAGAAGTGATGGCTACGGCGACCGGGGTATATGTGGCTGTCGATATTGTGGACGCCAATGATGACTGGAGGCGGGTGCAGATGGGCATGGAGCCGGGGGCGGATGATCCGGAGGAACTGTAAACATCATAATAAAAATATATTAAAATAAGCTAAAAATTCATATTGACATTGAAAAAGCGATGTTTTATAATTAATAGGCAACTTTATGATT
>CAZUFU010000162.1:0-2818 GCA_964619875.1 uncultured Oscillospiraceae bacterium
ATTTTAACCTATTTCCAATGATAAACCATTGGCACACAATTTGCAATATATATTTTCGTAATTACAGAGCTATATTTTCAGCTCAAGCCAAAACTCTAAATTATTACCAAAAAATTTCGATGTCGAAAAGGAGAATAGAAAAATGGAAGAAAAAATCACTTCAACCTTAAGATTAAGAATGTCAGCTAAGGATGCTCACTACGGCGGAAACCTTGTAGACGGAGCTCACATGGTTCACTTATTCGGTGATGTTGCTACAGAATTACTTATCAAGTGCGACGGAGACGAAGGTCTTTTCTGCGCATATGACAATATCGAATTCTTAGCTCCTACATATGCAGGCGACTACATCGAAGCTTACGGCGAAATCACAAAGATCGGCAACACTTCAAGAAAGATGTCTTTCGAAGCAAGAAAGGTTGTACAGGCAAGACCTGACATCAGCGCTTCCGCAGCAGATTTCTTAGAAGAACCAATCGTAGTTTGCAGAGCTACAGGAACTTGCGTAACTCCTAAGGAATGCAAGAGAAAATAGTGGAATAACACGGTGATTGACGAGCCGCAAGGCGAAGACAGAACCGATGTATTCCATTCGCGAAGGTTTCCCTAGAGCCGAGCTCGGCGAGGCGATTGGCATGAAACCGACCGCGTGTTTTAATTATTACGAAAACACGATAATTACTAATACATCTTTTATGAAAAAAGAGCCTCGCGTCATGCAAGGCTCTTTTTTCGTCTTCACATCTTATATGCTTTTCAGATATTCGATTTCCTCCCGGGTAAGCTTGCGGTAGTGGCCCGGCCTCAGATGTCCAAGACGGATATCTCCGATAGCTATGCGCTCCAGTTCCTGAACCGGATTTCCAACAGCTGCAAACATCTTGCGCACTTGGCGGTTCTTGCCTTCGTGGATGGAAATCTCCACAATAGTGGAATGCTGATTGCCTTTTATTATATTGACTTTGGCCCGGGAAGTCACAAAACCACCTATGTCAACACCCTTTCGCAGCCTGGCCGCCTTCTCACCAGACAGAACACCTGCCACCCTGGCCCTGTAGGTCTTGTATACCTCGTGCTTGGGATGGGTCAGTCTGTATGCCATGTCGCCGTCATTGGTCATTATCAGCGCCCCACTGGTGTTGTAGTCAAGTCTGCCCACAGGAAAAAGTCTGGCATCGATGTCTTTTACAATTTCCATAACTGTCAGACGGTCTTTGTCATCGGAAACGGTAGTAACCATGCCGAGAGGTTTGTTAACAAGCACATATTCCGGCCTGCAGGTACTCTCAAGCAGTCTGCCGTTCACCTCAACCTTATCGCCATCGGCCACATCGTAACCGGGTTCTTTCATTACTGCGCAGTTGACCTTTACATTGCCGTTTAAAATAAGTTCGTCAGCTTTGCGGCGGCTGGCGATTCCCGCCTGGGCTATATATTTGTTAATTCTCATCTGTCGTATTCTCTCTTTCGGTTTATGGAAGTATATTTTATCACACAAAGGCCTTATTGTAAATATTCTCAAGACCTGCATCCCTGACACGTTTCTTGATTTCCTTCGGATTAATGCTGTACATACCTTTTGCTTCCATGCGTTTAAAGTATTCACCGCCGGCAAAGGTAAAGCGTCGCCTCAGTCCGTCCTCTTCGCCGATAGCCCGCTGTGCAAATGCCAGTATATCTCCCGTTACCAGAGACTCCGGCAGTTGCAGCATATGTCCTCCCAGCGCCATCATGGAAGCATTATACCCTGCCAGTGAACCTGTAGTGATTGCCTCTGTATGTCCCACGAAAAATCCCGACTTTTCACCGCCCAGAAAAAGATTCTCAAAGCCTCTGGCTCTCATGAAATCATCTCGCTCTCCTACTGCCATATATCTGATTGAATTCCCCTTGCCGCCGGCATAAGGGTCCGTAAACATGGCATTCTCAAAGCCCTCCACGGTTCTGAGCTTTTCAAGGTTGAAGAAAGGAGTCATCAGCTTGGCACATCCCGTATCCATGATTATTATGTTCTCTGCGAATTCAGGCAGCGCATACTGCTGGCATACCTTTTGAGCCAGCTTATCACGGTTCACCAGATGGTCCGGCAGTGGTATCACGGCAAACCCGTCCTTCTCAAGTTTCTTCTGAAGTTTTTTGCTTAGTGTGCTTTTATCCAGCTTGCAGGAGCCGCTGTAAGCGCCCGGCACGCCGCCTGCCCTCTCCCCGGTCAGGTCGCAGGCGCCCGCCTTCTCCGTCAGGCTGACCCGGGGCCCGAAGGCGGGGCAGCGGAGAATACACATGGAACATCCGCTGCCGTGCCGGGCGCAGTTTCCCATGGGGCCTGTAGAGCCCGTCGTCTCCACAAACACATCAGCATCCAGTATATCCTCTATATAATGGTTTCCTTCAACCGTAATCAATTTAAGAGCTTTTATCCTTCTGTCCGCCGCCTGAACACCGTCCTCAGCTGTGCCTGACCTGCCCTCGGCCATTATCACGTCTGCAGCCCGGCACATGAATCTGAGCTCAACGCCCAGATCCCTGAGAAGTCGGCGAACTTCCGGCTCAACCCTCCTGGTATCATAAAGGCTTGCATGCCTGTGTCCGGGAAAATTTACATTTTTATGATCACTCAGCCTGTCGGTTATCTCAAAAAGCTCCTCCGCACCCAAAGCTATGTTTTCCTCAGCGGCGGTGAACCTGCCGTTATTCCTCATGATTCCCCCTACATTTCCCAATCCCAGCAGCAAATCTGTCTTTTCCACAATCACCGTTTCCAGACCCAGCTTTGCTGCCCTGACGGCGGCGGCACATCCTGCCCAGCCGCCGCCTGCTA
>CAZUFU010000163.1:0-2757 GCA_964619875.1 uncultured Oscillospiraceae bacterium
TTCTCTGTATTTCAGAAAGCACATGGGAGGACAGGAAAACCGTCATCCCGCTGCGGTTCTTTTCCCTCAGTATGTCAAAAAACTCCCTCTGCATCAGCGGGTCCAAGCCGCTGGTAGGTTCATCCAGTATGCAGAGTTTAGGATTATGCTGAAGGGCACATACTATGCCCACCTTCTTTCTGTTACCGAAAGAAAGCTCCTCCACCTTCTTCTCGGTGTCAAGCTGCAGTCTGTCGCAAAGCATTGCCGCCTCTGTGCTGCAGTCCTTCTTTCGAAGGTCCGATGACAGCTTTATTACATCCTTTACCTTCATACCGCTGTAAAAAACAGCCTCTGAAGGGAGATAGCCCACATCTGCCAGTATCTCGTCTTTTTTGCCGGATACATCATTTCCGAATATGCTTGCGCTGCCGCCGCTGCTCTTAATGAGTCCGGTCAGGATTCTTATTGTGGTCGATTTGCCGGCCCCGTTAGGTCCAATAAAACCGAAGAATTCGCCTTCTTCAACAACAAGGTCCAGGCCCGTTATGCCCCTTGCCTTGCCGTAGAACTTGGTCAGTCCTTTTGTTTCTATTGCTTTCATGTTATTCACCCTTTGCAGAGCCTTGCGGCGTCTGCCCTTTTCTCAAAAAAATGCTTTTCCAGAACTCGATTATCTCGGTAAAATCCTTTTCCATCTTATCAGCATCAATTTTTCCGCTGCTGACCATTTCCCAGACATAGCCCTCTGATGCCAGATACATTTCCCTGTACATCATCCTCAGGTCAAGCCTAATCTTTATCTTCACCTGCATACCGCTGTACATCATCTCGAAGAGATCCTTTTTGTCGTAACATCCGTACTCTTTCATATACTCAATGGTGATATATGTGTTCTGTGAAAACACCCTGAAGCCCGCATTGATGATTACCTGCTGTTTTTTCTCAGGCAGTGAAAAGAATTTTTCGTTCATAGAAAACCTCCGCTGACCGTATCGGTCAATTTTAATTATATACCATTGACCGTTTTGCGGGAGACCCTTTTATTTATAAACTCAGGCTTTTTTAATTCTCAGATCTCCTGATGTGGTATCTACATTAAATCTGTCTCTGCCTTTACCCGCCACATATTTGCTTCCTTTTTGAATCATCTCTATGTCACTGTCAAAATCTCCGCTTGTGGTGTCATAGCTTATGGTGAAATTTCCTTTCTTAGGAAGGAGCAGCGTGACTTTACCGGAAACTGTGCTGATTTCGCAGTCGTCAATGGATTTTTTAAGGTTCATCCGCACACTGCCGCTGGTGGTTTCGATGTCTGCTTCCTTAGGTCCATCAGGCGCTATTATGTCTATATCGCCCGATACGGAATCAGCATCTATGCTCCTTACACCATAAAGTTTCGCTTCAACTTTGCCGGAAACCGTTTCAAAATTTACATCCTTTACAATCAGTTCCGAAGCTTTTATATCGGCTGACACCGTCTCAATTTCTGCCCCTTCGAGCTTGAGCTTCTTTGGCAGTGTCAGCTTCAGTGTTTTGTCACAATTGCTTATGTTTATCTTTCCTGCCTTGCAGAACTTGATATGAAGAGTGCCTTCTTCCACAAGCCATCTCATGGTAAGTTCACCCGTAATCTCATCTTTGGAAGTTTCCTCAAAAACTATTTCGTCACCTTTCCCGTATGAGATTTCCACATTCCCCGAAACCCAGTCTATTTCAAGATTTCTGATGTTATCTGATGTGCTTCCGCTTCCTATAGAATAGCTGTCTGCGTTGTCATATTTTATAGTGCTTAAGCCGCCGCCCGTGTGAATTACACAGCCGGAAAGCATTATCATGCATGCTATTAATGCTGCTGCAGCTAATGTTCTTTTTAATCCTTTTATTCTTTTCATAATTTTCCTTCTTTCTTGCTTGCTTAGATGATGTTTCTGGTCTTCCCGCAGGGTATTGGGATATTATTCCACGCTTTAGTTTTCCAAAAAAGCCGATTTGTTTTCCTTTAGAAAACCAAATATCGTATATTGAAAACTTTGCACTGTGAAAATGTTAAAACACATCAGATATGTTAAAATCAGGAGCAATATATGCATCTTTTATATTACATATAATGTCGTTAATTCAATTAACTGTGAAATCGTTTTCCAAACAGCTCTTTTTGTTTTCCAAAAGAAAACAAATCGGGAAAAAGAGAAAACCTGTATCACACCACTATGAAATTTCCATCTTCATGGGGGTATATCTTATCCCGTTCGTAATGCATTCTTCGTCTGTAGGCTCGAATCCCAGCCTGCGATACACCTCCACGGCATAAGGGGAAGAATTAACCGTAAACATGCCGATTCCCTGCAGCTGATAATCGCTGAGCATTTTTTCAAACAGCTGTCTGCCTATGCCCTGTCTGTGATATTCGTCCTTCACGAAGAACAGGCTGATGTGAGATGGTTTTCTCATAGCCAGCGCGCCTACAATATCCGAGGCTTTATCGAAAGCCCCATAAAAATCAAGTTTCCCTATTTCCTCTTCATTATCAAGAAAGCCCCTGAACTCCGCAATTCCCTCTTCAGAATACTCCGGTGCTTCGAAGCGACAGAATACCTCCCACACCAATGAAAGTGCCTCCGCCAGCTGCTCAGACTTCAGATTTTTCACCTTATACATGATGTGCAGACTTTCTTATTGGATGCCTTATAACTGTTTTCCACTTTTCCGGCGGTACCTTTCTTGCATCGGACATATATATTTCGTGGTGCAGACGACCGCTTTCGAAGTCATTTT
>CAZUFU010000164.1:0-2667 GCA_964619875.1 uncultured Oscillospiraceae bacterium
AGAAGATGATTCACATAAAAATCATAACAACGGCAGCAAACCTAAAAAACACAAGGAAATACCTGTAGAATGGCAATCAGCATCAGACAAGAGGCTTACAACATTCTGGAAATCGCTTACTGTATTTAATAAAGTTGGCCTTGTATGTGCTGTCATTTGCGTTATATTTCCGTTAATTGGATTTATTATTCTGGCTTTGACACACAACTCTATCATTGAAATCACAGATTATGTCTGCGTTGACATACTGTCCGTAGCCTTGACCTTTACCCTTGCTTCCAAAATAGGACTTATCACTGTAATAATAGGTTTCCTTTTGGGCGCTATGGATTTATATGACAGACAATATAAAGCATCTATAATTTTGGCAGTAATTAATCTTGTTCTACCGTATGTAATGGGAACTATATTTACATTTCTAAATTTAATTATTATATAAACATTAATAATAAATGATAAAAAGCTTATTTGACGAAAGGGGCGGACATAAATATCCGTTCTTTTTTTTTAGAAAAATATCGAACAAATGTTTAATCTTCTCTTGACTTCGAACATCTATTCTGTTATATTATAGAAAAGAACAAACGTTTCGAAAGGGGTGTGAACCTGATGACAAAGAGTTATAGAATTTCAAGCAGATTTAGATTTACGGTTTTCGTAGTACTTACAATCATTTTACTTACCACAGTTGTTAACTTTGCACTGGGTTTAAACACCGCAGCAAGTTCAACAATTCAGGAATACATGGATGTTAAAATCCAATCCGGTGACACATTATGGAATATCGCACAGACTTATATGCCTGATGATATGGATACCCGTAAGGCTGTCTATCAGCTGTGCTCATTAAATGATATTTCAGCTGACCAGTTATATGCCGGAATGACAATTCAGGTCCCAATTTATCACTAATTATATTGAAAAGCGGCTGTCGTTGAAATATCAACGGTTTGCCGCTATTTCACCAAAAAACACCAGGTATAATTTATCGGCCGCATCTAAAAAAACCGCTTAAAACGCAAAATAGAGCCTCATTTTTTTCGGACATTTCAAATGGTTTTCGGAAGTATTGTAAACAGCTTGAGAATATGGTAAAATCATGTCACAGAGAGTTGACACTATACTGAACTATCAAAAGGAGTATGAAATGGAAAGAAAACAATACGTTTGTCCTAAGTGCGGCTGCACAGAATATGAAAGCGATCAGTTCCAGGCTACAGGAGGAAACTTCGCCAAGATGTTTGATATTCAAAATAAAAGATTTACAACAATATCATGCAGACAGTGCGGATATACAGAGTTATATAAGAAGCCTGAAGACTCTGGAATGGATATATTAGATTTTTTAATCGGCGGCTGATAGTTAAATTACATAGCTATAATATAAAGAAAACCCCGGAAAAAACCGGGGTTCTTATTTTGCCGTATTAACTTTTCCCAAAATTGTGATTTAAGGAATAGTTTATTCTGGCCAGCAGAGGATTCCCTGTCAGTCTTCAAGTATGAAGCTTTCCACAATCTGTGGCAGCTGGTCGTACATTTCGAAGTATTCAGATGTTGAATTTTCATCTTCAAGGTCTGCCTGAACATCTGTCGGATACGTTACTATATAAATTTGTTCCTCCAGGACCTGGTTCGTTCCGGCATCAGTTTCAGCACCGGTAATTAAAACTTCATAGCTTGGCAGTTCTTTATAGCCTTCATCATTAAACATTTCAAATGAACATAGCCATCCTCCTCCGAAACTTTCATAGGCGGCTTTCTGATATAACTGAATGTTTTCATCATCTATTATTGTTACATATTTTCCTTCCCATGAATCAGGAACTGTCACGCTGAAGTATCCGTTGCTTATTTTATTAACATCTATGCCTTCAATATTTTCCTTCGTATCCGTATCTGCATTTCCACATGCGGAAAATATAGCTACAGCCAAAACGATACATAATAATACTGTGGTAAATTTCTTTAAATTTTTCATAACTCTTCTCTCCCCTTTTTTTCTTTAATCCTTTGGTTTTAACCCCTGTGGCTGTCCAGATAGCTTTGAAGGATTATTACTGCAGCCTGCTTGTCTATAACCTTTTTTCTGTCTTTACGGCTTACATCGGCATCAATCAGCACGCGTTCTGCCATTACAGTTGTAAAACGCTCATCCTGCCAGACTACCTCAATGCCTTTCATTCCTGTACTTCTCATCTTGTTTTCAAGCATAGTTCTGAACTCCTGAACTTTTTCCGTCTGAATACTGTCAGAACCATCCAGCTTTTTATTAAGACCTATTACGATGGTGTCGCAGTTGTATTCCTTTACCATATCCAGTATCTTACCTGTATCCTTACGAATGCCTACCCTTTCCAGAGTCATGACTCCCTGAGCAGTATATCCCAGTTCATCAGATACTGCAATTCCAACGGTTTTGTCTCCTACATCAAGTCCAATTTTTCGCATCTTACATGTTCTCCCTTACGCATCATAAAAATAGACGGACAGAACTCTGCCCGTCTAAGAGTATGTTTTATTTTCCGATGTATTCTTTAAGCATTTCGGCAATAAGCTCATCTCTTTCAATTCCCTTGATGAGAGTACGAGCATTGTTATAGCTTGTGATATATGATGGGTCACCTGAAATCAGATATCCCACAAGCTGGTCAATAGGATTGTAAT
>CAZUFU010000165.1:0-2665 GCA_964619875.1 uncultured Oscillospiraceae bacterium
CCCACAGAGGCCGCATCGGCGGCATCGTCAGCGTGATGTTCTCTGTTTTCTTCTCTGTGACCCAGTATGCCATCAGCTTCATTCTGATGGTCGCCGAGGGAAATTACAGCCTCCTGTGGTCCATCTTCCTGTGCTGCGGTCTTCTGGCGCTGGCCATGTACGCCGCCTGCTATGGCGCCGACAGGAAGCGCTTCCCGGCGCTGTACACCAGAGACTGAGCGCCCTTCTCACAAAAAACCGCTGCAAAGCCGCAGCGGTTTTTGTATTTTGTGCATATCGGCTTTTGTCAGCAATACGGTTCTTTCCCTCGGCTCCCCCTCTGGGGTTGTGCCCCGCCCTCGGCTCCCCCTCTGGGGTTGTGCCCCGCGCAGCGAATCAGAATTTCCATGATTGCCGGTGGCAATCATACCACTGTTTCTGCTGTCAGCTTCGCTGACTGAGGGGGTGTCGTCCGTACGATAGACCATTCCCACAAGACGCAGGACACTCCCTCCGCCCTGCGGGCACCTCCCTCAGTGAGGGAGGCGAGGGTTGCGCGGCGATCATTGACAATGTGCACCTTAGGCTGAGTAAAACCGATAAGCACATTGTATTTTGTTTGACTTCGTTTTGTGTCTTTGCTATCATAAGGAAAAATCATAAAATGGAGGGCCCGGCCATGACCTATACGGATCTGATTTTTGACCTGTACGGCACACTGGTAGACATTCACACCGAGGAAAGCGACGCGGTCTGGGAAAAAACCGCCATCTACTTTGGCTTCTACGGTGCTCACTACACCGGCCCGGAGCTGAAAACGGCCTTTGAGACTGCCATCGCCGCCCGGGAGGCCAAAGCGGGGCAGAGCTATGAATGCTTCCCGGATATCCCCTTTGAGACTGTGATGGCGGAGCTGTTTGCGTGCAAGGGCGTCACGGAGGATTCGGAGCAGCTGGGCATCAATGCCGCGCAGCTTTTCCGCATTCTCTCCTTCGACTACATCCGGCTGTACCCGGACGTGCTGGATGCCCTGGCGCTGCTCCGGAAGAAGGGCTTCCGCCTTTGGCTGCTGAGCAACGCCCAGCAGGTATTCACCGCCTACGAGCTGCGGCATCTGGGCTTGGGGGAGCAGCTGGACGGCATTTTTCTGTCCTCAGATTACCGCTGCCGAAAGCCCGACAGCAGATTCTTCCGCGCCCTGCTGGAGAGCCGGCAGCTGGACCCCGGCAAGTGCCTGATGATCGGCAACGACCGGGAGACGGACATCGCGGGCGCCTCAGCCCTGGGGCTTGCCACGCTGTACATGCACACCGGCATGACCCCTTCGGCCCAGGCCCCTGCCGACCCCGGGCTGCTCCCCGGAAAAGCCCCGGAGGGCTGCCGCCACTATGAGTTTGAAGGCGACGACTGGAAGGCGCTTGCCCGTCTTATCTGCACTCTTTGACCGGCTGCTGCGCCTGGGGTTCTATATATGCATTTGGCCTCCCGAACCGGGAGGCCAAATTTGCGTCAGACGAGCTTCACAGCCGTGCCGTAGGCGATGACCTCGGCGGCGCCCTGCATCACGGCAGAAGAGCCAAACCGGATGTTCACGACGGCGTCGGCGCCCATGGCGGTGGCTTCATCCACCATCCGCTTGGTGGCGATCTGGCGGGCCTCCACCAGCATCTCGGTATAGCCCACGATCTCACCGCCCACCAGGGTCTTCATACCGGCCATAAAGTCCTTGCCGATGTTCTTGGACTGCACCACAGTCCCCTTTACGATTCCCAGAGCCTGGATTTCCCGACCGGGAACATGATCAATATTCAGCAGCAGCATCTTCTTCTCCTCCTTCAATTTCTTTCAGTCTTTTTTTGAGTAATATCCAGACGGGGACAATCGCCCCCAGTTCCAGCACAGAAATGATCCGCAAGACGGTGCCCCAGAAGCCGCCGACTGCATAGTACCGAAGCAGAATCAGGATTCCCACAGCGGGGATAAACAGCATCAGCGAGGACACCACGGCGCTGTGAAACGCGTCCTTCCGCCGCCTGAGCTGGGCATCTTCATCAATATTTCTTTGCTTCATCTTCCTCACCGCCTTTGATCTCCCGCAGACGCTGGCGCAGAGCCACAAGAACCCCCACAATGACGGCGACGATCCCCAGGCCGTACACCAGCAGGAAGCCCATGGCGACGGCCTCCCCCACAGCTTGCCCAATGAGGGGGAACAGAATGGCAGCCAGGAACAGCCCCAGCAGCCCCACAATAATAGCGGCGCAGAGAATGGCCGTCCATTTTTTCTTAGTAGTTTTTTGCATCTTCCATCTCTCCTTTCCGTATTTCCCCAATCCGCTGGGTAAAGGCCAGCACAACGCCGGTACCCACAGCAGCGAACAGGCCAATGAGCAGCCACAGGAACCCCACCGGCGGGGCATCCTCCGGGGAAACCCGGTAGACCCAGATCATCAGCGCGCTCAGGCAGATCATCAGCGCCACCATTCCCACCGTTACAATGCCCGGGGCAATGTAATGTACCCGCACATCCTGGGTATGTTTGTTCTGGAAGCAGGTTCCGCCCTTTTCCAGAGCCTCCATTCTGTCCAATATGGCGTCTGCATCCAGGGCGGTGATGGGAACGTCCATGCTCTGAAGCTCCTGGCAGAACAGCACGGACTGCTCCAGATTCCGGCGCTCCCGCTCC
>CAZUFU010000166.1:0-2631 GCA_964619875.1 uncultured Oscillospiraceae bacterium
TGAGAGCAACCGCGGCAACCAGCCTTATAGGCCGGGGCAACTCAATTTTTGATGTAGCTGCATTGCTGGATCACGAGCAGGTGACAACAACCCAGCTTTATGCACGTCAGAAGATGAATGTAAAACGGGATCTGGTAAAAGATATGGAATGGGAAACAGAAAGGACAGAAAAATAGGAGATTTACACCAATGAATTTAACAGAACAATTTTTAATAGACGAGTTTGGAATTGACGAAAGAGTACTGAAACTGGTGGCAGAGGCTGAAGACGAAGTAAGATGTGAGTTTGAAAAGCTCGACGATATTATGGCCTATAACCAATATAAAGTGCTGTCAGCATTCCAAAAGAACCGCATCCGCGATATGCACTTCGGCTGGAAGACAGGCTATGGCTACGATGATGCAGGAAGGGAAGCAATTGAACAGACTTTCGCTGATGTTTTCCACACGGATGCAGCCCTTGTGAGAACAACTTTTGTAAACGGTACACATGCACTTGCAACTACGCTTCTGGGAGTTTTAAGACCGGGAGACGAGCTGATTTACGCAACAGGTGAGCCTTACGACACACTTCAGACAGTAATCGGTATCACAAATTATGAAAAGGGCAACGGCTCTCTGAGAGACTATGGCGTTACTTTCAAGCAGGTTGATCTGCTACCTGACGGCTCCATTGACATCGAAGGAGTAAAGGCCGCAATTACTGATAAAACACGAATGATTACCGCCCAGCGCGCTACAGGTTATTCCTGGAGAAAAGCCATATCCATGGATGAAATCGGAAAGCTTATGAAGGCAATCGAAGAAGTTAATCCGGACATTGTCAAGATGGTAGACAATTCTTACGGCGAATTCCTCGACACGAAGGAACCTACCGATGTAGGTGCAGATGTTATGGCATCTTCACTTATTAAGAACCCGGGCGGCGGTCTTGCCCTCAGCGGCGCTTATATTGCCGGCAGACAGGACCTTATCGATCAGATTCAGTACCGCATGACATGTCCGGGCATTGGCGGCGAATGCGGCCTTACTTATGGCCAGACAAGAACCATGTTTCAGGGTTTCTTTCTTGGACCTCGTGCTGCAAATGGCGCACTTAAAGGTGCTGTCCTCTGCGGAAAGGTTTATGAAAAGCTTGGCTTTGAAGTATCTCCTAAGGCTGGAGACATCCGCTCCGATATCGTTCAGTCTGTAAAATTCAAAGATCCGGCTAAATTGATCGCTTTTTGCGAAGGTATTCAGGCTGCCGCTCCTGTTGACAGTTTCGTAGCTCCTGTACCTGGAGATATGCCTGGTTATGAAGATAAGGTAATCATGGCAGCCGGTGCTTTTGTGCAGGGTTCAACTATCGAGCTTTCTGCAGACGCTCCTATGCGTGAACCATACATCGCCTATTTCCAGGGCGGACTTACTTATGAGCACTCAAAATTCGGGGTTATTAAATCAGTAGACACACTACTTAAGAAAGGGTTAATAGAACTCTAATCAAAGGGGTATAAAATGGGTGTTGAGAATATAAAAAAAGCAGAAAAAGAAAACAAACGGCGCGTCATTCTTTCCGTTGTTAAGATTACACTGCTTGTATTGATCGTGGTGGGAATACCGCTGTACCTGTGGTTTTTTCACGGTGACTGGCTGAGGGGTTTTAAAAGCATAGATGACGTTGTAGCCTTTCTCGAAAAGTATGAGACCGAGTCAATCTTCGTATACATCGGGCTTCAGATTGTCCAGATAGTAATAAGCATCATACCGGGACAGGTTTTCCAGATGGCTGCAGGATATATATATGGTTTCTGGCCGGCGCTTCTCTTTGCCATGACAGGAGCTGTGGCCGGAACGGCAATTTCCTTCATGCTTGCCAAGGTTCTGGGGAGAGATTTCCTCCATATTTTCTTCGGTGAGGAAAAGATGGCCTACTATATAGAACGCCTGAACTCAAAGAAGATGTACACCATAGTTTTTTTCCTGTATCTTATACCGGGGCTTCCAAAAGATATGGTAAGCTATGCCGCCGGTGTTTCAGAAATCAGATTTAAGCCTTTTATTATAATTTCAGCACTCGGAAGGCTCCCAGGCATGATAGGATGTCTGCTCATGGGTGATATGATGATGGAGGAAAACTATGCAGGCGCCATTGTAATCGGCTTTTTCGCCGTAATTGCATTCTTTGTCTGTATCGCTTTCAGGAAAAAAATTCAGGTGCTTCTGGATCGGTTTTACGAGAAAATCACAAAATAAGACACCAAAATGTGTTAAAAAAAGCTTATCTACGAATCATAGACAAAATCTTTGATGAATAGGTAGGCTTTTCTTTTGCTCTGATTTAAGATATAATAGCAGAAGGGAGGAAAGCTTATGCTAAACAATAATGAATTCGGAGCTAAAATTGCCGATTTAAGAAAAGAAAAGGGGCTTACTCAGGCTCAGCTTGCGGATTTGCTCAATATCAGCAATAAGACAGTTTCACGCTGGGAGACAGGGGAGGGATATCCCGAGATAACCCTGCTGTCTCCCCTTGCCAGGGCTTTAGGAGTGACTGTTGATGAGCTGCTGGCGGAGCCGGCAGAAGAAATGAAAGAAGATGATTCACATAAAAATCATAACAACGGCAGCAAACCTAAAAAACACAAG
>CAZUFU010000167.1:0-2582 GCA_964619875.1 uncultured Oscillospiraceae bacterium
TGGTTGAAGTGGATGAGTATGTAAACAATCAGCGCAGAGAAGGCGATATAATGTCCCTTGTATCCGTCCTGGGAACTCTGATTACAGCCATAATGGTTCAGGTTTTCGGAATCACTCTGGACATGGCAGGCTTTGACGCCTCGCTGGAGGTTCAATCCAATGCGGTCATTACAGTGCTCGACTGTATGTATATACTGGTGCCTAGCATCTGCTTCCTTATAGCAGCTCTGTCACTTAAAATTTTCCCTATCAACAAAAAATCTTTTGCCGCACTGCAGAATGTTTTAAAACTTCGCCGGGAGGGTAAAGATTACAGTATGTATCTTAAGGATATTGAGAAGGTTATTAAATAAAGGGAGACAACCATGACATTTGATGAAAAGACACTGAAATCTGAGAAAATTTACGAAGGTGCCATCATAAATCTGCGGCGTGACAAGGTTACCGTGCAGGGAGGCACATCCTACAGAGAAATCATAGAGCATAACGGAGGCGCTGTCATAGCAGCTCTTACGGAAGACAGGAAGCTGGTTATGGTCAGACAGTACAGAAAGCCTGCGGGAAAGGTTATACTGGAGGTTCCTGCAGGAAAAATCGATCCGGGTGAAAAGCCTCTCGAGGCGGCAGTGCGCGAGCTTAAGGAGGAGACCGGATATACTGCCTCAAAGGTGGAGTTTTTGACAGAGTTTTATCCTTCTGTAGGATATTCTGAGGAGAAGCTTTATCTTTACCTTTGTACGGGACTTACTCCGGGGGAAACCTGCTTTGATGAAAACGAGGCTATCGATATTGAAGAGATTGAGCTTGACAAGCTCTTTAAAATGGCTGTGTCCGGTGAGCTTGATGATGCCAAAACTATAATCGCAATACTCATGGTAAAGGCTCTTGTTAATTAATGTGCGGAGTTTATGCTGATGTACCTGAGTACTAAATAGAGGTTGTAAGAAATGCCTCAAGCAGACATGAAAGGGTTATGACACCGAAGCCTGCTGAAAATAAAAGGATATAGCGCCTTGCATCCATATGCAGGGCCTTTCTTTTGCGCCCTGAAAACTGCATGATACGCTGTATTCCTGTATCAAGAGACAGGGAAGCCAGAAAGCAGTAGACCGGAAGCTGTATCAGGTTCTGAGGAAGAAGTGCGGTGACAATATATAATATTCCCTTAAGACCTGCGACTTCAATAGTCATTGAGGCAGAAAATCCGAAGGCTACGCCGCGGAGAAGGATGAAGACAGGCAGCACAGGCAGGGTTACAAAAACTGCAGGGGAAATACAGGCCATAATAAGAACGAGAAGATTTTTAACGAAAAGACTGATGAAACAGCGGCCGAATGAGAGAGATGAGCCGGTATTTTCTCCGGCACCGTTATCCGTCTGGAGCATGCTGCCCAGAAGATTTTCAAGTTCCTCTTTTCCCTGTCCGGTCATGGATGCTTCAAAAAAAGAACCTGCACATATGCTGACAGCCAGAGCAAAAAGCAATATCACTATAAGTCTGCAATTTATCTTCATGATTTATCCTCCAGGAAAGCGACACAAAAGCTTTCACAAAAACAGTATATTTCTGACCGGGTCATGTCATTTTGCAAAAAAGTTTACATAATTCGACGTCTAATTGTATTTTTCGATTGATTATTTTCATAAAAAGGACTATACTGAATAGGCCGATATGCAGAAATAATTGTTTAAGGAGTCGCTGACATGAGGATTGATCAGTTCGAGGCGTATTTGAAAAATGAAAAGAAGATGTCTGCAAACACTGTGCAGGCGTATATTCGCGATGTAAGGCATTTTGATGATTTTGTCAAAGCAAGAGGACTTGCGGATGCGTCAGAGGCCTCTAATGCAGAGGTGGTAGCCTTTCTGATGAATCTCAAGACAGCCGGACGCTCCAGGTCTACCGTAAACAGGAAGCTGGCTTCAATAAGAACTTTTTTTGATTATCTGCAAAAGTCAGGAACTGTAAACAATAACCCTACAGGAGATATTAAATCACCTAAAATAGAAAAAAGAGAGATAGAATTCCTTTCCATAGAGGAGATAGAACGGCTCTTGTCCCTGCCCGATGATACTCATAAAGGCATAAGGGACAGAGCCATTCTGGAACTTTTATACGCCACAGGAATCAGAGCTACAGAACTTATCCAGATGAAGACTGCTGATGTTAATCTGAGAATGGGCTTCGTCAAATGCGATGGCTCCCACAGCAAAGCCAGAATCATTCCTATGGGCAGGCTTTGCCGCAAGGCTATGGAGGACTACATGCTGGATGTACGTGATAAGATGCTTCGCGGTAAGGAAAGTGAAGTGCTGTTTGTCAACTACATGGGAGAGTCTATGACCAGGCAGGGCCTGTGGAAGGTCATGAAGGAGTACGGCGAGGCGGCAGGACTCAATATAAGCCTGACTCCGCAGATTATCAGAAACTCCTTTGCGGTCCATATGCTTCAGAACGGGGCCGATGTGAAATCGCTGCAGGAACTCATGGGGCATGAAGATATAGCTGCAACCCAGGCGTATCTGGCGGTTACGAAGAACAGAATCAAGGATGTCTACGATAAAGCCCATCCACGTGCGTA
>CAZUFU010000168.1:0-2547 GCA_964619875.1 uncultured Oscillospiraceae bacterium
ACGAGATGCGGGTCAATGCAAAGAACGGCCGCTGCTACGATCCCGCCGCAGGCAAGGCCAAGATCAAGGAGCACGCCGTTACCCTGGGCACCTCCGTTGTGATCGCTGTGATTGCACTTTTGATTGTGTCTGTCCTGTAATTGCGTTTTGACATATGAAACCGGGCCTGGGATGCATTTCCCGCGTCCGGTTTTCTTAAGGGGGAAGTCACATGACACATTACAAAGAAATCGCCGCTTCCTATTTTGATTCGCTGTGCTCCATGCGCCGGGAGCTTCACCGGTATCCGGAGCTTTCCTTCCACGAGGAGAACACCGCCGCATGGGTTCGTACAAATCTGGAGCGGCTCCACATTCCTATGATGGAGGGCATTCGGGGCAACAGCACCGTGGGTATTCTCACCTCCGGGCAGCCCGGCCCTGTCATTCTGATGCGCTGCGATATCGACGCGCTTCCCATTGCCGAGGAAACCTGCCTTCCCTTTGCCTCCCGGAATCCCGGCGTGATGCACGCCTGCGGCCACGACGCCCACACCGCCGTGCTGATGGGTCTGGCCGAATACTTCTCCACCCATCGGGAGAAGGTGCTGGGAACCATCAAATTTGTGTTCCAGCAGGCGGAGGAGAAGGCCCCCGGCGGCGGAAAAATGATCGTGGAGGACGGCGTACTGGACGACGTGGACTACTGTCTTGCCTGGCACTGCGCCGGTGAGCAGCCTCTGGGAACCGTGGTGGCGGACAGCGGCCCCCGTACCGCCTCCTACGATGATTTTGAAATCCGGATCACCGGCAAGGGCGGCCACGGCGGCTTCCCCAGCAATTGCATCGACACAATCTCCACTGCCGCGCTGATCATCGAGGCTCTGAATCAGCTGATCGGCTGGACCGTGCCTGCCCTGAAATCCGCCACCATGAACCTGAGCCACATTTCCGCGGGTAAGCACAGTGTCCACAACATCATCCCCGAAAGCGCCGTCATTGAAGGGTGCTTCCGCAGCCATGACCGGGAATCTGCCGAAAAGCTGGTGGAGCGGGCCAAACGGCTTTCCGAAAACATCGCCATGGCTAAGGAGTGCCGGTGCGAATTTCTCCTCCATCCCGGCTACCCCTCCCTCTACAACGACGACACGGTCACGCCCCTTCTGGCGGACGCATTGCGCGCTGGCGGCATCCATGCCGTCTCCTCCCCGCCCATTATGGCCGCCGAGGATTTTGCCTATTACGCCAAAGAGCGCCCCGCCACATTCTTCAATGTGGGAATCAGCGCCCCCGGCAAGGCCCAATACCCTGCCCACAACGCCCGGTTTGACATCCAGGAGGAAGCCATGATCTACGCCATGGAAACCATGCTGATCGCCTACGATGAGCTGACCCATGGCAAAGCCGCAGATATCCTCCAGAAAAACCACTAAAGCCAGCAAAAAGAGGTTGTCTCAAAACGAGGCAACCTCTTTTCTTTTGTGATTATATTCGTTCCTCTTGCCGCCTGATATAATTTACCGCAGAACGGACAATCGTTCAGGATTATTCTCCATCATCGCGCACGTTGCGGATATGCATGTACACGGTGTTCCGGCTGATGTTCAGCATCTGTGCGCATTGCACCACGCTGTCCTTCAGCTTGAAGATTCCCTTTGCAGCAAGTCTGGAAACAATCTCTTTGTTTTTGTTGCTTGCACTGACGGCCTCATCAGCGAGGACTTCTGCCCGTATTGCGTTAACAGTCTCCCGGATCAGATCCTCTGACGCATTCACAAACGTCTCTCCAGGCAGACTGTGCTTGGCGCTCTCCCTGTCGGTCCAGTGCTCCAGCATAGTAGACAGAGGCGTATTCATGTAGAAGTTGATGCACAGCAGTCCGATGATTCGCCCCCCCTCCCCCTGGATCGTTATGGTGGTGGAATGAAGAGGCTCGTTCTTTTTGTTCCTGGAAAAATAGGCAATATACCCGACATCGCCCTTTTCACGAATGTTTTCAAGCATGCGAAGTGCCAGATCCGTAATGGGGGCACCTTCTTTTCTGCCAGTATGATACCCGTTAATAATCTTGATAACTGAGCTGTCTAGATTCTCCAAAGAATGGAGCACAATTTCATATCCGTCTCCCAGATAATTGGCCATTCCCTCGCAGAGGTTTCGGTAGGATTCCAGTACGATCCTGTCGGCCGGGGTAAGAACAATACCATTTTTGCACACGTTGATAAACTCCATTGTCGTATAAGATTATGTATATCATACTACCTTCTTAATAAATATGCAATCCCTTTTGGATGTTTTAGCTATAACCACAAAATCAGCGGGTCGAAATTGTGCAGATAAATGAAAAACAGATGAATAAACAAATTTTTATTGACTGAAATATTTTAATCCGCTATATTAGTATTGTCAGTATCGATTCACTGAAAAATACCAAAGGAGGAACTCCCATGCCAAACAAAATTTCAACGGAGGCAGCGCCTGCTGCCATCGGGCCCTACTCCCAGGCAATTGTGTGCGGAGGATTTTTGTTTACCTCCGGACAGATTCCCCTGGATCCCGCAACCGGAAG
>CAZUFU010000169.1:0-2542 GCA_964619875.1 uncultured Oscillospiraceae bacterium
CCGTGAAGGCGGCAGAACAGTAGGATCCGGCGTAGTAACTGAGATTATCGAATAAAGTGAGACTCGAAAGCTTTGCTTTCGTAAGGCGAACTTTCGCAAAGCTTCCCCAAGAGCGGCAGCGATTGGCAAGGAAGCGACTGCGTGAACAGAATAAATAGAACAAGAGAGCCCGTAGCATGATAAAGTGTTGCGGGCTTTTGTAGCTTGTAAAAAACAAAGAAATATAGACCGATCAGTATCCCAAAGCCTCGTCTATTAAAATGATTTCAACATTATCTATATCGTTCATTTTTCGGTAGTAAATGGTGAGAGCGTTGCAGATTCTGTCTGCACTATTGCAGCTGTAGCATCTCTTATTGTCGGCCATAGCGCATGGAGTTGAAAGACCAAGTCTCTTTGCATTATGGGGAGCGGCAATATTTCTGGCTCTATAGATGGCATCAACAAGTGTTGGCCTTATCTTGTTTGTCCCGATAACAAAGTATACCGTGTCGTGACCGAAAAGAGAGCCGGCTATCCTGTTACCTGTACCATCTATATTTACCATCTCGCCTGTTTCGGACATGCCGTTGACGGAGGTCAGAAACACATCTGTTGTAAGACATTTCTTGGCAATTTGCAGGAAACCATCATTATCCTGACACTGATTGGGGTCATATACCTTGTTATGTTTTGAAAGTCTTTCGTATAGGTTCAGATTATCAAGCGTGTACGAATCGCCAAAACCGACAGTTTTTCCGTCTATTTGATTGTCAAGGTAGCACGCAGCTTCTTCTGACGTTGCGAAATACGATACTTTGTAATGTTTTTTCTCAAGAGTCTTTATGGTAGAGTTAATATCCATACGTGCATCCTCCTTTTGTTTCGCATATTATACTACCTGAGGTGCTTGGCGTAAATAGAAAATATAGACCAATCAGCCGGGAAAATGAAGGCAGAACTTATTCTGTATATACAAAATAATTAAAAAATAAAGATTACAGTTTCAAATAATTTGCATATTGACAAAAGTGTATATGTGAAAAAATAAAAAATTGCCTATTTTAAAGTGGTCACTTTTGAGGTATTATTATATCGTCGACAAAATAAGAAGAAGAGGAATAATAGTGACCGATATGACAAATCATACTGCAAACGCAAATAACAGAAATAAGACATACGAACTGGTAATATGCGCAATTTTCATTGCGCTTACATATGTAGCAACCTGGCTTATAAACATCAGACTGCCTTTTATGGGCTCCGGCGGACTTATCCATCTGGGCAATGTGCCTCTTTTCGTGGCTGCAATGCTATATGGCCGCAAGACCGGAGCGTTGGCAGGAGCTTTTGGAATGGGACTTTTTGACCTGTTCAGCGGCTGGACCTCATGGGCACCGTTCACCTTCGTGATAGTAGGAGCCATGGGATATGTGGTAGGTCTTATGGCAGAAAAGAAGCCTTTCGCCAATGCCACAGTAAACAACATCGTTTCCATTCTCCTTGCAATCGTGATCAAGATTGTAGGATATTATTTCGCTGAGGTGATTCTGTACGGAAACTGGGTTGCACCTTTTGGTTCTGTACCGGGAAACATCATACAGGTGGGAGTTGCAGGAATTATAGTTCTGGCATTTATCCAGCAGCTGAGAAAGTATGTAAAGGCACTTTAATCAGAGAATAATTCATAGATAATAAAATGAAAAACAATCCGGAGGTAGCATCATGTATAAGATTATGACGGCAGGACCTACTCAGGTCAGAGAAAATGTAAGAATGGCAAGGAGTCTGGAATGTACCAATCCTGACCTTGACCCGGCATTTTTTGATTTTTATAAGGAGACCTGCGAGATGCTCTCAAAAGCAATGCATACGGAGAATAAAGCATTGATTTTGGGCGGAGAAGGGATTCTCGGCCTGGAGGCAGCATGCGCTTCTCTGACAGAACCCGGGGACAGAGTGCTGGTAATCGATAATGGAGTATTCGGCAAAGGGTTTGCCGACTTTGTTAAAATCTACGGCGGTGAGCCTGTATCTTTCGTTTCTGATTACCGAAGACCGGTAGAACTCTCCGAACTGGAGACTTTCCTTAAGGAAGACAGCAATTTTAAATATGCTACCGTGGTTCATTGTGATACTCCGAGCGGTGTACTTAACGATGTGGAGGAGATAAGCAAGCTTCTTGATTGTTACGGTATCATGACCGTTGCTGACTCAGTGGCGGGAATGTTCGGTGAACCTCTGGATCTTTCCAACAGTAAAATAGATATACTCTGCGGCGGCTCACAGAAGGCCCTTTCATGTCCTCCGGGACTGACCATGCTGTGGGTAAGCGACAGAGCATTCAAGGCCATGGAGGACCGCAAGACTCCAATAGCGGCCTTTTATGCAAATATCCTGCTCTTTAAGGATTACTACGAAAAGCAGGCTTTCCCTTATACCATGCCTGTAAGCGACATTAACGGGCTGAGAGCTGCTCTGGAGAATTATTTCGAGATGGAGGATACGATTTATGACCGTCATGCACGCATTGCGGCGGCCACAAGAAAAGCCCTCACAGAAG
>CAZUFU010000170.1:0-2508 GCA_964619875.1 uncultured Oscillospiraceae bacterium
GCATCACATAAAAAGTTTGAGGAAAAGTTCAGTCTGCCTTTTGTGCTGCTGGCCGACACAGAGCTTGCGGCTATCAAGGCCTATGATGTATGGCAGGAAAAGAATATGTACGGCAAAAAGACCATGGGCGTGGTCCGAACCACATATTTAATCGATGAAAACGGAATAATAGAAAAGGCCTTCGGCAAGGTGAAGGCAGCGGAGAATCCGGCAAAGATGCTGGAAGAACTTTAATTGAAAATTCAGGAGGCAGCAGAGAATAAAATGAAAAAGAAACTTTTAATTGTAGTGGACTATCAGAACGACTTCGTTACGGGCTCACTGGGATTTCCGGGAGCGGTGGACATTGAGGACAGCATTGCAGCCAAAATAGAAACGTACCGGGGCTATGGAGAGGAAGGACAGGTGATTTTCACCATGGACACCCACGGCAAGAATTACATGGAAACCCAGGAGGGAACCAATCTTCCGGTACCTCACTGCATCAAGGGTGAAGCAGGCTGGGATCTTTACGGGAAGGTTGCAGGACTTAAGAAAGAACAGGACATGGTATTTTCCAAGCCGACCTTCGGCTCTATGGAACTGGGCGACTATCTCAGGGACAGAGCCGACGAGTATGAAAGTATAGAGCTGGCCGGAGTTGTGACCAACATCTGCGTTATTTCCAATATGGTTATTGCCAAGGCGGCAATGCCGGAGGTGCCTATTACAGTGGACGCATCCTGCGTGGCTTCCAACGATCCGGAGATGGGAGAGAGGGCTCTGGCGCTTATGGAAAACCTCCACGTCAAAGTTATAAGATAACGCACCTCATAAAAGAAAGAATAAAGGTCAAACTATGATTTTTCTTAACAATGCATACACTACGGCGGTAAAGCCGGAAAGCGTAAAGGCAGCACAGTCTGCTGACGCAGAAACTGCAAAGGCAAAGCTTGCAGAGCTTTTCCACATGAAAAACCCTGAGAATATTATCTTTACTCACGACGAGTTTCAGGCTATGGATATTGTGCTCAGAAGCCTTATCAGGCCGGGTGATCATGTGATTTCAACGGTAATGGAGCAGAGCTCCACAGTTTCAGTTCTTGATGACCTCACAGCTGAAGGCGCGGAGGTCACCTACATAGGAGTCAACAGCTATGGACGGCTGAAATATGAGGATATCGAGGGAACTGTAAAGGATAATACGAGATTTATTGTCTTGTCCCATGGCTCCAATGTGACCGGCAACATCAACGATATGGAGATTATCGGCACCATAGCAAGACGGCATAAGCTTATGGTAATCTGCGATGGTTCCCAGACAGCGGGAGCTTGCGAAATAAATCTTGATACCCTGGGAGCGGATGTTTTCTGCTTTGCGGGACACAAGAAACTTATGGGACCTTACGGCATCGGCGGAATATGCCTGAAAGAGGGACTCGCTCTTGACGGTAAGCTTGTGGACAGCATCGGAGAGATAAAGCCTGAGATTTACGGCGGATTCCGCGCAGCTCTGGATTTCATCAAGGAAAAGGGAATCTACGGTATTTCCATATTCCCTCACAGGCTGGCAAAGCGTTTCTTCGAGTCCGTTCAGTCTATGGACAAGGTGACTGTTTTCGGGGATTTCGGCACGGGGGTGAGAATTCCGACTGTGGCTGTAAAGGTAGAAGGGTTTACACCGGAAGATGTAAAGCTTCATATGAGAAAGAACGGCATAGTTGTAAAGTCCGGAACATTGGAGGCGCCTATGCTCATGGAGGCCATGGGAACCTCCGATGGGCTTACACGTTTCAGTTTCGGCTACTTCAACACTCGCCGTGATGTAAACGATGCAATATGGGTACTTATGGACCTTCTGGGTCTGGACGATCTGTATCTGCTGGCATGATATAATTAATACCTGATAACCGCTCGCACAGGGCAGGCATAGCTGCAGTAACCGCAGGTCAGACACCGGGACTGGTCGATTTCGGCCAGCCCGTTTTTATTGTAATAAATCGCTTTGGAAGCACAGACTTTCATGCAGCTGCCGCATCCTTCGCAGTCTTCCTGGTTTATGCGCATTTTCTTGTGGGAGGTGTCCGGGTTATAGTCTGCCGGCATGATCCCTTCGAGATAGCTGCTTATATCGTCTATTTCCGATTTACTGCCGAATCCTATCATCACCGACTGGATTTCCTCTTTGGAAAACACGTAGTTCAGTGCCTTCTGGTAGTTATCTGTCAGGTTGCCGCCGCCGAAAACCTTCATGGTGAAAACGCCTTTTCCTGCTCTGCGGCATGCTCTGATGGCTTCCAGCATCTCATCACAGGTACCGGCCTCTGAGCCGCGTCGGATGCCCATGGATGCATAGTTTATAAGGGGGAAGACAACGTCGCATTCAGGGATGTGAGCCATCTGCATGGTCACATCTATATGGTGGGTTGATATACCTATGGCCGTCACAAGGCCTGCACTGCGGGCGTCAATGAGAGCCTGCCATGCGCCTTTTCTTTCCTCGAAACCGCCGGTTCTCACCTCATGCAT